>CALRXG020000142.1:0-14177 GCA_943372075.1 Bordetella parapertussis | reverse complement strand
GGCGACTGCACCGCCCAGTGATCCGGCGAGCGCACCGGCTTGCCGTCGGCAACCGTCTCGAACACTGCGAGGATCTTGCCGGTCTTGTCCGCCTTGAGGATGTAGGGCCCGAACTCGTCGCCGATCCAGAAGATGTCGTTGATGATCTGGAAGCCCTCGGTGTCGAAATCCGCGCCGGTGAGGTAGCGCTTGGCGGTGTCCTCATGCACGATGCGGAATGGCACCTTCTTGTCGGGGTCGTGCAGGAAGATGGTCTCCTGGCGCTCGATCTTGCCGCCGGCCCAATCCATCTTGTAGCGGTTCATGTACAGCATCGAGTCCGCCGAGTTGTAACGCGAGCCCATGCCGTTGTCGGTGAGCACCCAGAACGAGCCGTCGGGCATCGTCTTGATGCCGGAATTGCCTTGCAGCGGCTGGCCCTTGAACGGCAGCGACACGCCGGTTGGCCGCTCGTAGGACTTGCCCATCACGGTGCCGATCGCGTCGACGCGCTTGCCGGTGGTGTATTTGCCTGAAGTCTTCAGATCGTTCGGGGCGTCGGCGGGGGCCTCGATGAAGGTCTCCGCCGGCATCACGGCGTGTCCCGCCAGCGTCGCCGGGAATTCGCCCTCGCTTTGCGCGAACGCCGATGTGGCGAGCAGCACGGTGGCGACGGAGCAGAGCAGGGACAGACGCATGGTTGATCTCCTCGAGATGAAACGATGCGGTGTTCTCCGAGGCGCCTGTTACAGCCGGCTGACAGTTTTGTGAATCGCCTGTGTTGCGACGGGATAAGGCTTGCGGCCTTACGTCGCTTTGCTTGCCGGCTGCATGGTCTGCGGTAACAGGAACGGCACGCCGCCATTGGTGTATTCGATCGCAACGTCGATCTCGAAGATTTTCCGAAGGGTGTCGGCCTGCATCGCGGCGGCACGGTCGCCATCGACCGCAAGCCGGCCGCTGTGCAGCAGCAGGATGCGGTCGGCGAACCGCATCGCGAGGTTGAGGTCATGCAGAATCGCGATCACGGCGGTGCCACGTGCGGCACGCCGCCGCGCGGTCTCGACCAGATCGATCTGATGCCGCAGATCGAGGCTCGATGTCGGCTCGTCGAGCAGCAACAGCCCGGGCCCATGCAGCGCCTCGCCGCAGGCGAGCTGCACCAGCACGCGGGCAAAATGCGCGCGCTGCTGCTCGCCGCCGGACAGCGTCGGCAGTTGCCTGAAACGGAATTGCGCCAGCCCGACCTCGTCCAGCACCGCCTCGACCAGGCCACGCGCCGTGGCGCGCGGGCTCTCCCCCGCGCCCATCGCGACGATTTCCTCGACGGTGAACGGGAAGGTGACGTTGACGTGCTGCGACAGCATCGCACGGTGCCGCGCCAGTTCGCGCGGCGCGTAGCCATGCAGGTCGCGCTGTTTGAGCTTGATCGTCCCGCTGGATGGTTTGAGATCGCCCGACAGCATCCGCAACAGCGTCGATTTGCCGGCGCCGTTGGGGCCGACGATCGCCACCATCTCGCCGGCGCCGATCTGCAGCGATACCGCATCGACCAGCGTCGTGCCGCCGACGGTCATCGACACCGACTGCGCCTCGAGCAGCGCTGTCATAGCGACACCAGCCCGCGCTGGCGCAGCAACATGGCGAGGAAGAACGGCGCGCCGATCGCTGCGGTCAGGATGCCGATCGGCATTTCGGCCGGCGCCACGATGGTGCGCGCGACCGTGTCGGCACCGACCAGCAGGATGGCGCCGAGCAGCGCCGACGCCGGCAGCAGCAGGCGATGCGAGGGGCCGATCACCAGCCGCAGCAGATGCGGCACCACGATGCCGACGAAGCCGACCACGCCGCACACCGAGACCGCGACGCCGGTCATCGCCGATACCAGGACGATCGAGATCCGCTTCAGCCGTTCGACGTCGACGCCGCTGTGGAACGCCTCGGCTTCGCCCAGCACCAGCACATCGAGTCCACGGGCGATCGAGATGCAGACGATCAACGCAACGCCCAGCACTGGCGCCAGCGTCGTGAGCTTGCCCCAGGTCGCGCCGCTGAGCGAACCCAGTAGCCAGAAGGTGATGTCACGAAGCTGGCGGTCGTCGGCCACGAACACCAGCAGCCCGATGCCGGCATTGGCGATCGCGGCGATCGCGAGGCCGGCGAGCAGGAAGATCGCAATCGACGTGCGGCCGCCGCGGCTGGCGATGGCGTAGAGCACGATGGTCGTGATCAGCGAGCCCGCAAAGGCCGCGATCGGCAGCAGCTGGTGCTGCAGGAAGCGCAAGCTCTCGCCGAGATGGCTGTCGGTGAACACGATCGCGGCCGCCGCCGCGAACGCGCCGCCGGAGGCGACGCCGACCAGCGCGGGATCGGCGAGGGGATTGCGGAACAGGCCCTGCATGATTGTTCCCGATACGGCAAGGAGCCCGCCGACCATCGCTGCGGCCGCGATCCGCGGGATGCGGATCGACCACACCACGAGCTGGTCGCGCGCCAGCAGCGGACCGGCCGCGCCGTCCGCCCACAGGCCGAGCGCGGCCGGAAGCCGCGCCAGCGGAATGCCGGCGGCCCCGACCGTCAGGGCGACCAGCGCGGTGATCGTGAGCGCGGCCAGCAGGCCAAACATAGTGAGTGTCGCTGCCGGCCGCAGCGTCATGCCGGTGTGCCGTTGTTTCGCACGGGCGCTGCGCTCGGCCAGCACGCTCATTGCCGGCAGTTCGCGGTCAGCGCCGATGGCTTGAAGGTCTCCGCTTGCGGGGCCAGCGCCGGATAGAGCTTGACCGAGAGATCGCGCGCCGCGGCCGCGGTGCGCGGTCCGAAGCCGAGCAGATAAAGCCCTTCCATCGAGATGAATGCCTTGTTGGCGGCGACTGGCGTCAACGCGAAGCCCGGATGCGCGAACACCGCCTCCGCGGTCAGCGAATCCTTGCCACGATCGATCGACAGCACCACGTCCGGCTTCGCCGCCACGATCGCCTCGTCATTGACCGGCTTGTAGCCGTCATACCCGTCGATCGCGTTGACGCCGCCGGCGAGCTGGATGATCTCGTCGGCGGCAGTCTTGTGGCCCGCGGCCATCGCCCGGCCGTTCAAGAGCGACATCACGAACATCACGCGCACCGACTTCGTCACCTTGGCGCGCAGCGTGCGCAGTTGCGCAAGGTCGCTCTCGACTGCCGTGGTCAGGCAGGCCGCGCGTGGTTCGGCGCCCATGGCGTGGCCGACCAGCCTGATCTTCTCGACCAGTCCTGCCTCCGAGAAGGTTTCCGGCACCAGCACCAGCGGCACCTTCGCCGCCTCCAGCACGTCCATGGTTTCCTTGGGCCCGGACCCCTGCACCGCGAGCACCAACGACGGATGCAGGCCGAGCACACCCTCGGGCGACAGCTGGCGCATATAGCCGACGTCGGGCTTCTCGCGCAGCGCTGACGGCGGATAAAGGCTGGTGGCATCGACGCCGGCGATGCGGTCCTCGAAGCCGAGCGCGTAGAGGATCTCGGTGATCGCGCCGCCGATCGAGACGATCCGCGAGGGATCGTGGATCACGACGTCGCGGTCGCGCGCGTCGTGCACGGTGATGCCCTCGGCGGTCGCTGCATGGATCGGCAACAAGCAGGAGAAGGCGAGCACAGCGAGCGTGCGACAAATTGTCATCGGGGCCGTCACTTGGTCAGGATCAGCTTGTTCTGCGAGGTCAGCCGCAAGCGGTATTGCTCCTCGCCATGCGCGATGATGATCTCGCGCTCGGTCGCGAACAGTTCGCGGCTGTCGAGGCGATTTCCGCGCAGGACGAGCGTTTTGGCGGCGCCAGAAGCGGAATCGGCTTGCCCGCCGGCCGCGCCGATGTTCTCTCCGGAGGTTGCCGCCATTACCTGATGCCGCGCCTTTTTGAAACTGTTGAATGTTGCCTGTCTGTATAAGACGGCCGAGGCGCTTTCCAACGGCTGCACTTTACAATCGATGTAAACAGCGCCGCCGCATTCTTGACCGTTTTGTTGCCGGCTCGTAACCAATCATTCACGCGATGCAAGCGGGTGGCTTGCAGCGCAATGAAGTTGGTAGCCAGCAAGTCGCTCACCGAGCGCACGCCAGCCAGACCAGAAAAGCGATCATCGGGCTGGGGCTAATATGGCTGACGGGGCTAGGGTTTCGCGCGCCTTGATTTTGGGCGCGTCGGTGTTTTCATTTGCGGCATTGCCGGAAAGTGGTTTGGCGCAAACCGCCGATGCTTCGGCTGCGCGTCCTTCGACCGAGCGGCCCAAGCAGGCCAAGCGAAAGCCGAAGCCCGTCGCGCAACAGCAGGCCGCGGCGCCGGCGATGAATGCGCGCGCGCAGATCGGCGCGGTGCCGGTGCAGTCGCTCGATACCATCACCGCCGTGGCGTCCAAGACCGACGAGCGCGCGATCGATGCGCTGGCGCCGGTCAGCTCCGTCACCCTGGAGAAAATTCAGGGCCTGCAGCCGAACCGGGTGTCGGACATTTTCTATAACGTCCCGGGCGTCTCCTTTCAGGAGCGCGGCGACGATCCGGCGACCGTCATCAACATCCGTGGCTTGCAGGATTTCGGCCGCGTCGCCGTCGTGGTCGACGGCGCGCGGCAGAACTATCAGCGCACCGGCCACAATGCCAACGGCTCGTTCTTCCTCGATCCGGAATTGATCGGCGGCGTCGACGTGGTGCGCGGCCCGACCGCGAACATCTACGGCTCCGGCGCGATCGGCGGCGTGGTGTCGTTCCGTACCAAGGACATCGACGACGTGGTGCGCCCCGGCGAGCGCTGGGGTGTCGACATGTCGGGCTCCTACGGCAGCAACAAGGACCGCGGCATGGCCTCGGCGTTCGGCGGCGTCCGCGCCGATCCGAATGTCGATGTGTTCGGCGGCGCGGTCTACCGCACCCAGAGCAATTACAAGGATGGCTCCGGCACCGAGATCGGCAACACCGGCAACGATATCGCGGCCGGCCTGATGAAGGTGACGATCCGCCCGGCCGAGGGCCATGAGTTCAAGATCGGCGGCATCTTCCAGGACTACCAGTACAATATCGGCCAGCAGAACCGCGGCCCGACCACGACGGCAGCGCCTCTGGCGGCGATCGCGGGCTCCTCGGTCTATGCCTCCGATGCCAGGAACTACACCGGCACGCTGAGCTGGAAGTACTCCAAGCCTGACGACATGCTGTTCGACTGGAACATCTCGGTCTACGGCAACCGCACCGACAACGACCAGGTCAAGACCTACAACAACCGCATCACCACCGGCGGCGGCATCTGCTCGCTCGGCAATCCCGGCAACAACATCTCCGGCTGCGTCGGCGACAAGCGCGGCTATTCGCTCGACACCGTCGGCATCGACGTCAACAACACCTCGCGCTTCAATTTCGGCGACTGGCGCAACGCCGTGACCTACGGTTTCGATGCCTTCCGCGACGATGTCGAGACCTTCGATTCCCGCGGCAATTCCAACATCACGACGCCGGGCGGCCAGCGCACGGTATCCGGCGGCTTCGTGCAGTTGAAACAGAACTATTCGACCTGGCTCGAGCTCGTCAGCGCCGTCCGCTACGACCACTACGAGCTGACATCGATCAACACCACGACCAGTGGCGACCGGCTGTCGCCGAAGATCACGCTTGGCGTCACGCCGGTCGCGGGTTTCACGCCCTATGTCAGCTATGCCGAAGGCTATCGCGCGCCGTCGATCACCGAGACCTTGATCGCGGGCGGCCACGCCACCGGCGGCGGGCCGGCGCTGTTCAACTGTCCGGACGGCACCAGCGGTCTGTTCTGCTTCCTGCCCAACGCAGCGCTGCGGCCCGAGGTCGGCAAGAACAAGGAGGCCGGCATCAATCTGAAGTATGACGGCATCTTCACCGCGAGCGACTCGTTCCGCGGCAAGATCAACGTGTTCCAGAACGACGTCGACGGCTATATCGATCTCGTCGCGTCGGCACCGACCACGACTCCGTTCGGACGCTTCAGCCAGTTCTACCAGTATCAGAACATCGCCCACGCCCGGATCGAAGGCTTCGAAGCCGAGACGATGTATGACGCGGGCGACTGGTTCGTGGGCGTCGCTGGTCATCTGATGCGCGGCCGGAACACCCAGACCAATATCGGGCTCGCCACCATCACGCCGCGCAAGGTGACGACGACGGGCGGCGTGCGCCTGCTCGACCGCTCGCTGATCATTGCCGCGCAATGGTCCTCGTTCGGCGCCAACAACGATCTGCCGGCGGGCTATCTGCCCTCGACCGGCTACGAGTTGGTCAATCTCTATGTGACCTGGAACGCCACCAAGGACATCACCTTCACGGCGTCGGTCGATAACCTCTTGAACCAATACTACCGGCCCTACGCGATCCCGGGCTCCTCGACCGATGGCACGACGCAGAACGACGTGCTGTTCTCGAGCCCCGGCCCGGGCACCGTCTACAAGGCCGGACTGAAGATTCACCTTGGTGGAGCGTAACGCGACGAGCCGATCATTCCATCCAGGTTGCTCCGGCCGCGCTGGTGCCCCCAGCGCGGCCTTGGCGCGTTCATGCTATCAACGAGATCAACCGGCAGGATCCATGGCATCATCCAGGCATCCGACGGCAAACAGGAGAAGACTTTCATGTTCATCGCAATGAACCGGTTTCAGGTGATCAAGGGCAAGGAACAGGCGTTCGAGACCGTCTGGAGGACCCGCGAGTCCTATCTCGGTGATCTGCCGGGCTTCATCGAGTTTCATCTGGTGAAGGGTCCCGAGGCGGAAGACCACACGCTCTATGCGACCCACACCGTGTGGGCCAGCAAGGCGGCGTTCGAGGATTGGACCAAGTCGGATGCGTTCCGCCGCGCCCATTCCCGCGCCGGCAACGAGACCGGCGGCAGCCTCTATCTCGGTCACCCCAGGTTTGAAGGCTTCGAGGTGCTGATCACCGAGCGGGCGAAGAGCGCCGCGGCGTGACGGAGGCGGCCATGCCGAATGCCGAGCTTGCCGGGTTGAAGGCCTACATGGCCGACAATCCCGGTGCCGTCATCGAGGATGTCGCGCGCGAGCGCAAGGTGACGCCGCGCGCGGTGCTCGAGGCGCTGCCGGAGAGCATGGTGCGGATCGGCGCCGGTGAGTTCGCCACCGCGATGCAGGACGTCGCGGAGTGGGGCGAGGTCACGTTGATCGTGCATACCGATGATGCGATCTTCGAGTTCACCGGTGCCATCCCGAAGGGCGAGGTCGGCCGCGGCTATTTCAACCTGATGCAGCCGAAGGGTCTGCACGGTCACCTCAGGCATGAGCGCTGCGCGGCGATTGCCTTCGTCGAGCGGCCGTTCATGGGCAAGGTGTCGGCGTTCATCGCCTTCATCAATCTCGACGGCGGCATCATGTTCAAGGTGTTCGTCGGCCGTGACGAGACGCGCGCGCTGCGCGGCGATCAGCTGGTGCGCTTCCACGCGCTAGCGGACCGTCTTGCGCCGAAGGCGGCCTGAGGCGAACGCAGGACGGGAGGCGGACCATGGCGTATCGGTGGCTTGAGCGGAGGATCTGGATGGCGGCAACCGCCGGGTTCGGCATGTCGCCGGGAGCGAGCCTTGCTGCCACCGACGCCGCGCTGCTGCCGCGCAACCTCTCGCCCTGGGGCATGTTCGAGAGCGCCGACATCGTCGTGAAGGCGGTGATGATCGGGCTCGCCTTCGCCTCGCTGGTGAGCTGGACGATCTGGCTCGCCAAGACCATCGAGATCCGCCGCAAGACGGTGCTGGCCAGGCAGCGCATCGGTCAGCTCGAGCGCGACACCCAGCTTGCCGAGGTCGAACAGGCGAGCCGCGACGGCAACGATGCCGTGGCGCAGATCATCCAGTCGGCCTCGCGCGAGGCCACGCTCTCCCGCGGCATGTTCGACGACGGCTTCAAGGAGCGCATCGCACTTCGGCTGGAGCGGGTCGAAGCGGCGATGTCGCGGCAGATCGCGCGCGGCACCGGCGTGCTCGCGACGATCGGCGCCACTGCGCCGTTCGTCGGTCTGTTCGGTACGGTGTGGGGCATCATGAACGCTTTCATCGGCATCTCCGAGGCACACACCACCAATCTCGCGGTTGTCGCGCCGGGAATCGCCGAAGCGCTGCTCGCAACCGCGCTCGGTTTGGTCGCGGCGATCCCCGCGGTCGTGATCTACAATCATTTGACCCGCTCGATCGCGGGCTACCGCGCGCTGCTCGGCGACGCCTCCGTCATGGTGATGCTGCTGGTCAGCCGCGAAGGCGATCGCAGCCTGTTCCGGCTGGCACGCGCCGCGGAGTGAGAGATGGGCGTCAAGCTCGGTTCTGGCGGTGCGTTCGGTGGCCGGCGTCGCGGCGACGACGACCTTGTCGAGGCGCATGAGATCAATGTCACGCCGTTCATCGACGTGATGCTGGTGCTCCTGATCATCTTCATGGTGGCGGCGCCGCTCGCCACCGTCGATCTCGGCGTCGATCTGCCGGCCTCGACCGCCGAGCCGCAGCCGCGGCCGGACAAGCCGGTGTTCGTCACGGTGAAGCCGGATCTGTCGGTCGCGGTCGGCGAGGACGTCATCGCGCGCGATACGCTGGCGTCGGCACTCGACGGCGCAACGCAAGGCAAGAAGGACGAACGCATCTTCCTGCGCGCCGACAAGGCGGTCAGTTACGGCGACCTGATGGAGGTGATGAACCTCTTGCGCAATGCCGGCTACCTCAAGGTCGCGCTGGTCGGTCTCGACGGACGAAGCTGACCAAGATGAATGCCTATGCGCTGCATGATGCCGGCGGTGACATCTGGCTGAGACGCTGGGGCCTGTCGGCGGCCACGATCCTGGCGGCGCACGCAGCGATGATCGTGCTCGGCATGAGCTGGGTCTCGTTGCCGCCGCCGGGTGTCGCAGTGCCGGCGGTGCTGGTCGACCTGACACCGGTCACCTCCGCGCCGGAGATTTCCGAGACTGAGCTGCCGCCGGGGCCGGCGATGCAGGAGGCGGATGCCGCGCCGCCGGAGCCTGCTGTCGCGCAGGCCGTGCACGAGGAGATCGCGCCGACACCGTTGCAGGAAAAGGCTGAGGTCGCCGTGCCGCCGGAGCAGAAGCCGCAGGTCACGCCGCCGAAACCGGAGCCCACCAAGGTCGTTCCTGAGCACAAGACCGAGCCGGTCAAGCCGAAAGTGGTGCGCCGCGACGCCAAGAAGCCGTCCGAGGCGACGCCGGCGCCGCACACCAGCGCGCCGAGCCGGGCCGAACGCCAGGCGCCGGCGGCGTCCGCGATCAGCGCGGGTGCCGCGGCATCGGCGATCGCGGCCTACAACGCCCAGGTCCGCGCGCATCTGTTGCGCTTCCATTCCTATCCGGCCGGCGGCAACGGGCAGCGCGGCGTGGTCCGGCTGGTGTTCACGCTCGGCCGCGGCGGGCAGGTGCTGTCGAGCCATCTCGGCGGCTCCTCCGGCAATCCGACCTTCGACGCGCGGGCGCTGGCGATGATCCGCCAGGCCCAGCCGTTCCCGGCGTTTCCCCCCGAGGTCACGCAGGGCTCGATGGGCTTCAGCGTGCCGGTTGCGTTCGTGCCGCGGTAGATGCGGCTACGCGTCATTGCGAGGAGCGCAGCGACGAAGCAATCCATGGTTCCGTAGATGCGGTGCGATGGATTGCTTCGCTCCGCTCGCAATGACGATGATACAGCCGAACAGCTACTCCTTCACCGCGCCGGTCAGCGACGACACGTAATAGTCGACGAACAGCGAGTAGAAAAGTGCGACCGGGAGCGAGCCGAGCAGCGAGCCGGCCATCAGCGCGCCCCATTGGTAGACGTCGCCGGTGACGAGCTCGGTCAGGATCGCGACCGGCACCGTCTTGTTGGCGCCGCTCTGGATGAAGGCGAGTGCGTAGATGAATTCGTTCCAGGACAACGTGAAGGAGAAGATGCCGGCCGAGATCAGGCCCGGCACCGCCAGCGGCAGCGTGATCCGCCACAGGATCTGCAGCCGCGTCGCACCGTCGACCAGCGCGCATTCCTCGAGCTCGTAGGGGATCGACTTGAAATAGCCGATCAGGAGCCAGGTGCAGAACGGCACCAGGAAGGTCGGATAGACCAAAATCAATGCCAGCGGCGAATCGAACAGGCCGAACTGCACGATCACGGTGGCGAGCGGAATGAACAGGATCGACGGCGGCACCAGATAGGCGAGGTAGATGCCGAGCCCGACATAGGGGCTGCCGCGGAAGCGCAGCCGCTCGATCGCGTAGGCGGCGAGCGTCGAGGCGAACAGCGACAGGAAGGTCGAGCCGATCGCGACCATCATGGTGGTCTTCAGCCAGCGCGGATACTCGGTGTCGAACAGCAGGTGCTTGACATGCGCGAGCGTCGGCGAGGTGATCCAGAACGGGTTGTGCTCCTTGTAGTTCAAGAGCTCCGCGTTCGGCTTGAACGAAGTGATCGCCATCCAGTAGAACGGAAACAGCAGGATCAGGATGAAGCAGCCGAGCGGCAGATAGATCATCACCATGCGCCGGGCGCCGGAGTCCCACGACATCGTGTCCGGCGTGGCGCGGGCGACGTTGGAGGCTGCGACGTCAGTCATTGGCTTCTCCCTGCTGCCATTTGCGTCGCGCGAGGCCGAAATAGCTGAACAAGGTCGCGAACACCAGGAACGGGATCATCGAGACCGCGATCGCCGCACCTTCGCCGAGCTCGCCGCCGGCGATGCCGCGCTGGAACGCCAGCGTCGCCAAGAGATGCGTCGAGTTGACCGGGCCGCCGCGGGTGATGGCGTAGACCAGCTGGAAGTCGGTGAAGGTGAAGATGATCGAGAACGTCATCACGATCGCGAGAATCGGCATCATCATCGGGAAGGTGATGTAGCGGAAGCGCTGCCAGGCGGTGGCGCCGTCGAGCATCGCGGCCTCGTAGAGCGAGGGCGAGATGGTCTGCAGCCCGGCCAGCAACGAGATCGCGACGAACGGGATGCCGCGCCAGATATTGGCTGCGATCAGCGAGAATCGTGCCGGCCAGGGCGAGCCGAGGAAATCGACATTGCTGTCGCGCAAGTGCAGCACGTCGACCAGGAGGTAGGAGATGATCGAGAATTGCGGATCGTAGATCCACCAGAATGCCAGCGCGGACAGCACCGTCGGCACGATCCACGGCAGCAGCACGATGGCACGGACCAGGCTCTTGAACGGGAAATGGTTGTTGAGCAGCAACGCCAGCCAGAAGCCGAGCGCGAACTTTCCGAAGGTCGCGACCGCGGTGTAGAACACCGAGTAGAACACCGCGTTCCACCACAGCGGGTCCTTGAGCAGGTACTGGAAGTTCTCGAGCCCGATATAGATGCCGCGCTGGCCGATCGTGGTGTCGGTGAAGGCGAGCCAGATGCCGAGGCCGAGCGGGTAGGTCAGGAACACCAGCAGCAGGCCGATCGCGGGCGCAAGGCACATCACGATCAGGAACGGCTTGTAGTCGAACAGGCGCGCGAGCCGGCCTGGTTGCCGGAGCGCCGCGCCGCGCGATGGGAGGGTCGTTACGGACATTGAATGCTCGTCTTCTCGTCATTGCGAGGAGCGAAGCGACGAAGCAATCCATCTCTCGTCTAAGGCGCTATGGATTGCTTCGCTTCGCTCGCAATGACGGCTGATTTAGGTTTCGCAGTTCAATGATCGCCGTTACCGGTTCTGCCGTCGGAAGTACCGCTTGGCGCGCTGCTCGGCCTCCGCGGCCGCGGCCTCGGGCGTCGCCGCGTCGGTCGCGACGGAGGCGCACATCTGCACCAGCACATAGTCGGCGTTGACGGCGCCGGTCGCGGTCGAGATCGGGCCCTTGTAGCCATTGTAGTAAGGGCTCTTCATGGTGTCCTTGAAGATCGCGACCTTTGGGTCGCCCGACCACACCGCCGCATCGGCATAGGCTGCGAGCGGCTGCGACCAGTAGCCGGAATTGGCGTTGAGCCACGGCTCGTACTGCTCCTTCTCCAGCATGAATTGCAGGAACGTCTTCGCCGCGTTGGGATAGGGGCTGTGCTTGAACACCATCGCATTCAGGGTCAGGCCCGACATCGGCGAGGTCGACGCCAGCCCCTTGGGCAGGAACTGGTGCTGGGTGTCATCGGCGATCGCCTTGGTCGCGGGATCGTTCTTCAGCGAGAAGTACAGCGAGACGCCGTTCGCGGTCAGGCCGATCTCCTGCGACGAGTAGGCGCGGTTGTTGGAGACGTCGTTCCACGACGGTGTGCCGGCGATGAAGGTCGGATAGAGCTCCTTCAGGTATTTCAGCGCCGCGATCGTCTCCTTGCTGTTGATGATGATATTGCCTTCCTCGTCCAGCAGCGCGGCGTTGTGCGACCACAACAGCCAGTTGGCGAAGCCGTTGCCATCGCCGACGGCAT
Organism: Bordetella parapertussis; assembly: GCA_943372075.1. Lineage (GTDB taxonomy): Bacteria > Pseudomonadota > Alphaproteobacteria > Rhizobiales > Xanthobacteraceae > Bradyrhizobium. The sequence goes on along the minus strand of CALRXG020000142.1, from coordinate 1,829 downwards.
TGCCGAGCGCGAAGCCCGCCGGCTTGCCGGCCGTCTTCAGCTTCTTGCAAAGCTCGAGGATGCCGGCATGGTCTTCCGGCACCTTGTCGAAGCCGGCCGCATTGACCAGCGACTTGCGGTACACCAGCGGGCCGCCGGAGGCGCCGAACGGCAGGCCGATCCAGCTCTTCGACTTCGAGCGCATGCCATAGCGTTTGGCGAGCGCAAGCCAGCCGCCATAGCGCTTGTCGAGATAATCGGCGACGTCGGTGAGCTCGATCAGCTTGTCGATATAGATGTGCGGCGCATCACCGAAGCCGATGATGATGTCGGGACCGGCGCCGGAGTTCGAGGTCACTGCGGTCTGCTGGTTGATGTCCTCCCAGCCGACGAAGTCGACCTTGATATCGACGCCGGTCTTGTCGGTGAATTTCTTGGCATTGGCGCGGAACACGTCCTCGTCGGCCTGGACGAAGCGCACCGGCCGCAGTATGCGCAGGGTTGCGCCCTTCTCGATCGGCAGCGACGGCGCCGTCACGTCGGCCGCCTTGACCTTCGATGCGTCCTGTGCCGAAGCGCCGGTGATTGCCAGTGCCGCCGCGGAAGCTCCCAGCGCCAGCGCGTCGCGACGCGTGACCTCGTACGTCATGTCGTTTGCACTCCCTGCTTTGTTTGTTCTTGTTGTTCCTTCCCGGCGTTGGCCGCTGGTGAAGGCCTTGTCGTCCGGCCGCGCTCGCCGCGCGAAGTGCCCGTATCGAAGCCGAGACGAGCCTTCGCGCGAGCAGCGCGCTGCCGTCTAGCTGTTCGGACCGCGATCCATGCTGACCGGTTGCCAGCGACGCAGCGCGGTGTTTTGCAGCACCGACGGGTTGACACAGCTTACCGGCCACATGCCTTGCAGCACTAGTGACAATTCGTAGCCCACGCGACGCTTGCGCGCTTCGTCAAAACGTGCCGATGCCGAGGCGACATGGGCGGTCAAGGTAACATTGTCCATCCCGAGCATCGGGTTGTTGTGCGACGGCGGTTCCTTTTCCAGCACGTCGAGCGCGGCGTGGGCGATCCAGCCTTCCTGCAGCGCCTTGATCAGCGAGTCCTCGTCAACGGTGGCGCCGCGGCCGGTGTTGATGAAGATCGCCGATTTTTTCATCTGGCGAAAATGCTTCTCGGTCAGCATGTGGTGCACTTCGGGCCGCGCCGGGGCGTGCATCGAGACGAAGTCGGATTGCGACAGCACCTCCGACAGCGTCGAGGGAATCACGCCGTGGTCGTACATCAGCGTTTCCTGGATGAAGGGATCGTAGGCCATCATCCTGAGGCCGAACGGTGCGGCGCGCTTGGCCACGGCACGGGCGACCCGGCCGAACGAGATGAAGCCGAGGGTCTGGCCCATGAGCCGCGGAATCTTCAAGAGCGCCGGGCGGCCCTCGGCCCAGCGGCCGGTGCGCACCAACTTGTCCTGCTCGACCAGGCGGCGGAAGCCGGCGAGCAGCAGCATCATGGCGTGGTCGGCGACCTCCTCGATGAAGGTGTCGGGGATGTTGGTGACGGGGATGCCGCGGGCGGTCGCCGCCTTGACGTCGACCGAGTCGACGCCGACGCTGCCGAGCGTGATCACCTTGCAGTTCTCCAGCGTGTCGATGACGGCCTTGGTGATCGGCATGCCCTTGGCGTAGATCGCATCGGCGGTGCGGGCCGCGGCGATGAATTCGGCCTCGTTGGCCGGCGCTTCGACGATCTCGGCGCCGATCGGATCGAGCGCCTCCCGCTCGTAATCATAGCCGCCGCCGGCGACCGTGAAGCTCGCGCCCTTCGGCGTGACCACCCTGAATTTCGACATTGTCTGCTCC
>CALRXG020000141.1:0-14212 GCA_943372075.1 Bordetella parapertussis | reverse complement strand
CCGAAGCCACCCCCGACGAACGGTGAAATGACGCGGACCTTCTCCATCGGAATGGCAAACCAGTTGGAAAATGCACTTCGTGCACCCTGTGCCCATTGGCTCGGCATCCAAACGGTCAGAGCACCGTCATTGCCCCAGGTTGCGATTGTTCCAAGCGGCTCCATCGGACAGGAATATTCGCGGGGAGTGGTGTAGACTGCCTCCATGCGCACCGCTGCCGCCGCGAGCGCACCGTTTGCGTCGCCCCGGCCCACACCGGATGACGGAGCTCCGGGGACGTCAATTGGTTTAGCCGCTGGGTCATCGATGTCAGCGACGGCAAGCGCGGTCTCGTAGTCGATGCGTACGCGGCCCGCAGCCTCGATCGCATGATCGAAGCTGTCGGCGACCACGAGGGCAATGGGTTGACCGTTGTACCGGATGCGATCGTCCTGGAGCGGCAAGAAGCTCTCCATGACACTACCTGCTGGAACCATGGGGCAGCTCTTGAGCGGCAGGGCGTCGGCATGGGTCAATATCCGCAGTACACCCGGCATGGTCCGCGCCGCGGCAAGATCGATCTTCCCGACGCGTCCCGACGGCACAGTGCTCTCGACGATCACGGCATGGACGATGTCGACCAAATCGTGCTCGAGGGCGTAGTCGGCTTGCCCGGTAACTTTCGCGACGCCATCAGCACGGACGATGCGACGACCGAGAAACGCCCCGTTGCTCTTCAGCGATTCAGAATTGGAAATAGCCATCAGGCGATCCCTCCAACGGTCAGTAGCGCACGCGCGAGGACGCGGGGAGCCAAATCGATCTTGAAGCGGTTTTCGCCATGGTCGACGGCGCCTTCGGTGGCCAGCCGACTTGCGGCCCGCACGGTCGGTTCGTCGAAAGTACGTCCGACAAGCGCCCCTTCGACGGCGCGCGCCCGCCACGGTTTCGTGGCGATGCCGCCGAGCGCGATCCTGACGTCACGGATCGTACGACCGTCCGCCTCGAGCTCCAGGCCGACAGCGGCGCTTGCCGCCGCAAACTCGTACGACTCGCGGTCGCGCACCTTGAGGTAGTGAGAGCGCCGCAGCGCGGCCGAGGTCGGAACCTCCACCGCGACGATCAGCTCGCCGGACGAGAGTGGGTGCTCAATATCGGGCGTGTCGCCGGGCAAGAGGAAGAAGTCATCGATCGGAATGCGACGTGGCTTGCCATTTTCGACATAGACAGTGGCGTCGAAGGCGACAAGAGCAACTGCGAAGTCACCGGGATTCGTCGCGATGCAGCTTGGACTCGTGCCCAAGACAGCGTGGCCGCGGTTGACGCCCTCAAGGGCTGCGCAGCCCGAACCGGGATTGCGTTTGTTGCAGGCGCCATAGACCCCCGGCTCGCGGAAATAGCCGCAGCGTGTCCGCTGCATGAGATTGCCACCGATAGTGGCCATGTTGCGCAGTTGAGCCGAGGCGCCGCGCCACATCGACTCCGACAGGACCGGGAACTCCTTCCGGATTATCGGGTGATCGGCGACATCGCTCATTCTCGAGAGAGCGCCAATGCGCACGCTCGCTGGACCAGCCTCGATGGTATCGAGGCCCGGCAGCCGGGTAATGTCGATGAGCGCTGAAGGAACCTCTACCCCGCATTTCATGAGGTCGACCATAGTGGTACCGCCAGCGAGGAAGCGGGAACCAGCCTGATCGGCAACGGCCCTCAGCGCGTCGGGAATGGCGGTGGCCCGAACATATTCGAAATTGTTCATCGTGCTTGCCCCTCTACCGAACCGATCGCCTGCGCCGCGTCGCGCACAGCCGCGACAATGTGCGGATAGGCGCCGCAACGGCACAGATTGCCGGACATATATTCGCGGATGCTCGTGTCCGAGGCGGTCCGGCCTTCGCCAATGCAGGCGACAGCCGACATGATTTGACCAGGCGTGCAGTATCCGCACTGGAAGGCGTCGTGGCGGATGAACGCCTCCTGCACAGGGTGCAGGCTGCCGTTGACCGCCAAACCCTCGATTGTGGTAATGGCCAGCCCTTCGACCTGGGACGCGAGCGTCAGGCAAGCGAGGACGCGCCGTCCATCGACGTGAACCGTGCAGGCGCCGCATTGGCCCTGATCGCATCCTTTCTTGGTACCATAGAGATGCGCATATTCACGCAACGCATCCAGCAGCGTGACCCGCGGCTCGATCTGAAGCAGATGCTCGGAGCCGTTGATGCGAAGTCTGACCCCTGCGCCCGTGATGGATGATTTCGCCATGGCTCGAACTCCTGTGATGACTGTTGCGCCCAGAACAGTCGATCGGTTTCGAAGGCAGCACCTCACTCTCATGACACCTCGGTGCAGCATGCGCCTTGACAACCGTCAACTTCGGCACGCCTGAGCCGATCCCGACGCCATATTGCGCACGGATTCTCGAGGAGCCACGAAACGACCAGCGGAAGTTGACGGCAGGCAAGGCGCACAGAAATAGGTCCAAACGCGGTGATATGAGCGCCGACTGTCGCAGCAGATTTCAGCGTCGATGACGAAAACCGCTTGGTGAGTTGACGAATGTCAGTGCGATCTTGCGCAAACACAAAGAACATGCCGTGTGCGTGCCTTGCGCAGAATTCACCAAACGGTGCGCGGTTGGCGCGCAGATCGTGGATCTTCGATACGTTTATCGCGATCGAGCGAAAAACCGGTACCCTTCTTTTGATGATCGCACTTCGGAGGCGGAGCGGGACGCCGAGGGAAGACGACGATGAATATTGAACAGTATACCGAGCGCTCGCGCGGGCTCATCCAATCCGCGCAGTCGCTGGCGATGCGCGAAGGTCATCAGCAGTTTTCCACTCTCCATCTGCTGAAGGTCCTGCTTGATGACAGCGAGGGCCTTGCTGGCGGCCTGATCGACCGCGCCGGGGGCAATTCCCGTGCAATCCTGAAGGCGACTGAGGATGCCCTCAACAAGGTGCCGAAGGTCTCCGGTGGCGGTGCCGGGCAGGTTTATCTTGCACCCGAACTCGCGCGAGCTTTCGACGCCGCTGAAAAGGCAGCCGAGAAGGCCGGCGACAGCTTTGTCACGGTTGAGCGTCTCCTGCTCGGGCTCGCCATCGACAAGAACAGCGAGGCCGGGCAGTTACTGGCGAAGGGCGGCGTTACCGCACAGAACCTGAATGCTGCGATCGAAACCCTGCGCAAGGGCCGCACGGCCGACAGCGCGACGGCCGAGAACGCCTATGACGCGCTGAAGAAATATGCTCGCGACCTGACCCAGGCGGCCCGCGGCGGCAAGCTCGATCCGGTGATCGGTCGCGACGAGGAGATCCGCCGCACCATCCAGGTGCTCTCGCGCCGGACCAAGAACAATCCCGTCCTGATCGGCGAACCCGGCGTCGGCAAGACCGCCATCGTCGAGGGCCTGGCGTTGCGCATCATCAACGGCGACGTGCCGGAAAGTCTGCAGGACAAGAAGCTGCTGTCGCTCGACCTCGGTGCGCTGATCGCCGGCGCCAAATACCGCGGCGAGTTCGAGGAGCGGCTCAAGGCCGTGCTCCAGGAGGTGACCGGGAGCGAGGGCACCTTCATCCTCTTCATCGACGAGATGCACACGCTGATCGGCGCCGGCAAGACCGACGGCGCGATGGACGCGTCCAACTTGCTGAAGCCAGCGCTCGCTCGCGGCGAGCTGCATTGCATCGGCGCGACCACGCTCGACGAGTACCGCAAGCATGTCGAGAAGGATGCGGCGCTGGCGCGGCGTTTCCAGCCGATCTTTGTCAGCGAGCCCTCGGTCGAGGATACGATCTCGATCCTGCGCGGGTTGAAGGACAAGTACGAGCAGCACCACGGCGTGCGGATCACCGATTCCGCGCTCGTGGCGGCCACGATGCTGTCCAACCGCTACATCACCGACCGCTTCCTGCCCGACAAGGCGATCGACCTCATAGACGAGGCCGCCGCGCGGCTGAAGATGCAGGTCGATTCCAAGCCGGAAGAACTGGATTCGCTCGATCGTGAGATCATCAGGCTCAAGATCGAGCAGGAAGCGCTCAAGAAGGAAAGCGATCTCGGCTCAAGATCCCGTCTCGAATCGCTGCAGAAGGAGCTCGCCGAGCTCGAGGAAAAGTCCGCGGCACTGACGGCGCGTTGGAGCGCGGAGAAGAGCAAGCTCTCCAACGCGCAGAAGCTGAAGAGCGAGCTCGATGCGCTTCGGGTCGAGCTTGCCAATGCGCAGCGTCACGGCGAATTCCAGAAGGCCGGCGAGCTGGCCTATGGTCGGATTCCGGCGCTCGAGAAGCAGCTTGCCGAGATCGAGGCCAACGAGAATGCGGGCGCGACGGTGGAGGAGGCAGTCACTGCCAACCACATCGCGCAGGTCGTCTCGCGCTGGACCGGCGTGCCGGTCGACAAGATGCTGGAAGGCGAGAAAGAAAAGCTCCTGAAGATGGAGGAGGCGCTGAGTAATCGCGTCGTCGGCCAGGCCGAGGCCGTGCATGCGGTCGCGACCGCCGTTCGCCGCTCGCGTGCGGGCCTGCAGGACCCGAACCGGCCGATGGGCTCGTTCATGTTTTTGGGCCCCACCGGCGTCGGCAAGACCGAGCTGACCAAGGCGCTCGCCGAGTACCTGTTCAACGACGAGACCGCGATGGTTCGCCTCGACATGTCCGAGTACATGGAGAAGCACTCGGTCTCGCGGCTGATCGGCGCCCCTCCGGGCTATGTCGGTTATGACGAGGGCGGTGCGCTCACGGAAGCGGTGCGGCGCCGGCCTTACCAGGTCGTACTGTTCGACGAGATCGAGAAGGCGCATCCGGATGTCTTCAACGTGCTGCTTCAGGTGCTGGACGACGGCCGCTTGACCGACGGCCAGGGCCGTACGGTCGACTTCCGCAACACATTGATCATCATGACTTCCAACCTTGGTTCGGAGTTCCTGGTGAACCAGCCGGAGGGTGAGGATACGGCTGCGGTGCGCGAACAGGTCATGGGCATGGTACGCGCGCATTTCCGCCCCGAATTCCTGAACCGGGTCGACGAAATCATCCTGTTCCACCGCTTGCAGCGGAGCGAGATGGACCGGATCGTCGAGATCCAGTTGGCGCGGCTCCAGAAGCTGCTCACCGATCGCAAGATCACGCTCACGCTCGATGCGGATGCGCGGGATTGGCTCGCGGCGAAGGGCTGGGATCCCGCTTATGGCGCGCGGCCGCTGAAGCGGGTGATCCAGAAGTATCTGCAGGACCCCTTGGCCGAGATGATCCTCGCTGGCGAGGTGAAGGACGGCGACAAGGTCGCGATCTCGGCGGAAGGCAATGTGCTGACATTCAACGGCAAGGCGCGGCAGACGGCGGAAATAGAGCAGTTCAACGCGCCATCTCCGAAACGGAGATTGCACTGAACGGCCTGCCTGGACGCTGACGCTGGCATAGCGTGCTGCGCCCAGAAGTATCAGGACTGGGACCAGGACGGCTCGCTCTGCAAAGAGCAGGAATTGAAATCAGACAGAACGCAGCAGACAGATATTGAGCAGGATGACATGGCACGGCGTTGCAGGCACTTGGCAGGAATTCATGACGTTATTCCCACTTCTCTGGGGTGTGAAGAATGCCTGCAACTGGGCGACCCATGGCTGCACCTGCGCGTCTGCCGAACCTGCGGTCATGTCGGTTGCTGTGACCAGTCGCCCAATCGACACGCTACGAAGCACTTTCATGCTACCGGTCACCCAATTATCGAAGCTTACGACCCACCCGAAGGCTGGGGCTGGTGCTATGTGGACGAAATGATGTTCGACTTGTCGGACAGGCCGACGCCGCAACTAGGTCCGATCCCGAGATTCTATTGATGTGGCACATCACGCTGCCCGATCAGAGGCCCCGAGCGCGTGGGCGAACCGAAGACAAAGAGGCGATGCACGATGCTTTCCGGCGCTTCCGTTGACGGCTGTCAAGGTGGAGCGCCGCTCCACGCGTCATCGTAAGCTGCGAAAGCCAGCCTGCTAGGGAGATGGACATGGTCGCGCGCAGTGCCAACCGTAGTTCCGACCGACACGAAGCCATAGTACCGGATGGCACCAAAGTTCAAACGAGAGATCCGCAACCTTATGATGGGTTCGAGCTGCTGCCGATCGCCGGGAGCTGGCGCCGTGGTCAGGCAGAGCACAGCCTGGTCGACACGAATCCCTTTACCGACGATGTCCTCCTCGAAATCAAGCAGGCCGATCGTCACGATCTCGATGCGGCGTTTGCAGCGGGTGCCAAGGCTCAGGTGGAGTGGGCCATCTCGGCACCAGCGGCGCGGGCGCAAGTATTTCGCCGCGCGGCAGACGTGATGGAAGCGCGCCGTGGCGAAATCGTCGATTGGCTGATCAAGGAATCCGGCAGCACGCGACTGAAGGCGAACCTTGAGTGGGAGGTGACTCATACGGTCATGCTGTGGGCCGCCTCGGTGCCCCAGGCGGTCGAAGGCCGCTCCATTCCGTCCGACATTCCGGGCAAGGAGAATCAGGTGCGCCGAAATCCGGTCGGAGTGGTCGGGGCGATCAGTCCCTGGAACTGGCCGCTCCATCTGAGCAATCGCACCATCGCACCGGCGCTCGCGGTGGGAAATGCCGTTGTGGTGAAACCCTCCAGTGATACGCCCGTAACAGGCGGATTGTTGTTGGCGAAAATCTTCGAGGAGGCCGGCCTGCCGGCGGGGCTCCTCAGCGTCGTTGTCGGCGCGGGCAGCGAAATCGGCGACGCCTTCGTCAGTCATCCCGTTCCACGGGTCATTTCGTTTACCGGCTCGACCCCGGTCGGCCGCAGGATCGCGGAACTTGCGGCGAAGGCGTCGATCATCAAGCGCGTCGATCTGGAACTCGGTGGCAATGCTCCCTTCGTCGTGCTCGCGGATGCCGATCTGGATCAGGCCATTGAGGCCGCGGTGTTCGGCAAGTTTCTGCACCAGGGCCAGATCTGCATCGCAATAAACCGCATCATTGTCGAGGAGCCCGTCTATCAGACGTTCGTTGATCGCTTCACGGAGCGGGTGGCGAGATTGAAAGCCGGCGACCCCCGCGATGGCGATACCATGATTGGTCCGATCATCAACGACTCACAGTTCCAGAAGCTGATGGCACGCGTTCGCCGCGCCCGCGACGACGGCTGCAAACAGATGCTCGGAGGCGAGCCGGACGGACGCGTTTTGCCGCCGCATGTCTTCGCGAACGTCACTAACCAGATGGAACTTGCAGCGGAGGAAATATTCGGTCCGGTGGCGCCGATCCTCCGGGTCGGCAGTGCCGAAGAAGCATTGGCTGTGGCCAATGAAACAAGTTTTGGACTAAGCGGCGCCGTATTCACGCGCGACCTGCACCGGGGCGTGCACTTTGCCCAGCGAATGCAAGTCGGTATGGCCCATGTCAATGATCAACCCGTCATCGACTTGCCGACCTGTCCGTTTGGCGGCGAGAAGAATTCCGGCATTGGCCGATTCAATGGCTCTTGGGCGATCGAGGCTTTCACGACGGACCAGTGGCTGACCACGCAGCACGCGCCCCGAGGCTTTCCCTGGAGCGCTTCGGCCGTGCAGGGACCGTGGTCCTGAAAGGCGCATAGGATGGACGACTTATCCAACACGGTTGTCGCTGGTCTCCAGACGAGCAGCAACGGCATGCTTGAGTCCCGCCACGAGCACATGTTTCCCAAGTTCGCGCCGGACGAGATCGACCGCATGCGCCGGTTCGGCGAGATCAAGCACTATGCCGTCAATCAATATCTATTCCGGACGGGTGAGATTCCGCCGGGCATGTTCGTCATCATTGCCGGTCGGGTATCCGTCGAAGCTCGCGATCGACCCGGCCGGGCGGAGAAAATCGTGGAATTGGGTGCAGGCGAATTTGTCGCTGAGGTCGCGCAACTCTCCGGCGGACCCGCCCTGGTCGATGCGCGCGCAACCGAGCCCGTTGAATCGCTGCTGTTTCTGCCAGCCAGACTTCGCGCTTTGCTGATCGCCGACGTTCAGCTCGGCGAGCGCATTATGCGCGCCCTTGTTTTGCGACGGGTGTTCCTAATCGAGTCCGGCGCCGGCGGCCCTTGTCTCATCGGGCACGACGGCCATCCCGGAATGGTGCGCCTGCTGGAATTTTTAGCGCGCAACGCCTATCCGCACCAGGTGCTCGACCCCGCAAAGGATCCGGAAGCGCAAGTATTCTTAAAGCACTATCCTTGCAAGTCGGAAGAATTGCCGCTGGTGGTCTGTCCGAACGGGGCAATCCTGAAAAATCCGAGTGAAGCTGACTTGGGGCGCGCCCTGGGGATGGTGCCGCCGGATCTCGAAGGGCGCCGATACGACGTAGCAATTGTCGGTGCCGGCCCAGGCGGACTTGCGGCTGCCGTGTATGCGGCATCCGAGGGCTTGTCGGTCGGCGTCTTCGACGCACGGGCGTTCGGAGGGCAGGCTGGCGCCAGCAGCTGTATCGAGAACTATCTGGGATTTCCGACGGGAATTTCAGGCCAGGCGCTGGCTGGGCGTGCCTATGTGCAGGCACAGAAGTTCGGCGTGGAGATGATCATCCCCGAGAGGGTCACGAACCTTCGTTGTGAGCGCTATCCATTCGCGATCGCGCTCTCCGACGGTCGGAGCGTCACCGCTCTGAGCGTGGTGATCGCGAGTGGCGCGCGCTATCGCAGGCCCGACATACGGAATTTGGAGGATTTCGAGGGGCGGGGAATTTGGTATTGGGCCTCCCCGATCGAGGCTCGTCTATGCCGAAACGAGGAAGTGGCGCTGGTCGGCGGAGGCAATTCCGCAGGGCAAGCGGCTGTGTTTCTAAGCCGCTATGCCAAGAAGGTATGGATGCTTGTCCGAGGATCCAGCCTCGCCGAGAGTATGTCGCAATATCTGATCGACAGGATCGCAGCGACACCCAATATCGAGTTGCTCACCTGGACGGAGATCGTAGGGTTGTCGGGCAAGGAGCAGGGCCAACTCGAACGGGTCCGCTGGCGCGACAGGACCGGCGCGGAAGTTGAGAAAGCGATCCGCAACGTCTTCATGTTCATCGGTGCGGAGCCCGCAACAGAGTGGCTGAGCGATTGCAACGTTAGCCGCGACAGCAAGGGGTTTGTGCGAACAGGCACGAACATACCCCCAGACGACCTTCTATCGGCCGACGGCGCGAGCGTGCCATCGCTCGAGTCGAACGTGGCGGGTGTGTTTGCAGTGGGTGATGTGCGTTTCGGATCGGTCAAGCGCGTTGGCGCGGCGATCGGCGAGGGAGCCACCGTTGTGCAGCAGATTCACGCGTTTCTCGAGACCGCCCGGACCAGCCGAAGCGGAGAGCCGGTGCAGGCCGTCGCGGCATGATGGAGACGAGATAGCGGCCGAGATCGGCCTGTCCGGGGCCAGCCGCTGAACTGGTGGCCGGCCACCCCGGTGGGCTGGATCTCGTCGCAGCTGAGACGTCTGCAAGCTGAGGCCGCCACGCACTGCGCCGCGCTATTCCAGTAGGGATCGATGTCTATGGCGTAGCAGCCTTGACGGTCCCTAGGCGGCCGAAGACGGAAAGAGAGCTCCGCGCATATGACGCCTGTCAATGCGACTGGCGGCGAAAAATGGCAAACGTGCCCGATGATCGCGCAACTTCCCCCTGACAAGATGCCGCCGCCGCGCCCAGAGGGCGTGCGGCAATTCCAACGACTGTTTCGCGAGGCGGCTGGTCTCAACTCGGACAAGGCTGACCTCAAGCGCTACGAGGAGTTCATCGATCACAGGATTTATCGGCTGTTGCTGCGCGCCGAGGCCGACGCCAAAGCTGGCGGCGACGTCCTGATCGAGCCCTGGAATCTCCCGATCACCGCCGGGCTCCAGGAATGCATCGAGCAATTCAGAAAAATGGATGAAACGATAGAGCTGGAGCCGATTCTCGACCGTCTTGCTCATCGGCCTCCGCTGCAATTCAGCTATAGCGACGAGACCGAAGCAATCCTGCCGGACCTTGCCGGGGGACTTGGCGTCGCGGTCGCTCGAGCATTGAAGCACATCGAGCCGGATCTGAAGAATCCGCAGACCAGGCATTGGGAACTCGCCTCACGGATTTTCGAGCTGCTGCTGTAGTTTGTCGCACCTGACCCTGCTGGAGTTCGCGCATCATTTGCCGGTGATCTCGCTTATCGATCTCGGCAGGGGCGATGTTCAATTTGAAGTACGTCGCTCCGGGCCGGCAGAAAAATGTGAAAGTTCAGGGAGTGCCCCTATGACTCTAATGGAGACCACCCGGACAATCGTGCTTCCTTCAGGTGAACATATTCCGCGGCTTGGCCAAGGGACTTGGCACATGGCCGAGAACCCGCTGAATCGAACGGAGGAAGTCAACGCGCTACGTCTCGGCATCGATCTCGGCATGAGCCTGATCGATACCGCCGAAATGTATGCCGACGGTGGTGCCGAGCGTGTCGTCGGCGAGGCGATCAAGGGACGGCGTGACCAGATCTTTCTGGTGAGCAAGGTGCTACCCCAGAACGCCACGCGGCACGGCACGATGGCGGCCTGCAACCGAAGCCTGGCTCGGCTGGGGGTGGATGAGATCGACCTCTATTTGCTGCATTGGCGGGGGTCGATTCCGCTGCAAGAGACCGTCGAAGCGTTCGAGGCCCTGGTGGGCGCGGGTAAGATCCGGTACTGGGGCGTCAGCAACTTTGACGTCCGCGACATGCAGGAACTCGTCGACTTGCCCAATGGTGCAAACGTCGCGACCGATCAGGTGCTCTACAATCTCGCGCGCCGCGGCATCGAGTTCGATCTCATGCCTTTGTGCCAGCGCAGCGGCCTGCCGGTCATGGCCTATTCGCCGATCGAGCAGGGTCGTGTGCTGCATCACATCACGCTCAAGACGATTGCAACGCGTCTCGGCGCAACACCGGCGCAAGTCGCGCTGGCCTGGGTGCTGCGCCAGGATGGCGTATGTGCGATACCGCAATCGGGCAAGCCGGAGCATGTGCGCGAGAACCGTGGCGCGCTCGACGTTCGGTTGACGCCTCAGGATCTGGCCGAACTCGATGAAACCTTTCCGCCGCCGGATCGCAAGCAACCTCTGGCATCGCACTGATTCGGGAGACATTGAGCCATGAGCAAAGAGTACCGCCACATCGTCTGCCCGCATTGCACGAGCATTAACCGCATTCCGGACCGGAGGGATGCGCGCCAAGCGAAATGCGGACACTGTCGAGAGCACCTCTTTACGGGACATCCGATGCCGGTTTCCGCCCGCAGCTTCGCCACGCACATCCAGCGCAACGATATTCCGGTCGTGGTCGATTTCTGGGCGGCATGGTGCGGGCCTTGCAAAGCGATGGCACCGGCCTTCGAGCGCGCCGCCGGCGAGTTCGAACCCGAGCTTCGCTTCCTGAAGGTTGACACCGAGGCGGAAGCGGAGCTGTCGGCCCGCTACAACATTCGAAGCATTCCGACCCTGATGCTATTCCACAGGGGCAACGTCGTCGCCCAGCGCGCCGGCGCCGTCGGCGTCGAGGCTTTGCGCGACTGGTTGCGCCAGCATGCGCCTTCGGCCGCGCCCGCAGCCTCATGAATGGCAGAACAGGGTGCCTTGCGCGAGCGGAGAGGCTCCCGGTGATTGGGCACAGCGCCGCCAAGCAGCAGGCGCGCACCTTTTCGATGCTCGCGACGACCTTTCAGGCAACGGGTGTCGCCTAAATCATCTCGACGCAAGGGGACCGTCTGTCGTCACCCGCGTCCCTCGCCGATAAGGTGGAAGGGCAACCATAGGGCTGGCCCCCATGCAGGCTAATGACACAATCACCCTGATTGAGGCTTACGATGCGATGCGGATCTTCGTGGAGACCGTCTGGCGTCGCATGGACAAGCCTCAGCAGGAAGTCGCATTCTTGCTCGCCGGTTTGAAATGGGCCGATGGCTCTCCGGTCGATCCGGCGATGTGGCAGACTTGGCTGGCGGCGGCACAGAGCGTGAGGGAAGAAGGAGCCAGCTCTCGTTAGCCTATTGCGCCCGCGAGATGATCGGGCCAGATCACTCCGGCGTAGGCAAACGACGCAAGGCGCGCCTACAGCTATTGGGCCCCTTCCACGGTTGCCCCTGGACGGCGAATATCCTGCCTCGCGTATTTGCTTCGTCGCGAAAAGAACTTGCGTGCTTTACTGCGCAGCATGGCGCTGATTCTGGGCAGTTCAGTTGATAGCCGTCAAGGTACGACAGTCATAGCGATGTGAAGGTGCAGCACCCACGAACGGGGAGGGGCAGGATACGTCGGCTTCGCAAGGGCTTGCATCATGCCAACCACTATCTGTCGTCTCTACGATGTCTATGCCGATGCCAACCGAGTCATCCTCCTATTGGAACTGTCCGGCGTTCCGCTTTCGGACACCAGTCTGATTTCCAATAACAGCGATGCCTGGTATCGTGGCCCGGCGAGGCCTAACGTGGTGCCACTGCGCAAGCAGCGCGACAGCGATGCGGGCACCTGGAGTGAAAGTACCCTTATTACAATACTTGCCGTGCCCGGAGTTGGACCTGTGGTCGGGGCGGGCCAACTCGCGGCCATGTTGAGCAGCATTGCGATCGGTGGGGTCACCGGTGGCTTTCTGGGCGCGCTGACGAACGCGGGAATCAACGAAGTAGATGCGCAGGTTTTTGTCGAGGTCGTGCGCCGCGGTGGAACGCTGGTCACCGCACGAGTGCCGCAGGAGGATGTACCCCGCATCGGAGCGCTGATGAACCGCGGCGCCGTAAATCTTGCAGAGCGGAGCGAACTCTATCGCAAGGCGGGCTGGCTCGGTTTCGACCCCAATGCGCTACCCTATACCGCCCACCAGGTCCGTTGCGAACGAGCTCTGCACGCCCGGTGAACGGACCGTCGGAAGCGAGATGACCGGGACGAGATACGTCATCGCGGCCACAGCATTGGAACGAACTTGCAGGAGCGGGCGATGAGTCGCTATGCCCCCAACGATCAACGTTCAAAACATGGTTTGCCTCAAATCTGGGAAACGTTCGATGATCAAGGACATTCTCGTCAATCTGGAGCATGATGTTTCGCGGGACCAGGCGCGTGATTTTGCGATTGCGGTCGCAGAAGCTTTCGATGCTCATGTTGCAGGCGTGGCGTTCGCCTATGCACCGGAATTTCCCAGCTATATGATGCTGGAGATTCCACCGAACATCGTCGCAGTGATGGCGGAGGAGAGCAAGAAAGCCGCCGAGGCGGCAATCACGCGCTTTGATGAGGCTACGAAACGCCGGCTGTTGTCAGCGGAGCATCGTCTCGTCAAGACCATGGGATTAGAAGCGCCCGCGCTGTTCTCAGCGCTCGCTCGGCGTTTCGATCTCAGCATATTCATGCAGTCTAACCCGGACGGGGTAACCAATGACGACATGATCGAGAGCTCGCTCTTCGAGTCGGGACGCCCGGTCATCGTCGTGCCCTATATCCATAAGGACGGATTGAAGCTCGACCGCGTCGTGTGCTGCTGGGACGGCGGCCGTGCGGCCGCGCGGGCGATCAACGACGCCATGCCGCTGCTGGTCAAGGCGGACAAGATCGATCTTCTGATCATCGAGAATGACAAAACGAAGAGCGAAGCCACCGAGATTCGCGGAGTCGAAATGGCAAGCCACCTGGCGCGGCACGATGTCAATGTCGATGTCGAGATCATCCCGGCTCCGGATATCGACGTAGCAGACGCGATCTTGTCTCACGTCGCCGATGAATCCGGCACCTTGATCGTGATGGGCGGTTACGGTCATTCCAAACTGCGCGAGATCATTCTCGGCGGCGAAACCCGCGCCATGCTGAAGTCGATGACGGCTCCGGTCCTCATGTCACACTGAATGGACCGTCAACGGTCGGCCGCCCGGGATCCGAAAATGGGCGCGGTGAGCGATCGCCACGGCGGGGTCTTTGACCGTTGTTTCCATGGTTTCGGCAGCTCTCGCCTTTGTCCGCTATCAGATCGCTGGTGACATGCGCTGGATGATCGGCGGTCTCGCGATCCTGACAAACCGGCCTCTGAATGCCATGTGCTCGTCTCGAAGAGCATCCGGCTGCGCGCCGTTCTGCCAGAGACGGCATCTATGGCTGCAGCGAGAGCACCCGCATGGCTATTGAGGTCGGAGCTGCGGCCTGCGACGACGGTGCTCTATGCGCGCAGCTACCTCGTCATGAGTTCTCCAGCTTTTTGCAAAATTGATACACGCGCCTGAACCCGATCATCTGGGGCGTTTTCTG
>CALRXG020000140.1:0-14242 GCA_943372075.1 Bordetella parapertussis | reverse complement strand
GTGCCACCGTAGTAGGCCGCGTGGTTGTCATGCGCCGCGAACGACGCCTGGAACAGACCCCAGGCCTGGTCGACGCGCAACATCGCAACAAGGTCCGGAGCGATCGTGCCGGCGTAGTTGCTGAGGCCGAACGGGCCGAGTGCGCCAGGAGCAGCGCCCAGATTGTTGACGCCAGCCTGATAGTAGGCCGTCTGATCCTGCGCCGACAACGCCATCGACACGCCGTTGCCGAACTGCGCGGTGTAGGTGAACTGGTTCACACCGGTGATCGTGCCACCGCCGCCGACGAGACCGTCGTAGTTGTTGCCCGGGTAGTTGGCCCACGGAGCAGCGAACTGCGAGACCGCCTTACCCATGGTGAAGCCGGCGAACTGGATGAAGGCGTAGTAGACGCCGACCGTACCGGCAGCAACCGCGCCACTGTTGGCGTTGTTCGGGGCCGAAGCCGTGCCGATCGCCGAGTAGATGCTCGAGCCGTTGCCCTGCCCGGCATAACTATCCGTGGTCCAGCTGAAGGTCGCATCAAAGAAGGTGCGAACCACGCCGTATTCGGTCGCGGTGCGCGTGTCGATATTCAGATCCTGACGGGAGCGCCAAGTGTAGCCGTTGGTGTAGCGATTGTTCGCACCGGCGGCACCCGAGGTGTTGCCGGTATTGTCGGAGTTCGTATTCGCCAGAACGTCGACGCGCAAATAGCCGCCCAGCTTGATGCACGTATCGCTGCCCGGAATGTAGTAGAAGCCCGGGCCGTACAGGGAACACACCTTGACGTATTCGACCGCCTTGGCCTTCACCGGAAGGTCGGCTGCTTGTGCGCCACCCACTGCAATGAGCGACGCTGCCGAAGCCAGAATAATACTCTTGGAAAGCTGCATAAAACCTCCTGCCTTTTTTCGTTTGAGGAGATTTACGATCGAGCCGATTGCGCCCCTGATCTTCATCCCCAACCAATCCGCGTCGCTTCGGCGTGAGAAGGATAATCGGTGACCGATCTCCCATCTCAGCGAAGCCCCTCACCACGCAGGATCAATGAGAACAACAGTTCGTGAGACGCGACAATGCGACAAATACTTGTCACACGCATTCGATGTCATCGCGTGATACTTCTAACACACTGATATAAAAAGATATTTTTATTCCATATATGGAGTATCGATAGCGCTACAAGAATAGCTTTTCAGCTATCATTTGATCCCTTGCTTGTCGCGCGGGCGGACGACATCCCTGCGCCTTCGAACTGAGGGACGCGAGTTGACAAGGATCGATTCAGTTGAGCGGGAACGTCCGAGCGTCGGAGAATCCAGATCGCTGCATGTCGTATCGAGAATTCTTCAGCCGAATTCCGGCTTGGCAACGCCATCCTGTCGTGCCGCCGAAACATGAACTCCAAGGTTTGGCGCGCCCACAAATTCGATTCCGGCATTCTCAAGCGCCTCGCGAATCCGTTGCACTGTGTCGAAGTTGGCTTCTATCCGGCCTTCGAGGCGCTCTAGTCGTCGGATCGTCGCAAGTGCCAAACCAGCTTCTTGCGCAAGCCGATCCTGCCTCCAACGGAGGAGCGCGCGCGCCGCCTTGATCTGCCGTACGTCCGTAAGCATTTCCTTCAAGTTCCTCCCGGACGTCTGCGTTGTGTTCTCAATTCGGCTGAGTATTCGCAACGTTGCCGCCGACCGCCTTCCACCGAAGGAGTTGGCCGAACTCCTGGAACGTCATCTGGTCGATGTCGTTTCGGTAATCATCATCCCTTCCGGCGCGATCGCCGCGACCCGGCCGCGGGCATGCCGGTGGCAACCGGTCCGGCCATCCGCGGCACATACGCGCGACGATCGCGACACGGCGCAAGAACGAAACAAGCGGAGCGCATCCTCGACCTATTTGTACAGTTTACACAGAGGTGCAAACGGAGGATTGCGCTGAACGGCGCGGTAGATTGCCACAGTCTCTTTGAAAACGATCCACAGTGCGATCGGCGCCTGATTGTCGATACGGTCGAACAGCGCGTGACTCATGGAACCAGCCTTGAGAGTTGAGCCATCAACCTTGCTCACGGCATCAGTCATCGTGACGCGCGGCATGATGACCTACGGCACCAGCACCGATCGCTGCAGCGGCGTTCCGCATTAACGTTAGCGAGCGCGTCGCATTAACCTCCACAGGTTGAATTTCTTGACGGCCTACACGCCACGTTGGAGAGTCGATGCAAGGACGCGCGCCTACGCGGAGCATTCGAAACGTCTTGCTCGCGTGATGTCGACCGACCCGAGGTTGTCGACAGCCATTTGATCCTGCCGTCCGACGGCGCTGTCGCAATTGGGCGGCAGGAGACGAATGGCGAAACATGCTGAGCGCAACGTCCCATATAGCGATCCGGGCCATTCAGCCGCGCGACAGTCTGTCGATCGCGCCGGATTGTCCCGCTCCGCAGTCCGAACCAGTCGGACAGACCGACCGTCAAGCGTCACGCAAAGGCGTTGCCAGGCCGATGACCACGGCGGACGTGCCCGCGGTCGCAGGTCTCTTCCTCAAGATCTTCAGGGGTATCGACAAGCCCGCTGGCGCGGATCTCAAAGGCTATCTGCACGCGTTGACCCTGGGATCACCGTCCTATAGCGAGGCGGCGGGCACGCATATCTATCAACAGCAGGACGGCCTCATCTCGAGCGCGCTGCTCTCGGTCCCGATGCGCTTCATGGCGTGCGGCAATGTCATCCCGGGACGGTTGCTCGGCGTCTTCATGACGAACAGGGACTCCGCCGGGGCCGCCCAGCTCAATCTCGGACTGCGGCCGAAAAAAGCAAGTCTGTCGTTCTGTGACAGCGCGTCACCGACCAGCGCCAGGTCCTTGATGGCCATCGGCGGAAAAACGATTCCGATGCAGAACCTGGAGTGGGTGCGCACCTTCCGTCCGTTGGGCGCATTGCTCGGGCGTCATTCGCCTCGCGTCCTGCGCCGGATCGAGCCGGGCCTGGCAGCACTCTTGCGGCCCGTCGACGCCTTCCTGGGCCGCCTCCGCGGCGACGACAACATCGAGGGGGCCGCCGGTGCGAAGGTGCTGGAGATGTCCGTCGCGGACTTCCTCGCTCATGCGCCGCGGTTGATCGCCCATTACGCCGTTCGCCCGCTTTGGTCGGAGGACGAACTCGGCTGGCTCGTCGGCCTCGCGGCGCAGAACACCCGACTAGGCGCATTCACGATCCGCGCGATCGAAGACCGTTCCGGCACGCTGCTTGGTTGTTTTGTCTACTACGCGTCGCCGGGGCGGACCGCGCATGTGCTCAACATCCTGTCGCTTCCCGGCCAGGAAGTCGGCGTGCTGGGTGCGATGTTCCGCTATCTCGAAGACACCGGCCATGTCGAGGCTCGCGGCCGTGCGCAACCGGCTCTGATGGCGGGGCTCGGGCTGCAACGCTGGCTCGTGTTCCGGCACCGGGCCTTCGCGATGGCGTTGACGCGCGTTCCGGAAGTGAACGATGCCATCGTGCGCGGTGACATCTATGTCGGCGGCCTTGCGGGCGAGGACTGGAGCCGGCTGATGTGCGACTTCGGGTGAAATCCGGCAGCAGCCGCGCTGTGCAGCGTGCATAACACCATGTCGTCGCGCACGGAGCGCATCCATCAACGCGGCGTCTGCGCGCTACCTCACGGCTTGCCCGGTTGGGGCGGGAGAAGTTGTCCGGCCAGAGCCGCCCCGATCACGGCGACCGCCGCCATCACGAGCGTCCAGCTGACGAACAGCCGATGGCCGATGAGCACGCCGCTCAGCAGCGGAGCGCTGATATTGGCAACCGACATCAGCGATTGGTTGAGGCCCATGATCATGCCCTGACGATTGATCGCAGTGCTGCGTGACAATTCGGCAGTCAGCGTGCTGCGGGTGAACATCATGCCGACGATGATCAGCGTCAGGAACAGCACCAGCAGGCTGATCCGCGCCGCGAACGCGAGTCCCGAAAATCCGATCGCCATGCAGGCGAATGCCGCCAGCACGATGATCCTGTCCGAAGCGAAGATATTGGCGCGCGTGATCAGGAGGCATTGTACGACCATATTGATGAAGCCGGCATAGGCGAACACCGCGCCGAGCTCACGCGCGCCGAACGGATGCCCATCCCAGCTGAACCGCGCGGACAGGAACAGGCCGATCTGCGACGGGAACATCGAATTCACGAAGAAGAACACGATGAGCAGAGCGAGCACGCGCCACGCGTAGCGCATCCCGACGATCGTGCGCGCCAGCGTCGGCTCGGGCACCCGCTGCTGGTAGAGCGGCTCGGAGGCCGGATGATCGGGCGACAGCAAGGCGATCGTGGCGACAATGCTGATCAGTGACGGGACCGCCGCCGCCCATACCGGATAAGCGTCACCATAGTGGACCAGAAGGCCCGACAGCGCGGGGCCGACTAGCAAGCCGGTCCCGATCGCACCGCTGGTCATGCCGAGCGCCTGCTTGCGGGTCGAAGGTGCGCTGTGCTCGGCCGCATAGGCATGAGCCACCGAGATGTTGCCGGATGTCAGCCCGTCGATGATCCGCGCCAGGAACACCAGCGTCAGGTTGCCCGCGATGGCCAGCAAGACGAAGCCGACACACGTGCCGATTTGACTTACCACCAGCACCTTGCGGCGGCCGTAGCGGTCGGACAGCATGCCGACGATCGGGCCGGCGATCAGCTGACAGACCGCATAGACCGAGATCAGCGCGCCGATCACGAACGGCGTCGCGCCGAGCCGCTGTGAGTAGAACGGCAGCAATGGCAGGATGATGCCCATTCCGGTGGCATCCACCGCCACGACGATGAAGGTCGGGATCAGCGCCAGGCTACTATCGCCGCGAAACCCCTCACCCGCTCCTGCCGTGAAGCCCGTGCCCATTGCCGCTCGCCCGATCGCTTTTGCGTGATCATCAGGGTGATGCCCAATTATATAGTTGTAGCCTAATAGTTTGTATCCTATCTAATTTGCATGCCTCCATCGCAGTCCCATATCCACGCCGAGATCGGCCGCCTGATCACCAGGCTCGCCCGGATCTGGCGTCGCGAGTCGGATCAGGCGCTGTCCGATCACGGCCTGTCCTACGCGACGGCTATCCCGTTGCTGGTGCTGTCGCGACAGGGGGAAAACGTCCGCCAGGGCGTGCTGGCCGATGAATTGGGGATCGAGGGGCCCTCGCTGGTGCGGCTGATCGATCTGCTCGCATCGGAAGGCCTGGTCGAGCGCCGCGAGGACCCGACCGACCGGCGCGCGAAGACGCTGCACCTGACCGCGAGCGGCAAGGCCAAGGCCGAGGACATCGACCGCATCCTGCGCCGGGTGCGTGCCAGCGTGCTGAAGGATATCGAGAGCGAGAAACTTGCGATAACCTTCGAGACGCTCCAGCGCATTGAGCAGCGTGCGAGCCGCCTCCAGGACGCCAGGTCTGGTCCGGCGAAGACTGCTCCAGAGGCGAAATAGTCATGCGCGCCGAAGAGCCATTCCTGGTCCGCCACGCGGACCTCGTCTTCGCGTTGAAGACGTTCGTCGCGTCGATGCTGGCGCTTGTAATCGCGCTCGCGATCGATCTGCCGCGGCCCTATTGGGCGATGGCGACGGTCTACATCACGTCGCAGCCACTGGCCGGCGCGACCAGCTCGAAAGCGTTCTTCCGCGTGATGGGAACGTTGATCGGCGCGATCGTCACGGTGGCGATGGTGCCGAACCTCGTCAATGCGCCCGAGTTGCTCTGCCTTGCCATCGCGTTGTGGGTCGGGCTCTGTCTCTATCTGTCGCTGCTCGACGGAACGCCACGCAGCTATGTCTTCATGCTGGGCGGATATACCGTCGCATTGATCGGCTTTCCGTCCGTCGCTGAGCCCGGAAGCATTTTCGATATCGCGCTGGCGCGGGTCGAGGAGATCTCGCTCGGCATCATCTGCGCAAGCCTGGTGTCGACCGTGGTGTTTCCGCGCAGCGTCGCGCCGGCGGTCGGCAGCCGCGTCAGGAGCTGGCTGTCGGATGCCCGCCGTCTGTCGCGCGACGTGCTGCTTGATCTCGGCACCAGCGAGACGCGGCGCGCGCAACGCCTCCGGCTCGCGACCGACATCGTCGAGATCGACACGCTGGCGACCCATCTCGCCTATGACCGGCTGGCCGACGCCGGCACCGTGCGCGGTCTCGCCGAGGTCCGGCTGCGCATGCTGATGCTGTTGCCGATCGTGACGTCGATCGAAGACCGGCTTGCCGCGCTCGGCGTGGCGGTGCTGCAACAGCAGCCGGTACTGCAGCGCCTGATCGGCGACGTCGCCGCCTGGATCGTGGACGAAGACCGCCAGCGGCAATCCGGCGAGCAGATCCGCGCTGATATCGCCGAGCGGCAATCGGCCCTCGACGGCCTCGCGGCGCGGGAGCGCATCATCACGATCAGCCTGCTGCTGCGGCTGCGCGACCTCGTCGACATCTCGGCGGACTGTCGCGCGGTGGCCGACGCGATCGCCGCGGGCCAGGATGTCCTCTCCGTGCCGTTCGCATTCCATCCGGAGTCGGGCGCGGCGCCGGTTCGGCATCGCGACCACGGCATGGCGCTGTGGTCGGCCGCGGGGACCACGGTCGCGATCCTGATCTGCTGCGGCGTGTGGATCGGCACCGGCTGGGCTGATGGCGCCTCGGCGCCGATGATGGCGGCGGTCGCCTGCTCCTTCTTCGCCGCGCAGGATGAGCCGGCACGCAGCATCCGGGCCTTCGGCCTGTTCTCGCTGGTCGCCATCGTCATCGTCGCGATCTATCAGTTCGCGGTGGTGCCGAGCATCTCTCATGTCGAGGTTCTGATCGCCGCGCTGGCGCCGACCTTCCTGACGTATGGCTTCCTGATTGCACGGCCCAGCACCGCGCCGATCGGCATGGCGCTTGCCGCCAACACGGCGACGCTGCTCGCGCTGCAATCGACCTACAGTGCGGATTTTGCCAGCTTTGCCAACACGTCCGTCGCCTTCTTCCTCGGTGTCGTGATCGCGGAGATCGTGACGCGGATCGCACGCGGCGTCGGCGCCGAATGGATCGCCAAGCGGCTGATGACGTCGAGCTGGCAGACGCTCGCGGTCGCGGCTGAGCGGCGCGGCCGCGGCGATCGCGCGCAGTTTGCCGGCCTGATGCTGCATCGGCTCGGACTGCTGGTGCAGCGCATCGCCTTCATCTCCGAGAGCGACCGGCGCGATACCGACAGCCTGGTCCAGTTGCGCATCGGGCTCAACATCATCGACCTCAGGCGCGCCCGTTACGGCCTTGCCGCATCGACCGTGCGTGCCATCGACCACATGCTGGACGACCTCGCGGCGGCGTTTCGCGCCCATGCGGACCTGGCACTGCCGGCCGAATTGCTGTCATGCGTCGATGCGGCGGTAACCGCAGTCGTCAAAGATCCCAATGAGCGCGCGCGGGACGATGCGCTGCTCGGCCTCGTCGGCATCCGCCGCGGCCTGTTTCCGAATGCGCCGGCGTATCGATCGCAGCCGGAGGAGAGTTTTGCAGCATGAGATATGAGCTCGACATCTACGGAGTTCTGGTCCCCGCGCTGCTGCTGTGGCTCGTCATTGCCTATGCGCTCAGTGTGCTGGTGAGCCGGATCATGCAGCGCTTCGGCCTCTACCGGCTGGTCTGGCACCGAGCGCTGTTCAATTTCGCACTGTATGTCTGCCTGCTCGGCGGCGTCGTCTATCTTTCGGAGTTTCTGCCATGAAGGGGAATTTCGCCTGGCTCGGTCGGGTCGCGCTGACCGCGGTCGCGCTCATCGCCGCGCTCGCCGTGGCTCACGCGCTCTGGGTCTACTACATGGAATCGCCATGGACCCGCGACGGCAGGGTCCGCGCCGACGTGGTCCAGGTCGCGCCCGACGTTTCCGGCTTCGTCACCGACGTGCTGGTCAAGGACAATCAGCCCGTGCATCGTGGCGATATCCTGTTCCAGATCGATCGCGCCCGCTTTGCCCTGGCATTGCGGCAGGCCGACGCCGCGGTCGCCGGCCACCGCGCCACGCTGGATCAGGCCGATTCCGACCTCAAGCGCTACAGCGCGCTGACCACCGATGCGGTGTCGCAGCAGAAGCAGGAGCAAGTGCTGGCCACGCAGCTGCAGGCCAAGGCGGCCTATGATCAGGCGGTCGCCGATCGCGCCGTGGCGCAGCTCAATCTGGATCGCAGCGAAGTGCACGCATCGGTCAACGGCACCATCACCAACATGGACCTGCGGCCCGGCGCCTATGTCACCGCCGGGAAGGGCGTGATGGCGCTGGTCGATACCGATACGCTGCATGTCGAGGGCTATTTCGAGGAGACCAAGCTCGCGCGGATCCGCGTCGGCGACAAGGCGCAGGTCCGGCTGATGGGTGAACCAGTCCGGCTCACCGGCCATGTCGAGAGCATCGCGGCCGGCATCGCCGACCGCGACCGCACCGACGGCGCGAACCTGCTCGCCAACGTCAATCCGACCTTCAGCTGGGTTCGGCTCGCACAACGCGTCCCGGTACGCATCGCGCTGGATCAGCTGCCGGACCGCATCGCGCTGGTCGCCGGCCGTTCGGCGACGGTCGAGATCATGAACTAGAGCATTTTCGAGCGAAGCGGAGACCGTTCGCGTGAAGAAAACGCGTCAAGACGAGCACCTAGAGCCTCGTTCCGATTCCATCGGAACGGCAAAGGCTCTAGCCGGATCGTGACGGCTCACTGCGAAGCCGGCGGCGCCACCCAGACGTCGCTCTGCTGAATCCGGCGGATCAGCGCCTGCGGATCGAATTTGCGGATGCCCGCAGGAATTTCGAAGCCCTGCGCCGGCTGAGGCTCGTCGCGGATGTGATCGGCCGCGATCAGCGTGTCGTCTGCGGTCTTGACCTGTACCGGGAATCTTCGCGCGCGATCGATCCAGCCGACAAAGCCGGAGCCGGGCGACGCGGTGACGCGGTACACGTCGGTACTGCGCCCCGCAACGATATCCGTCCCGTCGCGCTGGCAGCGCCATGTGGCGGGATCGACCGGGGCGGCGAGCTGCGCGACCGCCCGCCATTGCCGGCAGGGATCGTCCGGATCGACCGGCACGAACATTTGGGTCAGCGGGCTGGATTGCCTCGCGTCCATGAAAACATGCGCGCTGGGACGGACAAAATACGCGACCGGCCTCGCTGCATCGATCAGGAAGAAGCCGTCCGGCAACGCCGTTGCTTCGATCCGTGCCTTTTGTCCCGAGACATGCAGCGTCCCCAGCGTGCTGGTCGCCTGGTCCTTCCGCGCAACGAGGTCGGCCGAAAACTGCTGCGCCATGACCGGCATCGGCATATCGGCCAGGATCGCAACGGCAAGCAGCCAGGCAGCGGCATTCCGGCCCGTCAAGTAACTGGTCTCGTTGCGCGTCATCGCGTGGTTCCGATCGATCAGGCTGTGGTGAGGCAAGACGTGACGACGCCGATCGAACCATTGGCTCGATCGGCGCCGGTCTCAATTCAGATCAAGACCTCGTATCGAACGAGGGCGCGATCACTCGGTGTAGGATAGCGTGACCGGCTTGTTGAAGTCGAACGCGTCAAACATGTCAGACAGCGCCGGGCTGTTGGTCGGGACGTACTCGTTGTTCCTCGAGTAGGTCGGGTTCGGCAGGTTGTCGCGGCTGCGGTTCGTGAGCGGCTGGAGAGCCCAGTTGCGCTCGATGAACTTCAGCAGCGACACGTGGTCGGCGTAGTTGTGGTTGACCTTGCCGCCAGTCGAATAGGGCGAGAGGATCAAGGTCGGAATGCGCGGTCCGTCACCGAAGAAGTCGATCGACTGCATGTAGCCGGAGTCCCAGTAGCCGCCGGCTTCGTCCCAGGTGATGAAGACTGCGGTGTCGGCCTTCAGCTCAGGATTGTTGTCCAGTGCATTCAGCACGTTCAGGACATAAGCCTCGAACAGATCGACCTTCGAGCTCTGCGGATGACCGTCGAGCAGGCCGTCCGGCTTGCCGAACGACACCGCGGGCAGCGTGTCGTTCTGGATCGCCGTGATCAGATCGGCCGTGTCCTTCATGTGAGCCTGACGCACGGTCGGGTTGGCCATGATCGAGGTCGCATACTGGAACGGATTGCAGATCTGGCAGTAGGCAACACCGAGCGCGTGCGCCGGATCGGCGAGCACGGCAGCGGTGAGGTTGGGGTTCGACGGATTGGCGGCAACCGCGGCGTTGGAGAGCGCAACGGCGTCGTTGAACGCACCACCGTAGAATGCCCAGGAGATGTTCTTCTCGATCAACGCATCACCGATCGTGCGAACCGACGACGGCGGAACATTGCTGCCACCCGAGAGCGCGCCGTTCGGCAGATAGCCCGGATTGACGTTGTTGAGCATGTAGTAGTGATTGGGCTTGCAGTTCGGCTCCGCCGCGTAGGGCAGATTGTTGAGATAATTGACGATCGGCTTCACACCGGGCTGGAACACATCCGAGCAATTGCTCCAATTGCCGTCGACAGTGTAGCGATTGATCGTGCCCGCGACCGGATTCGGATTGGCGATCAGGCTCGCCGGCGGCGTCACCGGGTTGCCCTTGCCATCGCTCCAGAACGCGGCATCGCCGGTGCCGAGCATGAAGTGGTTCGCGCCGGTGCCACCGTGGAACGACTGGTGGAAATTGTCGCTCAGGGTGAAGCGGTCCGCGAGCATCTTCAGGACCGGAGCCTGACCCTGCTGAGCGTTATAGAAGCCCATCGAGTTGGCCATGCTCTTGTTCGACGACGAGTAGGTCGCCATCACGAATGGAAACAGGTCGTTCAGGCAGCCCGAATTGTTCTTCTTGGTGGCGTTGGCGGCGCTGCAGTCTTCCTGCTGCCAGTCCTGATAGAAGCGATGCGTCGTGTCGCCGGTGTAGTCGTCGTCGCTGATCTGCTCGCCCTGCAACGGGAACGGTCCGTTGAGACCGCCGGCGCCGGGAACGCGGGTATCAAGCACACCCGTCGGCAGGCCGCTGAAACCGGTGGTGAGGATGTCGAGATCGCTAGGATCCATGTCCTTCTCGACGCCGGCTTCGGCGATCGTCTTGAACGGAGCCCCGGTGTCGCTCTGCGCGGTCGGCGTGCCGTTGGTGTTCGGTTGCGGCATCGCGTTGGTCGCATTGTAGGGCGACTTCGCGATCGCCGGCGCCCCGATATAGAACGATGGCTGACCCGCGACCGAGAACTGCTGCGCCTGGGCGAAATTCGGTCCCGGCGTTCCGTCCTCGTTGACGATGCCCTTCGACAACAGGTTCGAGATCGTTTGCCCCTTGCCCTTCGGCTTGTACACACCGAAGGTGTGATCGAGACCGCGGTTCTCGCCGATCAGGATGATGACGTGCTTGATCGGCGAAGCGGTCTTGCCGCCGTGATCCTTGTCACCATGTTCGCCACCATGATTATTCCTGGCGCGATCTGCCTCCTGATGCGCGCGATGATTGTGATGCGAACGCTTGTCCCAATCACTGTGACCGCCCGGATAATGCGCAGCATATGCGGCCGTTGCGACGAGCACCGTTGACGCGATGCAGAGCGCGGTGCTGGTTCGCCAGTGCTTTTTGTAATTCAAACTCATTGTCGACCTCAGGTGTTTGCGGTTAGCAACACAACCTGCTTAATGCGACAACATGACGCGGAATTTTCGCTCCCGTGAACCCGCAAAAGAAATTTCGAAACGTTCCAGATTTTCTGTGGAGACATCGCAGCGAGCTTCATCGAACAATGATCGCGCCATCGACGCGACTGCGACGATTACGAATGCACTTCAAGAATGCCCAATCAATGCGAAACGTGCCTGGAGCGCATCACCTGGCGAAGCGCGGCATAGTGCTGATCGTGGACGTCTTGATTGAACAGCGACCACGGCTCGGCGCTGGCGAGCAAGGCAGGAACAGCCGCGGCCATCAGATTGCGATAATTCCTGAACTCGGCCGCGGCATCCGCGTTGCGCCCCTCTGCAACAGCCATCTCGATTCGCCGCAGCGTGAGCACCAGCTCCTTGAGGCCGTTGCGCGCGAGCACGCGCTGTTGCTCTCCGCCTGATACGCTGGTGTTCTTTCGATCGGGATACTGCTCGGTCAACTCGCGCAACTCGCGACCGATCGTGTCGACTGCAAGCGCAACAACATCCTTGTCGCCGGCGGGAATCGCAGTCGCGAGCACAGAGGAGAAGTCGTTGATCTCCTTGAGCGTCGCGCCGGCCCCGTCGCGCTCATAGGGCTGCACGCCATCGCCGACGGCCGTCAGATAGGCAATGAGGTCGCCCTTGTCCTGCGCCGAGAGATCGAGCTGGAATACCCGGTCGAAATAATCGACAACCTGGTTGAAATTGTCGAAGCGGCCGTCGTGGAAATACGGCGCATTGAAATCCGCGTTGCGCAGGGTCGGCGTCTTGAACAGACCGCCCGAACCGATGTCGTGCTGCTGGTGATCGACGAACCCCGACGACGGAACGTGGCACCCCGCGCAACTCAGCGCGGGATCGTGCGGAAACGGTCTGGAGAACAATGCTTCGCCGCGGCGCTCCGCATCGGTGATCTTGCCTGCCAGCCGTCCGGCCGGACCAAGGCTCGGATTGGGCAGGAAATCGATGTCGTGCAGATAGGCCACGATCGCATCGAGCGTTGCCGGCGACGGCTCCGGTCCGGCGAATTCGCTGGTGATGACATTGTGGACGAAGTCGCGCAGCGAGGCGAACCGGCCATCAGCGCCGTAAGGCGCGAGATAGCGCGCGCCGCGCAGGCTCGGAATCCGCACCGGGTCGAACGCCAGATTGTTGGCCCTCGGATTGAACAGCGGGCCGGTGGTGTCGAACGTGCCGGGCCGGCTCGACATTTTCGGCATGAAGAACTTGGCGTTGTTCGCACCGTTGACGTGACAGGTGCCGCAGCTCACGCCGGCCTGCCGTGCCACATCGCCGAGCAGCCCCGGCGAATTGAAAGCGAGATCGCCGAGATTGACCAGATAGGATTTGCCGCCGGTGCGCTCGGACTGGAACACTTCGCGCGGCTTGTCGAGCGCGTCCTCGTTCAGCTCCGTTGCAACCGGCAACACGGTCTTGTCGCCGTCGACCGGGAAGGCAACCGCACGCCCGAGCAATGCAAGCGCGATGATGCCGGAAAGAACCGCGATGAGGCATCGGTGAAGCGATTTCATCGCGCCTGAGCCTCCAGGGTCGGCCGCTGCAGTCCGAGCTTGGCCGAGGCGCCCTGTAGCGCGATGACCAGTTCTTCGCTGGTCTGGCGCAACGCGGCAGCATCGACATGCGGCAGGTCTGGCGTTGCGACGATCGTTTCGAGCCGCTTGATCCGGCTTGTCACCATCTCGTCGAGTTTACCGTCTACCGCATTGAGCGGGGCGGAGAATATCGTGTGATAGGCGAAGTCGATGCCGGCGATGTTGTTACGCATATCGTCCAGCGAGGTGCCGCTGATGCGTGACTCGCCACCATCGGCCTTGCTCTCGCCGACTTCGTAGGCGAGCCGCACCGTGCCATCCAGCAGGCCCTGAGGTGTGAGCTTGATATCCTTCA
Source organism: Bordetella parapertussis (assembly GCA_943372075.1). GTDB lineage: Bacteria > Pseudomonadota > Alphaproteobacteria > Rhizobiales > Xanthobacteraceae > Bradyrhizobium. The sequence goes on along the minus strand of CALRXG020000140.1, from coordinate 737 downwards.
GCTTGCCGTGCAGTTCATTCAAATGTTCGACCAGCCCCGTCGCATCAGTTGCGACGTCAGTGCTGCCCGCTCCGAACAGCTTCGCTTCGATGGCGTGGAAGCCGCTATCGGCGTTTGGCCAGGCATCGATCTGGGCGTCGAGCTCGGGGACAAAACCCGCGGTGAACACCTCGGAGCGCTCCCAGCCGGCGCGCGCCGACAACCAGCCCTTCCTTGCACCGGGCAGATCCGCCGAGGCGGCGCGCTCGCGCAGCGTACGCGCGCCTGCCAGTGCGCTGGCGACGCCCTCGATCAGATAGGGCCGATAGCGCTCGGCGCCCTCCTCGAGAGCGCCGGCATCGGCAGCGCGCACGCCTGCCAGCGCCGCCAGCAAAGCCAGGCACGCCGCCACTCGCATCTTGTGCATAGTCAACCCACTCATCTGCCGCGAAGGGCTCGCGGCATGTAGCGGTGCGAACTATTGTCGGTATCCTATGCGGATTTGTGACAGCGCAGACTTTTTGTCGCATCTTTTCTGCTTCGCTGTTGTCGGTGACGATCACAATCTCGCAGACGCATCACACGGCGATTGATCAATCGAAACGAGCTGTTCAACGCGCACGAGTCTGTTGCAACAATGGACGTGCACGCGTCACACTTGTCCCGCCACCATGCAGATCGATCGCGAAGCTCGCTAGTTCATCGGAGCTTATGGCTCACTTTGCATGTTCTGCCGCGCGGTGGCGCTGATCGATGCT
>CALRXG020000139.1:0-14330 GCA_943372075.1 Bordetella parapertussis | reverse complement strand
TGGACCGTGCATTACTCCGGCGAGAAGGTGCAGACTGATGGTGCGCCGGGCCTGCAGAGCGACGGCCGCTTCCTGACGGCGGACGGCCAGGTGCTGCGAAGCGAGGTCGAGAAGGACGCCTATCTGCGCACGGTGCAGGACTGGATCATCAAGCCACAGATCAAGATGGTGCCGGGTGTCGCCGGCGTCGATTCGATCGGCGGCTATCTCAAGCAGTACCAGGTCCATCCGGACGCGGCGAAGCTGATCGCGCTCGGCCTCACCTTCGCCGATGTTGCCAAGGCGATCGAGACCAACAATGTCAGCCGCGGCGCCCGCTACATCGAGCGCAATGGCGAAGGATTCGTGGTGCGCTCCGGCGGGCGTCTCGAGACCATGGAGGAACTCGGTGCCGTCGTCGTCACCACCCGCGGCGGCGTCCCGGTCCGGATCCGCGACCTCGCGACGCTCTCGATCGGCGGCGAGACGCGCACCGGCAGCGCCAGCGAGAATGGCCGCGAGGTCGTGGTCGGCACCGCGCTGATGCTGATCGGCGCCAACAGCCGCACCGTGTCGGCCGCGGTCGACGCCAAGCTGCGGGCGATCACGCCGTCCCTGCCGGCCGGCGTCAAGGTCGAGACGGTGCTGGATCGCACCCAGCTGGTCGATGCGACCATCGGCACGGTAGCGCGCAACCTCAGCGAAGGCGCCCTCCTGGTGATCGCCGTGCTGTTCGTGCTGCTCGGTAATTTCCGGGCTGCGCTGATCACCGCGCTGGTGATCCCGATCGCGATGCTGATGACGGCGATCGGCATGTGGCAGGGCCGCATCAGCGCCAATCTGATGAGCCTCGGCGCGCTGGATTTCGGCCTGATCGTCGACGGCGCCGTCATCATCACCGAGAACAGCCTGCGCCACCTCGCCGAGAAGCAGCACGCGCTCGGCCGCGTGCTGACCCGCGACGAACGATTGGAGACGGTGCGGGTCTCTGCCGTGGAAATGGTGCAGCCCAGCCTCTACGGCCAGGCCATCATCCTGCTGGTCTATGTGCCGCTCCTCACCTTCACCGGCGTCGAAGGCAAGATGTTCGAGCCGATGGCGCTGACCGTGATCCTCGCGCTCGCGGCCGCCTTCGTGCTGTCGCTGACGCTGGTCCCGGCGCTGATCGCGATCGGCATCACCGGCCGTGTGCAGGAGAAGGAAAACTGGCTCGTCGCCGCCCTGAAGCGCTGGTACAGCCCGCTGCTGCGGGGCGCGGTTGCAACGCCCGTGCCGGTCATCGCGGTCGCGGTCGTGCTGTTCGCCGCCGCCCTGTTCGGGTTCTTCCGTCTCGGCCAGGAATTCATCCCCTCGCTCGACGAGAAGAACATCGCCATGCACGCGCTCAGGATTCCGAGCACGTCGCTGTCGCAGTCGCAGGCGATGCAGTTGTCGGTCGAGCGGGCCGTCAGCCGCTTCCCGCAGGTGTCGTTCATTTTCTCCAAGACCGGCACCGCCGAGGTAGCGAGCGATCCGATGCCGCCGAACGCATCCGACACCTTCATTATCTTGAAGCCACGTGATCAGTGGCCCGATCCATCGCTGACCAAGGAGCAGTTGATCGAGGACATCTCGAAGGCGGTCGGCCGGTTGCCCGGCAACGTCTATGAGTTCACCCAGCCGATCCAGATGCGTTTCAACGAGCTGCTCGCCGGGGTCCGCGGCGACATCGCCGTCAAGGTGTTCGGCGACGAGTTCGAGCCGATGCAGAAGGCCGCCAACCAGATTGCCTCGGCGTTGCGCGGCGTGCCGGGCGCGACCGACGTCAAGGTCGAACAAGCGGGCGGCCTGCCCGTGCTCGAGATCAAGGTCGACAAGGCGGCGATCGCCCGGCGCGGCCTCAGCGTCTCCGAGGTCCAGGACGTGATCGGTGCCGCGGTCGGCGGTCAGGATGCCGGTGTCGTTTATGAGGGCGACCGCAGCTTCGACATCGTGGTGCGATTGCCGGAGAGCGTGCGCTCCGATCTCGAAGCCTTGAGCAATTTGCCGGTCGCACTGCCGAAGGCGACGCCGAGTTCGCCGGTGCAGAGCCTGCCGCTCAACCGCGTCGCGCAATTCTCCTTTACCGAGGGGCCGAACCAGATCAGCCGCGAGAACGGCAAGCGTCGCATCGTGGTCACGGCAAATGTCCGCGGCCGTGATCTCGGCTCGGTGGTCGAGGAAGCCCAGGCCAGGGTCGCGCAGGCGGTGCAGTTGCCGCCGGGCTATTGGATGACCTGGGGCGGCCAGTCCGAGAACCTCGCCGCCGCGCGCCAGCGGCTCGCCATCGTGGTGCCGGCCTGCTTTGCGATGATCTTCCTGCTGCTGCTGGCGGCGATGGGATCGGCGCGCGATGCGCTCTTGGTGTTCAGCGCGGTGCCGCTGGCGCTGACCGGCGGCATCGCGGCGCTGTGGCTGCGCGGCATGCCGTTCTCGATCTCGGCGGCGGTCGGCTTCATCGCGCTGTCGGGCGTTGCGGTGCTGAACGGGCTCGTGATGCTGAGCTTCGTCAGGCAATTGCGCGAGCGCGGCGTGCCGATGCGGGAGGCCATCGAGCAAGGCGCCCTCACCCGCTTCCGGCCTGTCGTAATGACCGCGCTGGTTGCCTCGCTCGGCTTCGTGCCGATGGCATTCGCCACCGGCACCGGCGCCGAGGTGCAGAAGCCGCTCGCCACCGTCGTGATCGGCGGCCTGATCAGCGCGACCCTGCTGACACTCGCCGTGCTGCCCGCGCTCTATGCACGGTACGGGCATGCCGGCAGCACTGCGCGCAACGAGACAACAGCAACTCAGCCTGCGGAATAACGGCGAGTTTGGCGGCATTCCGGAGCAAAAACCCGACTGTTTTGACTGGGAGAGATTGCTGTAACAATTCTGTCATATGGCAAAACTAAACGAAGACGGCGGCAATCTGCCGCGGGGCTTCATCAGGGGGAAAAAGAAGATGCGCCGTGCCATTACACTGCTTTCCGCGAGCATGATCGCGCTTTCGGCGGGCGTCGCCTCGGCGGAGAACGCAAAGCCGCGCAACCTGATCCTGTTCGTCCCCGACGGCCTGCGCGGCGGCATCGTGACGCCGGAGACCGCGCCTGCGATGGCGGAGATCCGCGACAAGGGCGTCCACTTCAAGAATTCGCACTCGCTGTTTCCCACCTTCACGATGGCGAACAGCTCGGCGTTGTCGACCGGTCACTATCTCGGCGACACCGGCACCTTCTCCAACACGATCTTTACCGGCTACACCTCGGTGCCCGCCGGCGACACGGTTGTCCCCTTCATCGAGAACGATGCGGTGCTCGCCGACATCGATGACCACTTCAATGGCGACTACCTCAATGAGGAGACGCTGCTGAAGATGGCCCGTCGCGAGGGCTTCAGCACTGCCGCCATCGGCAAGGTCGGCCCGACGCTGCTGTTCGACCATACCGATCGGGGCAAGAACACGATCGTGGTCGACGATTCCACCGGCGGCAAGACCGGCGTGCCGCTCTCCGACGAGATGAAGGAGGCGCTGACCAAGGCCGGCCTGCCGCTCGCGACCCCGAGCCGCGGCGACAATGCCAAGGCGGGCGACGCCAAGACACCCGGCACCACGGTCGCCAACGTCGCGCAGCAGGCCTACATGGCCGATGTCGCGACCAAGGTCGTGCTGCCGATGTTCAAGGCGCGCAACAAGCCATTCGTGCTGGTGTTCTGGTCGCGCGATCCGGACGGCAGCCAGCACAATACCGGCGACAGCCTCAACACCATCACCCCCGGCATCAACGGCCCGACCTCGATGGCCGGCATCAAGAATGCCGACAACAACTTCGCCCAGCTTCGCAAGGCGCTCGACGAGCTTGGGCTCTCGGCCAACACCAACATCATGGTGTCCTCCGACCACGGCTTCTCGACCATCTCGAAGGAGAGCAAGACCAGCCCTTCGGCAAAGATCAGCTATGACGACACGCCGAAGGACTTCCTGCCGATGGGCTTCCTGGCGATCGATCTCGCCAAGGCGCTTGACCTGCCGCTGTACGACCCCAACGACAAGAACGCCAAGGTCGCCGACAACGCTCACCCGAAGGCCGGCAACGGCGTCCTCGGCCAGGACCCGGCCAAGCCCGACGTCGTGATCGCGACCAATGGCGGCTCGGACCTGATCTACCTGCCGAGCCGCGACAAGAAGCTCGCCGACCGGGTCATCAAGGCGCTGCTCGAGCAGGACTATGTCAGCGGCCTGTTCGTCGACGACAAGCTCGGCAACTTCCCCGGCACGCTGCCGATGTCGAACCTCAACCTGAAGGGCAAGGCGGTGACGCCGAACCCGTCGATCGTGGTCAACTTCCGCTCCTGGTCGAGCGGCTGCGAGATCCCGACCAACTGCTCGGTGCAGATCGCCGACACCGTCCTGCGCCAGGGTCAGGGCATGCATGGCAGCTTCAGCCGCGGCGACACCTACAATTTCACCGCGGCGATCGGCCCCGACTTCAAGGCCGGCTATGTCGATCCGCTCCCGGTCAGCAATGCCGATGTCGGCATGACCGCGGCCCAGCTGCTCGGCCTGCACACCCCGAACAATGGCGGGCTGGTCGGCCGTGTGATGTCGGAGGCGCTGCCGAACGGCATCGTGCCGAAGATGGCCGAGGGCACCCTGATGTCCAAGAAGGCTTCGGCCAACGGCCTGCGCACTGTGCTGAAATTCCAGCGCGTGCTCTCGACCCGCTATTTCGACGTCGCCGGGTTTCCGGGGCGGACGCTCGGGCTCGAGGAGACCGCCGGCAAACAAAAAACGGCGGGGAAGTAATCCCCGCCGCTCTCGCGTGAAGCCTTTTCGTTCGGGACGATGCACGCATCGTCCCGGGCGATTACATCATCCCGATGTCGAACACGCTGGGCAGCTGGGTCGCGAGCGGCAGCGCAGCCGCGCCGACCAGCGTCGCCACCATCGCCGCCAGCGCACGACCGGTGCGGCGCTGACCGCGCATCCGGGCGGCGATCCATTCCAGAACCTTGGTATCCATCTTGGCGCCCTGCTTCGGCGCCCAGCGATCGATCTCGGTCTCGGGCGCCAGCGCCACGGTGCGCGGCGGCACCGGCAGACCGGACTCGGACGCTGCATGATGGGCGATCGCCTTGGCGAGCAGATCGTCGAACCGGCCGCCATCGCTGCGCTCGGCCGCGGCCTCGTTGATCGCGAACAGCGCCTCGATCTCGGCCCGGCTGACCGGCTGATGCTCGACCGCGGCCGCCGTCAGGATGCGCGCGCACCAGGCAGCGTCATCGGCGTCGAGCGAGCGGGAGAAGTGAATGCGGCCCTTGGTGGTCGGGCCTTCGCCGGTGATCACGCCGTCGCGCACGATGGTCAGCGCATGGGCGGCGGTCTTGCGGCAGGATGGAGACAACGCACCGCTGAGAGCCTCAGCGGTCTTGGTACTTGGGGCAGACATTGTGGGAGCTTTCAATTCCTATCTCAGGCCAGCTTTTCCATGCCGGCGTAAACGAGTGGTTAATGATTCGGAACTTGCGTTCCGAGATTTTTAGATGGTTGCTATTTGGTCGCTTTGAAGGGTGTCACGGTTCAGTCCTATAGCAGCCGGGGCCGGCGTGATGACGGCGATAAGCGGCTTAATCTGGGCATTTCCAGGCTTTTGTTCCGCAAAGGATGTTTCGTCGCAGGGTTTTGGATCAAAACAAGTTGCTTGGAATTCCAGCCCCAGGAGAAATTCCTCACCTTTTTTCAGAACCGGTTCACTTAATCCTTGCCGCCTCCTATAGTGGCGTCGGCACCTCCAAATCAGTTTCACCTGTAACTACAATTAGATGAGGTAAGATCATGGCACTTCAGATTGGCGCCACCGCCCCCGATTTCGAGGCTGAGACCACCGAAGGCAAGATCAAGTTCCACGACTGGATCGGCAGCAGCTGGGCGCTTTTGTTTTCCCATCCCAAGGACTTCACGCCGGTCTGCACCACCGAGCTCGGCACACTCGCCCGCCTGAAGCCCGAGTTCGATCAGCGCGGCGTCAAGCTGATGGGCCTCTCGGTCGACCCGGTCGACCGTCACGCCAAATGGTCCGAGGACATCAAGGAAACCCAGGGCGCGGCGCCGAACTATCCGATGATCGGCGACACCGACTTCAACGTGTCGAAGCTCTACGACATGCTGCCGGCCGCAACCTCGGGCGATCCCCTCACCCGCACCGCCGCCGACAACCAGACCGTCCGCAACGTGTTCATTATCGGCCCCGACAAGAAGATCAAGCTGGTGCTGGTCTATCCGATGACCACGGGCCGGAACTTCCACGAAATCCTGCGCGTCATCGACTCGCTGCAACTTACCGCCAAGCATCGCGTCGCCACCCCGGCCGACTGGAAGCAGGGCGAAGACGTGATCATCGCCGGCTCGGTCACGAACGACGAGGCCAAGACGATCTATCCGCAGGGCTGGAAGGAACCGAAGCCCTACATCCGTATTGTGCCGCAGCCGAAATAACGCGCGGGACGAAGGGGTCGAGTGGCAAAAATACAGCCCGTCATCGTCTGGTTCCGCGGCGATCTGCGGCTGTCGGATCACCCGGGCCTTTACGAAGCGGCCAGCCGCAGCGCGCCCGTGGTGGGTGTCTATGTCCGCGACGAACAAAGCCGTGCCCTGAAACCTCCGGCGTCGCGTCTCCTTGGGGGCGCGACCCGCTGGTGGTTGGCGCAGTCGCTGCGCGCGCTCAGCAAGAGCTTTGAAGCGATTGGCGGAAGGCTGGTGCTGCGGACCGGACCGGCCGCCGCTGTGATTGCCGAGCTGGCGCGCGAAATCAATGCCGCCACCGTGTTCTGGAACGGGATTGCGCAGGCGCCGCATCAGGCGGTTGCCGCCGATGTTGAAGCCGCGCTCGCAAGGGACGGCGTGGCCACTGAAATTTTCCCCGGCGATCTCTTGGTCGAGCCCAAGGCGATCCGCAACAAGGAGAACCGCGGGCTGCGCGTGTTCACGCCGTTCTGGCGGCGCGTGCAGGGTCTCGGCGATCCGCCGAAGCCGCTCCCAGCGCCGAAGAAGCTCACATCCATCAGCGGCATCGCGAGCGAAGACCTCGACGACTGGAAGCTCGAGCCAACCCGGCCCGATTGGGCCGGCGGCCTGCGCGAGAGCTGGACGCCTGGCGAAGCCGGCGCACAGGCGCGGCTGAAGGCGTTCCTCGACGACGGCATCAAGGGCTACACCGACGACCGCGACCGGCCTGACCGCGACGGCACCTCGCGCCTGTCGCCGCATCTGCGCTTCGGCGAGATCAGCCCGCGCCAGCTCTGGTATGCTGCCCGCTTCGCCGCCGCCGAGCACCCGCGCCTGGCCGGCGACATCGACAAGTTCCTGAGCGAGCTCGGCTGGCGCGAATTCTGCCGCCATCTGTTGTTCGACGTCCCCGACCTCGCCGACCGGAATCTGCAGGAACAGTTCGATGCCTTTCCCTGGAAGCGCGACGCGCGCGCATTGAAGGCCTGGCAGCGCGGCATGACCGGCTATCCGATCGTCGATGCCGGCATGCGCGAGCTCTGGCACACCGGCGTGATGCACAACCGGGTCCGGATGGTGGTCGCCTCGTTCCTGGTGAAGCATCTGCTGATCGATTGGCGCGCCGGCGAACAATGGTTCTGGGACACGCTGGTCGACGCCGATGCCGGCTCCAATCCAGCCAACTGGCAATGGGTCGCCGGCTCCGGCGCCGACGCCGCGCCCTATTTCCGCGTGTTCAATCCGATCCTGCAGGGCGAGAAGTTCGATCCCGACGGCGGCTATGTCAGGCGCTGGGTGCCTGAGCTGGCGAAGCTCTCCAACGACCTGATCCATCAGCCCTGGACCGCGACGCCGATCGAGCTTGCAAGCGCCGGTATCGAGCTCGGCAAGACCTATCCGCAGCCGATCATCGACCACAAGCAGGGCCGTGAACGCGCGCTGGCGGCCTACGCGAAAATCCGCGGCAAGGATTAGAGCAAGGATTAACCTCGGCGGTTGACCAGCAGCACCGCCGCGGCGCAGGCGGCCATGCCGGCGATCGCGACGGTGTCCAGCTTCTCGTCGAACAGAAGATAGGCCATCAGCGCGGTCGTTGCCGGCACCAGATAGAACAGGCTCGCGACCGAGGTCGCGGCATGGTGACGGATCAGCCAGTACAGCAGCCCGATCGAGCCAATCGAGAGCGCGAACACCAGCCAGGCCAGCGCCAGCGCGAACTCGCTGGTCCAGTGCACGACATTGGTCTCGAACAGATAGGCGCCGATGCCGAAGAAGATCGTGACCGCGATGTACTGCACCAGGTTGCCGGCGCGCCAGTCGATCTGGTTGCAGTAGCGGCGCTGATAGAGCGTTCCCAGCGTGATGCTGATCAGCGAGACGCCCGAGGCAAGCCAGCCCCAGCCCGCATCGCCCGTCATCGGCCGGTTGTGCAGGATCAGGACGACGCCGGCGAGCCCGAGCAGCAGGCCGCCCCATTGCAGCGGCGTGACACGCTCGCCAAGCCAGCGATTGGCGATGGTCGAGGTCAGGATCGGCTGCAAGCCCGGGATCAACGCCGAAAGGCCGGCGGGAATCGAATGCGCGATCGCGATCGCGGTGCCGCCGAGATAGAAGCCGTGCACCAGGATGCCGGCGACCGCGCTGTGGAAGACGCCGGTACGGTCCGGCCATTTCGGCCGTGCCACCGCCGCGATGATCGCCATCACCACCACCACGAACGCCATCCGGATCGACAGATAGGTCAGCGGCTCCGCATTGTTGATGACGTATTTGGTGCCGATGAATCCCGTGCTCCACAGCACGACAAAGATCGCCGGCGCCAGACGTGCGGCAGTTTCCTCGAAGCTCTTGTTCATTGCCGATCGTCATTGCCTGAAGATGAGGCAGCCGGCAATCGCGAATTTCGCGAAGGCCACGCTGATGCCCCACGAACAGTGTCGTCCCTGCGAAGGCCGGCACCCATATACGCCGCGGCGGATGTGTCGAAGGGACTCGCCATTCCGACATCGCTCACCAATGACTATCAGTGGTAATGGGTCCCCTGCTTTCGCAGGGACGAAACTGAGCGTGGGTCGGCAGTCAAATTTAATTCTGAACAGCCGAATCAACGCGCGATTGGCAATTGAACCACAGCAGCGACGCATTCGTTCTCCAACCATCGCGTAGATCACGACGATGTGTCGTCAACGATGCCATGCAGCATTGTCGGATGCGGCATCGCGTCCGCGTCGATAGGGTCCGACATAACTTCGCAGCCGTCGGTCGCGGCGCGTTCCGGTCCGCACCGGAAAATGCCGTCGCCGAATACCGGCGGCCAAAAACACTGCACAAGAAGAACCGGCCACGAGCCGGACAAGAAAAACAAAATGGACCAAGTGACATTGGTCGTCGTTCGGGCCGTCGAAAGCGGTGCGACGACGACAAAGGGCATCATCGGTGCAACCGGACTGTCCCGCCTTAAAGTCGAGCGTGCATTAGGCACGCTGGAGAAGCAGAAGCTGGTGTTCCGCGAAAGCCAGGGCTCATGGGCTCTCGGTATTCCGGTGCGACCGACGGTCCGGCAATGCGGATCGTGTACGCTCTGCTGCAAGGTGCTCGAGGTCACCGATCTCGGCAAACCGCTAAACACCGTCTGCAATCACATTCAGGCTGGCGGCGGGTGCGAGATCTACAGCGAGCGTCCCCGGCAGTGCCGCTCATTCAGCTGCGCCTGGCTGCAAGGCCATCTCGACGACGACTGGTTTCCCGAGACCGCGGGCATGGTGGCGCATTTCGGGCTCGACTCCCTCAACGTGCAGGTCGATCTCGCGGCCGCCGAGCGCTGGCGCGAAGAGCCCTATTTCAGCAAGCTCTGCGAATTGTCGCTGAAGGGGCTGAGGGTGAGCGAAGGTCACCCCTATGCCACCCTCGTCATGGTCGGCGACGACAAATATTTACTGCTCGGGCGAACCATCGTGCCCGATCCGACGCTGTTCGGCACCGCCTTCGTGCCGATCACGCACGATAGCTTCCGCTACTGGAAGGCAATATCGCTCGAGCATCTGCAACGGCTGAACGATCGCGTCATCGAGATCCAGCGCATCCGCCAGGAGTTCGGCCACTGCGCCATCCCCGACGACGACAATCCCTACCCGCCCTACCGGCCATCGCTGCTGCAACAGTCGGAGCAACCCAGCGCGGCAGGCGTGCCGTAACCTCGCGGAGAATTACCCCCGGCAGACGCCACGCCAACCGCCGCACCGAACGAACCTCAGATCGTCGCCGCGCGTCCGGCGAAGCTGCCGAGCACCGCCATCAGCACAGTCGCGACCGCACAACACGCGAGCGCGAGCTCCCAGCCGCCGGTCGCGTCATGGGCGAAGCCGGCAAGCGGCGGCCCCGCGGCCGCCAGCGAATAGCCGAGGCACTGCGCCATGCCGGACAGCGCGGCAGCCTGATGGCTATGCGCGGTTCGCAGGCTGACGAATGTCAGGCCGAGGATGAAGGCGGCACCAGCGCCGAAGCCGAACAGCGCGACCCACAGCATCGCGAGCGACGGAAGCTGCCACAATCCGAGCAGTGCGATGCAGGTGGTCAGCGAGACGGTGATCGCGAGCACGCGCTGGTCTTTCATTCGCGCGACCATCGGACCCAGGATCAATCCCGGCACCGCGGTCGCCAATTGCGACACGCCATGCAGCGAGCCTGCCATCGCCGCCGGATAACCTGCCTGCACGAGAATGGCGGGCAGCCATCCGACGATGATGTAGAACACCAGGGAGGTCAGGCCGAGAAAGCCGGTCACCTGCCAGGCGAGCGCCGAGTGCCAGATGCGTCCGCCATGCGGCAGCGAAGCAAGCTCGCCGGTGGGCGCCGACGCCTGTCGAAGCTGAGGAATCCAGACCATCAGCGCGGCCAATGGAAAGACCAGCGTACCGGCAGCCGAGAATTGCCAGCTCGAGCCGGGCAATTCGGCGAGCGGGATCGCCGCAACAGACGCGAGCGCCTGGGCCAATCCCGATGTGATCGCGTAGGCGCCGGTCAGGCTGGCGATGCGGGTCGGGAAGTCCCGTTTCAGCAGGCTCGGAAGCAGGACATTCGCGACAGCGATTCCGGCGCCGAGTGTGCCGGTGCCGAGGAACAGCGCCCAGACCGGGCCGGTCGAACGCAGCGCGATCCCGGCCGCAATGAGCAGCAGCGCGCCGAACAGCGAGCGCTCCATGCCGTATCGGCGCCCGAGGATGGCCGCGACCGGCGACATCGCCGCGAACGCCAGCAAGGGCAGTGTGGTGAGTATCCCCGCCTCGGCTGCGCTGATCCCGCTGCTCTCGCGGATCAAGCCGAGCATGGGCGCGACACCCGTGATCGGCGCGCGGATCGCCGAGGCAATCAGCAGAATTCCGCCGAGCAACAGCCCCTGCCCGCCCAGCACGCGCATCGGCGTTGTCATCGTCATCGCATGCTCCTGGAGCCCCTTTGCCCGGAATTGCCGTCTCGCCACACTCGCTTCGCGCGAAACGCACCTGCCATTCAAGGCGGCGAAACTATCGACTCCGCGCCGGCAAGAATTTACATATCTCTTCTATCGATCGCTAAATTCGGTCACAGAATGGGTTTCCAGCTTCGCTATCCCTGGCCGGACCTCGATCCCGATGACGTGCCGGCCTCGGCCATCGCCGTGCGCCTCGACGTCACCGAGAACAGGGCCGAGGCGGCCGAACACGCCCACCGGAAGGGGCAGCTGGTCTTCGCGCTCGGCGGCGGCGTGATGTGCCGCGTGCCTGACGGACTGTGGATGGTACCGCCGCATTGTGGCGTCTGGCTCCCCGGCGGCACGCGCCATACCAATATCGCGACCGCCAATGCGCGGATCCTGTTCGTCTTCATTGAGCCCGACGCCGCCGCGCTGCCCGATCGCTGCTGCACGCTGTCGATCTCGCCATTGCTGCGCGAGCTCATCATCACGCTTTCGGATCGCATGCCGCCGGACGGCGGCAATGCGCCTCTCGTCGCGCAATTGCTGCTGAGCGAGTTGCCGCGCATGCCGATCCAGCGGCTGCATCTGCCGATATCGAGCGAACCGCGCGTGCAACGGATCGCGGCAGCGCTCGCCGACGATCCCTCCGATCGCAGCACGATGGCCGAATGGGCCGACCGGATGGCGCTCAGCGAGAGCAGCCTCGCGCGTCTCATCCTGCGGGAAACCGGTCTGACATTCGGGCGCTGGCGCCAGCAATTGCATCTCATCGTGGCGTTGCGCGAACTTTCGGCCGGCGCGAGCGTCCAGCAGGTCTCGACCGAACTCGGCTATGAATCGGTCACCGCGTTCATCACGATGTTCAAGAAGGCGCTCGGCAAGCCGCCGGCGAAGTACCTCAGCGATATCCTGCAAGGCGGCGGTCCGGCTTTCGCAGCGTGATCAATGCGGCCCTCGCGGCGCCGGCAGGACGGCAGTCCCAAGCGGCGTTGGGCGGCGGCGCTCGCAGATGCGTGATCGCGCGCGACCGGATTTTGCCTTCATTTGGGCATCGATCGGGAACAGGCTTTCCCCGAGACTTGTCAAAGGCTGCCGCCGCAGGGGGTGTCTGCAATTGACCGATCGATCCCGCGCCGCACAAGACATCGACTTGCGGAATTTCGTCCGGGTCATCTCGGCCTGCACCCTCGGGCTTTGGGCATTTGCCGCCGGCCTGCTGATCGGAGTCTTCTGGTTCTCCTGAGTGACCGGTGCCTGACGATCGTCAGCGCCTCGCGCCCTATCCGCCACTGAGATGGTGAGCAGCCGCGAACAGCGCGACCCCGGTCAGTACCAGCGCCGACGCCACGCCCGCGAGGCTGCGTGCAAGTTCAGCTTTCGAAAGATTGGTCCTGGTCGCCATCATGGCCTCCCGATCCTGCAAGCCGCGACGCCGCTTTGGCGGCCGGGCGAGCGCATGGGGGATATTCGCATCATCACGATGAACGCATCATGAGCAGCCAACCAACGGAGCGGTCCCCGGTTCCAAAAAAACCGGCCGGCAAAGGCTGGCTTCAGACGAGATGGCTTCAGACGAAACGCAGCTCCGGCGCGCTACCACTCTTCCGGGCAGGGATCGACGATCTTCCAGAGATCGACCCCGTTCTTGATCTTCTTCATCTCGGTGGTGAGCCCGCCATTGCGACGGATCCAGTCCTTCACCGTATCGGGGTAATAGGACATCAGGTCGGAGGTGCCCTCGAGGCTGGTGACCTTGATGCCGAAGGTAAAGGCCTTGTCGTAATAAGCTTGGTGGAAGCCGATGCTGGCCTTCGGCGTGACGCAGATCTTGTTCAGCGGCACGATGCCGAACACCAGGGTGCAGGCCGAATTGCAGATTCCGTCGATGACGACGCGCTCGCGGCGGTCGCGGATCAGCTTGTACTTGGCCTTGTACTCCTCGACATAGCCGCCATGGTCGCGCGTGATGTGCAGCACCGCCCGCGCCGGCGTCGCAGCCAGAACCGACAGCAGCAGGGCGACAAGGGGCGTGATGCGCATGGAATGTTCGAAACCGAGGAAAGGCCGGGTCCGGGCGGACCTGACCGCAGGACTCTGGCCGGACTGTGTTGGCAATCCGTTAAGCATCCGCAAGAAGGCAAAATTTGGCGCGCTGTGACTGATTTCCCGCAGCTTTCCGGCCGGTTTCCAGGTTAAATGAACCAGAATGAGGATTCTGGACCGGCCCGGGATGCCGCTCCAGCGTGAATGCCGGAGGCCGCCAATGACCAAGACCAAGCTGTTCGCCGCCCTTGCCGTGACCGTGTCGTTGGCCGTTTCGGCCCTCACCCCGGCGGCTGCGGCCGACCTCACCGCCTATCCCCACCACCGGCATCACCACCGCCACCATGCCTATTGGGGCCTGCCCTACCACATCAGCTATCTGCACAATTACGGCCCCGGCCCGACCGCCGGCAGCTTCGCCTATTACGACGGCCCGGCGACCAACAAATGCTACCAGAGTTCAGCCGCCTATATCGGCCAGGACCGCCGCCGGCATCCCTGCTTCTGAGGAGTTGAGCCAGTTCGCGGCCAACAGCCCGGTGCGAACCATCGTCACGGTGGACGCTTGGCGAGGCTGCTGGCCCTCCCGGGCCAAGTCTGATAATCGACCCGCAACGCGCTCGTAGCTCAGCTGGATAGAGCATCGGATTTCGATTCCGAGGGTCGGGAGTTCGAATCTCTCCGAGCGCGCCATTGTTCAGACGCCACGGTCGCAGCGGGCGCCGAGAGCCGCGAAACCATTTTCCTCGGCCGGCGAAACCGGGCGGAAACATTTGGCCGGTACGCTCCCCCAAATAATCAAAGAAATTGTGGGGAAGTGTCATGATGGAAGCGACTATTGTCGCGCTG
>CALRXG020000138.1:0-14333 GCA_943372075.1 Bordetella parapertussis | reverse complement strand
ATCGACCAATCCAGCCCATGTTGATGTGTCAGCTATGTCTCCGAACACCCGTCAGTGATCTGTCCGGGCTAAACAGAAAGCGGGTGATCCAGTAAGCCGCGGCCTCTCGATCGAAAACGGCTGTCTCTGGAATACTGGATCGCCCGGTTCGAGCCGGGCGATGACAGCGTTGGGTGGGTTGGAGGCGGTGCGCGCTACGCCGCTTCGGACGCTGCCGCCGCTTCGCTCTCGGCGTCCACCGTGAACAGGTCGGGCTCGACGGGAAGCGGAAAATGCTTCAGCCGCGCGGCGACGACGGGGGCGAACAGGCTGCGGTGATGACTGCTCGGACCGAGCCGGTCCAGCGCCTCGAGGTGCTCGGGGACCGCGTAGCCCTTGTGCTGCTCGAAGCCGTAGCCGGGACAATCCAGCGCAAGCTGGCACATCAGGCGGTCGCGCGTCACCTTGGCGATGATCGAGGCGGCTGCGATCGAGGCGACGATGCCGTCGCCGCCGATCACGGCGTCACAGTCGCAGGGCGTGGCGAGCTTGTCGCGGCCGTCGACGAAGACGTGCCGCGGCATCTCCGGCAGCGCATGCACCGCGCGCGCCAGCGCCCAGAGCGAGGCGCGCAGGATGTTGTCGCGGTCGATTCGCGCCGGCGAGGCCACCGCGACGGAGTACGAAGCGGTGGCACAGATCTCCTCGAACAATTCCTCGCGGCGCTCGGCGGTCAGCCGCTTGGAATCGTCGAGGCCCTTGGGGACGCGATTGGGATCTAGCACCACGGCGGCGGCCACCACGGGGCCGGCCAGCGGACCGCGCCCGGCCTCGTCGCAGCCGGCGACCGGCCAGATGCCGCGCTTGATCAGCGCACGCTCGCGCCGAAAGTTCGGCCGCACCACGATGCGCTTCTCCGGCTTGGCTGGCGCGGCCGGTTTGGCTGCCGGCTTTTTGGCTTTGTCCCGAATCATGCCGGGATGGTGCTCAACCAAGCTCCGCGGCGCAACCGGGAACCGGGCGCCCTTCCCCGCTATTCAATCCGGCTTGCGCTAAAGCGAGATCAGGTGAGGTCGAACCGTCATCTCGCTTTAGCTTCTTGTTTACGCATGATCTTTTCGGAAACCCGCTTCGCACTTTTCCGGATCATGCTTTAGTCGGGAAGCGACACCCGCCCGCTCCCGAGAACCTCGAAACCCGGCGCGCGCACCACTTCCCAGGCATGCCCGTCGGGGTCGCCGAAATATCCGCAATAGCCGCCATAGCTGGTGGGCTGCGCGGGCTTCAGCAGTTTGGCGCCTTTCGACAGCGCGAAGGCCATCACACGATCGACCTCGGCGTCGTCGTTGCAGTTCCAGGCGATCGCGACGCCGTGGAACGCCGATGGCCGCGGTTGATCGGGCAACCCTGCATCGGCGGCCAGCAGATGCCACGGGAACAGTCCGAGCACGGTGCCGCCGGTCTCGAAGAACGCCACCTCCTCGCCGGTCGCGCGCATCCTTCTGGTGAAGCCGAGGGACTCATAGAAGGCGATGCTGGCGCGCATGTCACTGACACCGAGCGTGAGGACGGTGAAGCGTGCGGTCGGGGCGTTACTCATGTTTACCTTTCCGGTCATTGCGAGCGAAAGCGAAGCAATCCATCGTACCGCATATAGCGAAGCGTGGATTGCTTCGTCGCGGAGCCTGTCGCGTCAGAACAAGCTCAACTGCTGCCCGCTCCGCTTCGGCTTGGCGAAGTGGTCGGTGGTCAGCTTGGTGCGCCGCTTGTTGAGGCCGAGCTTCTCGCAGGCGATCTCGAAGCGGCGGCCGATCATCCAGGCCATCGGGCCGGTGCCCTTCATCCGCGTGCCCCATTGCGAGTCGTAGTCGCGGCCGCCGCGCATGTCGCGGATCAGCGTGAAGACGTGACGGTAGCGATCGGGATAGTTTGCCATCAGCCATTCGCGGAACAGGTCACGGACCTCGAGTGGCAGCCGCAGCAGCACATAGCTCGCCTCCCTGGCGCCGGCATGGGCGGCGGCATCGAGGATGCGCTCGATCTCGGAATCGTTCAGCGCCGGGATCACGGGCGCGACCATCACCGTGGTCGGGATGCCGGCCTCGGTGAGCCGCTTGATCGCCTCGAGCCGCTTCGGCGGGGTCGAGGCGCGCGGCTCCATGGTGCGGGCGAGCTTCGGGTCGAGCGACGTCACCGACAGCGCGACCTTGGCGAGGTTGCGCTTGGCCATCCGCGCCAGGATGTCGATGTCACGCGTCACCAGAGCGGACTTGGTGACGATGCCAACCGGATGGCCGGCGCGCTCTAGCACCTCGAGGATGCCACGCATGATTTTGCGCTCGCGCTCGATCGGCTGATAGGGATCCGTGTTGGTGCCGATCGCGATCATCCGCGCTTCATAATCGGGCGCCGCCAATTCCTTCTCGAGCAGCGCCGGCGCATCCGGCTTGGCGAACAGTTTCGACTCGAAATCCAGCCCCGGCGACAGGCCGAGATAGGCGTGGGTCGGCCGCGCGAAGCAATAGACACAGCCATGCTCGCAGCCGCGATAGGGATTGATCGAGCGGTCAAAGCCGATATCGGGCGAGTCGTTGCGGGTGATCACCTTGCGCGAGGTGTCGACCGCCACGCTGGTCTGAAACGGCGGCAGGTCGTCGAGGCTCTGCCAGCCGTCGTCGAAGGCTGTCCGCGCTTCGGCCTCATAGCGGCCGCTGGCATTGGACTGCGCTCCGCGGCCGCGCCGCCGCTCGCGCTCGATCGCGACCGCAAGTTCGGGAAACGGGGAAGGTGCACCCGCCGGGTTATCGGAGGGCGCCGTTACCGGCGGGTGCTTGAGGGCATGAGAGGATGCTCGGCTCATGTTTTGAAGCTAACACAGCCAAAGAACAAATCAAGAACACTAGCGCAGAAATTCCACGGGACCTTGCTGCAAAATTCTGCAGGCGAATAGGCTGCTTTGAATATGACAAGGTGATAACACGACCGGAGTTCTCCAATCGTTTGAGCCACCGAAGCCTCAAATCATGCTGAGCGTGATCATTCCGACCGACGGGGTCGAGCGCACCGCGGTCGCAACCCTGGCGGCGCTGGTGCCGGGCGCGGCCGCGGGAATCATCCGCGAAGTCTTGCTGGTCGACCGCACCGATACCGACATCATGGAGCGCGTCGCCGACGTCGCCGGCTGCCGCTTCGTGCGCTTCGAGGGCACGCGTGCCGCAGCCCTCGCTGCCGGCGCCAAGCAGGCGCGCTCGCCCTGGCTGATGTTCCTGCATCCGGGCGCCGTGCTCGATGCCGGCTGGATCGAGGAGACCACCCAGTTCATCCAGATGGTGGCGGCGAGCGGCAAGGATCGCGCCGGCATCTTCCGCTATGCCCGCGCGCCCTACTCCGACCCCGGCCTGCGCGACGGCCTCAAATTCGTCGCCCGGATGCTCGCCGGGCCCTCGGCCGAACAGGGGCTGCTGATCGCGCGCGATCATTACGAACGGATCGGCGGCTACCGCCCGGATGCCCGCCGCTCCGAGGCCCGCCTGCTGCGCCGGCTCGGCCGCTCCTCCCGCACCATGCTGCGCAGCCGGATCATGGTCGCATAGAACCCACTTGCATATTATTTGATTTCGTCAAATAATATGTTTGATGAAATCAAATTCCCATGACGCGGCCCTCGAGAGCCAGGTCGCCGCAGTCCGCGGCTTCAGCCGGTTCTACACCCGCAAGCTCGGCATCATCGAGCCGAAGCTGCTGCATTCGGCGTTCACCTTGCAGGAAGCGCGGATCATCTATGAGCTCGCGCATCGCGAAAGCTGCACCGCGACCGATTTGGTGCGCGATCTCGACCTCGATGCCGGCTTCGTCAGCCGGACGCTGGCGGCGTTGCAACGCCGTCAGATCGTGACGCGCAAGCCGTCGAAGGCGGACAAGCGGGTCAACGAGGTGGCGCTGACCGCCAAGGGCCGCGCGGCGGCCGCCGACCTCGACAGCCGTTCGCGCAGCGAGGTCGCAGCCTTGTTGAAGCAAATCGACGGCGACCGGCGCGCCGCCGTGGTGCGCGCCATGGGCACGATCGAGCAGTCGCTGGAGCGGGTGGCCGAAAAGCCGGTCGGCTTCCTGCTGCGCAGCCACCGCGTCGGCGACATGGGCTGGGTGGTCTCGCGACAGGGACAGGCCTATGCGGAGGAATATGGCTGGGACATCAGCTACGAGGCGCTGGTGGCCGAGATCTGCGCGCAATTCCTGCGATCGTTCGATCCGATCCGCGAGCATTGCTGGATCGCGGAGGTCGACGGCGAGCCGGTCGGCTCGATCTTCCTGGTCAATGGCGGCGACGGTGTCGCGAAGCTGCGGTTGCTGCTGGTGGAGGACAAGGCGCGCGGCCTCGGCGTCGGCCGCGCTTTGGTCGAGCAATGCATCCGCTCCGCGCGCGAGAAGGGCTACAGGAAGATGACGCTGTGGACCCAGAGCATCCTGCTCGCCGCACGCGGCATCTACGCCCGCGCCGGCTTTCAGCGCGTCAAGGAAGACAAGCACCACAGCTTCGGCGTCGACCTGGTCGGCGAGACCTGGGAGCTGGAGCTGTAAGCGTCACCACCCTCCTTCGTCATTCCCCGATGCGCAATTGCGCATCTGAGGGCGCGCGAAGCGCGAACCCGGAATCCATCGAGCCTCAGACAGTGCGGGGCGATGGATTCCGGGCTCATCGCTGCGCGATGCCCTCAGACGCGCAATTGCGCATCGGGGAACGGCGGGAAAGATCGTGCTTACGCACTCGCCCCCTGCGCCTTCGGTCGGCGCAGGTGCTCGTCGAGCCGCGGCATGATCTCGACGAAATTGCAGGGCCGCGTGCGGTAATCGAGCTGCGCGGCCAGGATGCCGTCCCAGCCGTCGCGGCAGGCGCCGGGCGAACCGGGCAGGCAGAAGATGAAGGTCGCGCCCGCGACGCCGGCGGTGGCCCGGCTCTGGATCGTCGATGCCCCGATCTTGGCGTGGCTCAGCATGTGGAAGGCGATCGAAAAGCCGTCCATCCGCTTCTCGAACAGCGGCTCGACCGCCTCCGGCGTCACGTCGCGGCCGGTAAAGCCGGTGCCCCCCGTCGTGATGACCGCATCGACGCCCGGGTCGGCGATCCAGCGCCGGATCGCGGCGCGGATCGCCTCGACATCGTCGGTGACGATCTCGCGCGCGGCGAGCCTGTGGCCGGCTGCGGTCAGGCGGTCGGCCAGCGTGGTGCCGGACTTGTCATCCGCCAGCGAGCGGGTGTCGGAAATCGTCAGCACCGCAATGTTGAGCGGGACGAATGATTTGGATTCGTCGATCGAAGACATCGTGTACCTCACACACTGACGTCATCCTGAGGTGCGCGCGCAGCGCGCCTCGAAGGATGGGCCACGGGCTCCGTCATCCTTCGAGTCTCGCCAAGAGGGCGAGCACCTCAGGATGACGCCACCGAGCAGCGCACCACTATATATGTCGCGCTGCCGAAAAGCTGCCGCCGCTTACCCCCCGGCGAACGTGTTGCAGGCCTGCACGGTGCCCTGCTGGTAGCCGGTCATGAACCATTGCTTGCGCTGCGCCGCGGTGCCGTGGGTGAAGGAATCCGGCACCACCCGGCCAGTCGCCTGGCGTTGCAGCGTGTCGTCGCCGATCGCGTTGGCGGTGGTCAGCGCGGCGTCGATGTCGCCGGCCTCGAGGAAGCCCGGCCGCTTCTTCTCCTCGCGGTTGACCCAGACGCCGGAGAGGCAATCGGCCTGCAGCTCGACCTTGACCTGCAACGCGTTGGCCTCGGCCTTGCTGCCGGCCTGCTGCTGCAGCCGGTTCACGCGCGGGATGATGCCGAGCAGGTTCTGGATATGATGGCCCGCCTCATGCGCAATGATGTAGGCCGCGGTGAACTTGCAGGCGTTGCCCGAGCAGCCGCGGAAGCGCGTCTCGACCTCGCGGAAGAAACCGGTGTCGAGGAAGATGGTCTTGTCCGGCGGACAATAGAACGGTCCCATCGCCGACTGCGCCATGCCGCAGCGGCCGCCATTGGTGGCGTTGCGGAACAGCACGATCTTCGGGCCGGTGTAGCTCTGGCCCGAGGCCTGGAAGATCTCGCTCCAGCGATCGTCGATCTCGCCGAGGATGCCGGCGATCATGCTGCCCATCTCGTCGGTCGGCGCGCCGCGCTTGGCCTGGCCGCCCGACGACTGCCGGTCGGTCTGATAGGTCGGCGCCTGGCCACCACCGGTGAGAATCTCGGCGCCGCCGATCAGGATGCGCGGATCGATGCCGAACGCATAGCCGAGCAGGCCGAGCACGATCACAGTACCGATGCCGAGCCCGCCACCGCCCATCGGAATGCCGAAACCGCCGCCACCACCGCCCCCTCCGCTGTCGTCGCGACGGTCTTCGATATCGTCGCTGCGGCGGAAATCATCATAGCGCATGGCGGTTTCCTTCTATTCCAGTCGGCGCCCCAATGCGGGACACACCAACTTAAAATTTCCGTTCTGTTAATCAATATCCTGCCCGGCAAAAATTGCCTAGCCCGCAGGCGTGCATTCGATGCGGTGCAGCCCGCTGCAAGCGGCAGCCGATTGACCCTTCGAATCGCGCCGGTTTGATGATCCGCAAAATTTTTCGCAGAACGCGCTGATGTTGCAGCACAACGCCAACCGCATTGCGCCACCTCACGCAAAAGATGCTGCAATCTTTTGCATGAAGATTTCCAATTAAGTCGATTTTTACTTTGCCGGGTCAATGTGGTGCCAGTCGGTTGTTTAGTCCCGCGTCGCCGACAGCGTCGCCTGAGTCAGAGTTCTTGAGTCATGGTAGTGTCGCGTCGCGGGGCGTCTGCAAGGACGCCCCGCACTAAATTTGAGAGTGCCCCGTCGAGCCACATCGTCATTGGCGATTGCGTGGCCGAGATGTCGAAGCTTCAGGCCGGCTCGGTCGACCTGGTGTTTGCAGACCCTCCCTACAATCTGCAGCTCAAGGGCGACCTCAAGCGCCCCGACGAGTCGCATGTCGATGCCGTCGACGACGACTGGGACAAGTTCTCGTCGTTCGCCGCCTACGACGATTTCACGCGTGCCTGGCTGCTGGCCGCGCGGCGCGCGATGAAGCCGTCGGCGACGCTGTGGGTGATCGGCTCCTATCACAATATCTTCCGCGTCGGCGCCATCATGCAGGACCTCGGCTTCTGGCTGCTGAACGACATCGTGTGGCGCAAGTCGAATCCGATGCCGAATTTCCGCGGCCGCCGCTTCACCAACGCGCACGAGACCATGATCTGGGCCGCGCGCGACGAGAAGGCCAAGGGCTACACCTTCAACTACGAGGCGCTGAAGGCCGCCAACGAGGACGTGCAGGCGCGCTCCGACTGGCTGATCCCGCTGTGCACCGGCGAGGAGCGCCTGAAGGGCAGCGACGGCAAGAAGGTGCATCCGACCCAGAAGCCGGAGCAGCTACTCGCCCGCGTGCTGCTGTCGTCGTCGAAGCCCGGCGACCTCGTGATCGATCCGTTCAACGGCACCGGCACCACCGGTGCGGTCGCCAAGCGGCTCGGCCGCAGCTATATCGGCTTCGAACGCGACAGGACCTATGCCGCGGCAGCCGAAGCCCGCATTGCAGCGATCGAACCGCTGCCGGAAGCAACGCTGGCGCCGTTCATGACCGCCCGTGAAGCGCCTCGCGTGGCGTTCTCCGAACTGATCGAGCGCGGCATGATCGTGCCCGGCGCAAAGCTGGTCGATGCCAAGAAGCGCCACGGAGCCCTGGTGCGCGCCGACGGCGCCATCATGCTCGGCGATAAGGTCGGCTCGATCCACCGCATCGGCGCGGTCGCGCAAGGCTCCGGCGCCTGCAACGGCTGGACCTTCTGGCACGTCGAGACCAAGAACGGCCTCAGGCTGATCGACGAGCTGCGCGCCGAGATCCGCTCCGAGATGGCGGCGGGCTGAGCAAGCCGCACTAACTCTCTACTCGTCATTCCCCGATGCGCAATTGCGCATCTGAGGGCTCGCCGCTTCGCGGCGGCCCGACGAATGGAGAAAAACGACGCCCGCCGACCCGCGCGCTGCGCGCCCCTGCTTCACAAACTCGTCGCTTGCGCCGTGCAGTGAATTTTGCGCATGAGGGACGCTGCGGCTTTTCCCGCCGTGTCCCGATCTCGCCGGTCACAAGAACCAAGGGAGTCCCCTTCATGATCAAATTCTATTTCAATGGCGCGCCGAACCCGAACAAGGTCGCACTGTTCCTGGAAGAGTCCGGCCTGCCGTTCGAGGCGATCCCGGTCGATACCCGCAAGGGTGAGCAGTTCGCGCCGGAGTTCCTGAAGGTCAACCCGAACGGCAAGGTGCCGGCGATCGACGATGACGGTGTGCTGGTATTCGATAGCAACGCCATCCTGCTTTACCTCGCCGAGGAGAACGGCAAATTCCTGCCTGCCAACACCCCGGCCAACCGCGCCGCGACGCTGTCGTGGCTGATGTTCATCGCGACCGGCCTCGGCCCGTATTCCGGCCAGGCCGTGCATTTCAAGCATTTCGCGCCGAAGGACCTCGACTACGCCAACAATCGTTACCAGTATGAGGCGCATCGCCACTACAAGATCCTCGACGATCATTTGGCGAAGTCGCGTTACATGGTCGGCGACAGCTACACGATCGTCGACATGGCGTTCTGGGGCTGGGCAAGGATGGCCTCGTTCATCCTCGGCGAGGAAGGCTACGCCAAATATCCGAACGTGAAACGGCTAGTCGACGAGATCTCGGCACGGCCTGCGGCGGCGCGCGCGATCGCGCTGAAGGACAAGCACACCTTCAAGGCCGAGATGGACGACACGGCTCGCGGCATCATGTTCGGTCACATCAAGAACAAGGTGGCGTGACGCCGTCCGTGTTGAACGCTGCGTAGGGTGGGCAAGGCGCGGAAGCGCGGTGTCCACCCTACGCATGTTGTTGTCACGGCGGCCAGTACGGCCTGCCCGCGGCGTCCCGGCGGCGATGGCAGATGTCGGCGCGGCAGACGCCGATGTCCTGCAAGTCGCGCTCGCTCATCGCGGCAAGCTGCCGCCAGGAGCGCCGGTCCCCGCGCCACTGCCTGAACCAGATCAACGCCGCCGCGAATGCGGCGGCCAATGGCTCAACCCGCCGCGCGAACCTCTGCGGCTGGAAACGGACCAAGGGCCTTCTCGGTCAGCACCGAGTCGCAATATTCCCTCACCTCCTTGATCCTGCCGCCGTCGAAGCGGAACACCAGGCAATAGTCGTTGTCGTAGCGCTGGCCGTGCTTGGTGAGGTTGTTGCCTTTTGCCTCGACCACGACGATGTCGCCGTCGGCGATGATGCGATGCGCGACGGTGCGGCCGCGCTCAACCAGCCTGGAGCGAACGTGGCCGTGCAGATCGTTCATGATCGATTGCTTGCCGGTGAAGGTGCGTGACCAGGAATACTGCCCGGTCACGGTCCAGATCGCGTCGTCGGCGAGCGTCGCCATGAACAGCGACTTCTCGCGCACCGCGGGATCGGGACTGCCCGCGATCACAAACATCTCCTGCACCAGTTTCTTGTTGTCGGCTGCGCTCATGGCGCGTCTCCTTACGATGGGTTGGCTTTGACGGCAGCGGTCCGCGCGCGAAACGCCATGCGCTTCGCGCGAAATCGCCTTGCCCTGCAATCTTGCCGGGCCGGCACCCATTCTTCCAATCGATAGGTGGTATGATATATATTCACCTGATGAATTTGAATTCGCTTGACCTCAATCTGCTGGTCGCGCTCGACGCGCTGCTGCGCGACGGCAGCGTCAGCCGCGCCGCGCTACGGCTCAATCTGTCGCAGCCCGCGACCAGCCATGCGTTGCAGCGGCTGCGCGACCTGATCGGCGACCCGCTGCTGGTGCGCAACGGCGCGCGGATGGAGCTGACGCCACGGGCGCAGGCGTTGCGCTCGCCGCTGGCGCAGGCGCTCGACCAGGTGCGCACGCTGTTCGTGGCGGACGATTTCGACGCCGCACGCAGCGACCGGCACTTCCGCCTGATGATGCCCGACCTCGCGGTCGAGCTCTTGATGCCGCGGCTGATGGAGAAGGTGACCCGGCTGGCGCCGAACGTCACCATCGACGTGGTACCGTGGCGGAGCTCGACGATCTTCACGCCGGACTTCGCCCGCACCATCGATCTCGTGATCTCGATCGGCAATTCCTTCAAGGGCTTTCACCGCCAGCGGCTCTACACCGACATCGATGCGCTCGCGGTGCGCCGCGGCCATCCCGTCGGCACCAAGCTCAGGAAGCGCGAGGCGTTCCTCGCCGCACGCCATGTCGCCGTGATCATCCGCGGCCACAACGAGGATCTGATCGACACCTGGCTGCGCGCCAAGGGCATCGAGCGGCGGATCGCCCTGGTGGTGCCGGGCTATATCGAGGCGCTGCACGTCACCGCACGCACCGACCTCGTCGCCTTCGTGCCGCACCGGCTGATTGCGGCGCTGGCCAAGCAATTGTCGCTGATGATCGTGACCCCACCGCTCGATCCCGGAATCGACGAGCAGCACATGTTCTACCCGACCCGGGCGCAGATGGACCCGGGCTCGATCTGGTTACGCAAGCTGATGCTGGAGACCGGACGGGAGTTGGAGACGGGGAAGGCGTGAGGCCCACGATCCATCCCCAACGTCGTCCCGGCGCAGGCCGGGACGACACCGAGATATGGCGACCGCTCGGCCTTACGCCCTCAGCTCGGCGAGCACCTTCTGCACCGCCGGACGGCTCTCCATCGCCGCGCGATGCGCCTTGACCTTGGGCAAGGTCGCGATGTCGACGCCGTCGCCGTCGAGCCAGAGGGTGAGCGTGTAGAGATAGGCATCGCCGACGGTGTAGTTCTCGCCCATCACCCACGGTCCCCTGAGCATGTCGCGCTCGATCAGGTTGAAGCAGGCGCCCATGGTCTTCGGGATCATCGCCTTCATGTCGGCGAACGAGCTCTCCTGGGTCGCCCAGCGCGCGCCGCGCATCTTGTGGGCGTGGCAGACATGCACCGTCGAGCAGAGATAGGAATTGAACGACTGCAGCCGGGCGAATGCGAAGGCGTCGTCGAGCGGCGCGAGCTTCGCCTGCGGATAGGTCTGCGCGATATAGGCCAGCATCGCCGGCGTCTCGGTCAGCACGCCGTGCTCGGTCACCAGCGTCGGCACCCGGCCCTTCGGATTGATCTTGAGATATTCCGGGCTGTTCTGCTGGTTGTTCTTGAAGTCGAGCCGCTCGACCGTATAAGGCGCGCCGGCTTCGGCCAGCGCGATGTGAGAGGCGAGCGCACAGGTGCCGGGGGCGGTGTAGAGCTTGAGCATGTCGTTGTCCTCTGCGGGCCTTGTCGGTTCGTGGCGAACCCGGCCGTTGCCTTCTTATGAGATGCGGCGGACGTTAGCGGCACCACCCCTCGCCGTCCACCCCGCGCGGTGCCGCGGACTTGCCCGCGGCGGGGCCGCCATGCGAAGACCATGGCCAACCGAGAGGGCTTTTCATGACTGTACTCATTGCAGGTGGCGGAATTGGCGGGCTGACGCTGGCGCTCAGCCTGCATCAGATCGGCGTGCCCTGCCGCGTGTTCGAGAGCGTGCCGGAGCTCCGGCCACTCGGTGTCGGCATCAATGTGCTGCCGCATGCGGTGCGCGAACTGATCGAGCTCGGCCTGCACGATGTGCTCGACGCGACCGCCGTGCGCACACGCGAGCTCGCCTATTTCTCCAAGCACGGCAAGCCGATCTGGAGCGAGCCGCGCGGGCTCGAGGCCGGCTACAAATGGCCGCAATTCTCGATCCATCGCGGCCGGCTGCAGCAACTGCTGCTCGATGCGGCGACCGAGCGGCTGGGGGCTGAGAACATCCTGACCAGCCATCATCTCACCGGCTGGACCGAGACCGCCGACGGCGTCCGCGCCGAGTTCATCGACCGCGCCACCGGCAAGCCGGCGGGCAGCCATGACGCTGCGGTGCTGATCGCCGCCGACGGCATCCATTCGGCGGTGCGCGAGAAACTCTATCCGCAGGAGGGTCCGCCGATCTGGAACGGCCGCATCCTGTGGCGCGGCATCACGCGGGCGAACGCCTTCCTGACCGGCCGCACCATGATCATGGCCGGGCACGAGACGTTGAAATTCGTCTGCTATCCGATCTCGAAGGAAGCCGGCGCCGACGGCAAGTTCGACATCAACTGGGTCGCCGAGCGGCACATGCCGCCGACCTACCAATGGCGCCGCGAGGACTATAACCGCACCGCCAAGCTCGACGAATTCCTGCCCTGGTTCGAGAACTGGAACTTCGACTGGCTCGACGTTCCCGGCCTGATCCGCAACTGCCCGCATGCCTACGAATATCCGCTGGTGGATCGCGATCCGATCCCGCAATGGACCTTCGGCCGCGTCACGCTGATGGGCGATGCCGCGCATCCGATGTACCCGATCGGCTCCAACGGCGCCTCGCAGGCGATTCTGGATGCGCGCACGTTGACGCGCGAGATCCTGGCGCATGGCCCGACGCAGGCGGCCCTTACCGCCTATGAGGCCGAGCGGCGGCCGGCGACGACCGATCTCGTGATGCTGAACCGTCGCAACGGCCCGGAACAGGTGATGCAGCTGGTCGAGGAGCGCGCGCCGAACGGTTTTGGCGTCGTCACCGAGGTACTGTCGCAACAGGAGCTGGAAGACATCGCCGCCAACTACAAGCGCGTCGCCGGCTTCCAGGTCGAGGGGCTGAACGCCAAGCCGCCGATCGTGCAGCGGGCGGGCTGATTTGGGCTAACAAGGCATCATCCCCGTCATTGCGAGCGAAGCGAAGCAATCCATCGCGCGGCATTCGCGGAGGCATGGATTGCTTCGTCGCTATCGCTCCTCGCAATGACGGATGAACCGCTTCAGGGGCGACGGACTGGTCGTTGTGCACGCCGCGTCAGCGCAGCGCCCGCGCCGCTTCCACCAGACGAATGCTGCTGCTCGCGGTCGCGAGCAAGGTGCCGTCGGCGGCGGTGAGCCGGCCTTCGACGAAGGCGATGGTCTTGCCGAGTTGGGTCACCGTCGCCTCGCCGGTGATCGGCCCGGGCTTGGCCG
The DNA here is from genome assembly GCA_943372075.1 of Bordetella parapertussis. Classification (GTDB taxonomy): domain Bacteria; phylum Pseudomonadota; class Alphaproteobacteria; order Rhizobiales; family Xanthobacteraceae; genus Bradyrhizobium. The sequence continues at coordinate 1,276 of CALRXG020000138.1, read as the reverse complement.
GCGCCAGGAAGTTCACGGTCATCGAGATGGTCGTGGTGAACAGCCTGCCCTCGGTCATCACGAACACCGCCGGCCCCATTGTGTCGTCGAGCATCGAGGACAGCATGCCGCCCTGGACGAAGCCGGCGGGATTGCAGAACTCCGGCTTGCCGTCGAAGACGATCTTGATCCAGCCGTCCTGCGGGCGGGCATCGACAAGCTGCCATCCCAGCAATTTGGCACAGGGCGGTTTCGGAATGTGGTCGAGCGCGGTTGCGATCATGGCGGCCTCCGTTGTGAAGGAGGTCGTAGCCGGTCGCTGCTGCCAGCATGGTGTCAGCAGGTCAGAGATCGAGGCCGTGGGCGACCACTTTGCGCATCACGTTCGGAAACGCCTCGCCATCGAGGGTCGCCACCGGCACCCAGCGCATGCCCTCCGGCGCGCGGGTCCGCGGCGGCACACTGGCGGTGTAGACGACGAGCTCGAGCGGGAAGTGGGTGAAGACGTGGCTGACGATGCCGGCCTTGCGGTGCCAGCGCATGACGCCCCTGAGCTCCGGGGCCTGCGCCAGCGCGGCGGCCTCCTCCTGCCCGGCCAGCCATTGCGATCCCGGCACTTCGGTCATGCCGCCGAGCAGGCCCTTTTCCGGGCGCGAGCGCACCAGCAGTTCGCTGCCCCGCGTCACCACGAAGGCGGCGCCGCGGCGCAGCGTGCCGGTCTTTTTCGGCGCCTTGCGCGGGAACGTCCCCTGGTCGCCACGGATGCGACCGGCGCAATCGTCATTCAGCGGACATAATGCGCAGGCGGGTTTCTTCGGCGTGCAGATCGTGGCGCCCAGATCCATCAGCGCCTGCGCACTATCCCCGGCACGCGCCGGGCCGAGCAAGGTCGCCGCCATTCGCTGGATCAGCGGCTTGGCCTGCGGCAGCGCCTCCTCGATGGCGTAAAGCCGGCTGACGACGCGTTCGATATTGCCGTCCACCGGCATGGTGCGGCGGTCGAATGCGATCGCGGCGATCGCAGCCGCCGTGTAGGGCCCGATCCCGGGCAGCACACGCAGGCCGTCCTCGGTGTCAGGGAACGCTCCGCCATGATCGCCCAGCACCGCGACCGCGCAGGCGTGCAAATTGCGCGCCCGCGAATAATAGCCGAGCCCGGCCCACATCCTCAGGACATCGTCGAGCGAGGCGCGGCCGAGTGCGGTGACGTCAGGCCAGCGGGCCAGGAACTTCTCGAAATACGGCCCGACCGCCCGCACCGTGGTTTGCTGCAGCATGATCTCCGACAGCCACACCC
>CALRXG020000137.1:0-14346 GCA_943372075.1 Bordetella parapertussis | reverse complement strand
CGCCGCCAAATCCCTGGATCAGCCGGCCGGCCACGATCCATCCCATCGCCGGGGCGAGCGAACACAGCACGGCACCGAGGCCGAAGATCACGACCCCGGCACAATAGACCCGCCGTGCACCGAAGGTGGTCGACAGCACGCCGACGCAGCTTGCCGCGACGATGGAAGAAGCCAGATAGGCGGTGGTCGGCCAGCTCAACATCGTGACGCCGCCGAGCTCGCCGACGATCGACGGCAACACCGTCGTCAGCATCAGCACGTTCATGGATTGCAGCAGGACGCCACCGAGCAGGATGGCGAGTGTCGGAATCCATTCGCGCTTGAGGAGCGATCGCCACCCCTCCTGAACCACGTCCTGCTTCATGTCGGAAGCCTCCTTCCGGACCGACGCTCCGGCAGTTGCCTGCGACAGCAAGCGTGCTATTTTAGATAGCATCTTGTTTCTAAAATATTCCCGTGAGTCAAGACGACACCCGTAGCCAGGATCGCATCCTGTTCCAATTGAAGACCCGCGGCCCGCAGACCGCCGCGGAGATCGGCGCGCGCCTCGAGATGACGCCGGCCGGCGCGCGTCAGCACCTCGTCAAGCTCGAGGCGGCCGGCCTCGTCGCAAGCGACCACCAGCGGGAAGGCCGCGGGCGGCCGCGGAAATACTGGCGGCTGACGCCGCGCGGTCACGAGCGCTTCCCCGACCGCCATTCCGATCTCACGCTCGATCTGCTGCGCTCGATGCAGGCGGTGTTTGGCGAGCGCGGCATGGAGACGCTGATCGAGCATCGGGAACGCGCCAGCATCGCCGACTACCGCAAGGCGGTTGGAACGGAGGGCTCGCTACGTCGGCGATTGGCATCACTGGCGCGGCTGCGCAGCCGGGAAGGCTATATGGCGAGTGTGCTCAAGGACGCTGGCGGCTTTCTTCTGGTCGAGAACCACTGTCCGATCTGCGCCGCGGCGGCGGCCTGCCAGGGTCTTTGCCGCTCGGAGCTTGCGGTGTTCCGCGCGGTGCTGGGGCCCGATGTCACGATCGAACGCGTCGATCACATCCTGGCCGGCGCACGACGCTGCGCCTACCGGATCACACCAGCCCTGTAGCGATCAACTCGACCGCGTGCCTTGGCGCCACTGGCCGAGCGAACGCAGGGTTTCCGGAGCAGATTGTAGGATGGGTGGAGCGTAGCGATACCCATCAGCTTCTTTCGCCGTATTTCCCCTCAAGGCCGGCCACGTCGCCTGCCCAATCCGGGGGATAGACACCGTCCCGCACAAACCGATGAAACGACGAGTGCGGCCAGTCTCCGACACGTGTTACCAGACCATGCTTGACCGGATTGATGTGGACGTAGTCGATGTGGCGCGAAAAATCGTCCTCATCACGGATCGTATGCTCCCAGTAGCGCCGCTGCCACACGCCGCGCTCGCCTTTACCTGCGCGACTGCTTGAAACAGGTTCGCCGCCGGCAAGCTGCCGAGAGAACCAGGTCTTGATCAGCCTCCACCGCATGGCGAAGTCAGCATCCCCCTCCGGCATCGTCCAGACAGTATGGAGATGTTCCGGCAACACCACGATTGCATCGATCGAGAACGGATGGTGCTGCCGGGTCTCGCGGAAGGCCGCCCGTAATGCATCAATATTTTCGGTCAGGAGCCGCTGCCGCCGATCTGCCAAGTTGACGGTAAAGAAAAAACAGCCTCCGGCAATGAAATTGCGGCGGTAGCCGGTCATGCAGGCATGCTCGGTGGGTGGGATGATGGGTATCGCTTCGCTCCACCCATCCTACAGTCCTACGAATTCCCCGTCAGCTCGACGGCGTGCCCTGGCGCCACTGGCCGCCGGCGATTTTGGCCGCGGCGATCACGGCCTGCGTCCGGCTTTCGACGCCGAGCTTTTGCAGGATGGCCGAGACATGGGCCTTGATGGTCGCTTCGGAGACACCGAGCTCGTAGGCGATCTGCTTGTTGAGCAGCCCCTCGGACAGCATCATCAGCACCCGCACCTGTTGTGGGGTCAGCGTGACCAGACGGTCGCGCAGCCGGGTCATGTCGGGATCGCCGGCGGCCGACAGATCGGTGTCCGGCGGAACCCAGACGTCGCCTTCCATCACCTTCATGATGGCGTCCCGCAACGTTTCGACACCGAAGCGCTTGGGGATGAAACCCGAGGCGCCGAAATCGAGCGACCGGCGGATGGTTCCGGCATCGTCGCTGGCGGAGACGATGACCACCGGGATCGCCGGATATTGCGCCCGCAGATAAATCAGCCCGGAAAAGCCGCTGATCCCCGGCATCGACAGGTCGAGCAGGATCAAGTCGACCTCGGAGTCGCGTTCCAGCAGCGCGGTCAGGTCCTCGAATGATCCGGCCTCGCTGATCGTGGCCGAACTCACGACACTGGACACCGCCTGGCGCAACGCATCGCGGAACAGCGGATGGTCGTCGGCGATGACAAGATGAGTATTGGCAGCAGCGTTCATCTCAGTCCCACTAGCGGATTTCAGCAAACCCGCACCGTTCGGTTGTCGCCCGCGCGGCAGTATCACGCAAGGGCCCGGTAATGCCAGATGCCAACGCAGTTAACCCGCTTAGCTTGTGCGCCGCAATAGAAGCACGCGGGGGCGTTTCATCCGAGTCTCGCCTCCTAAGATAAGTTCAAGCGTGCAAAAGCCAAAAGTCTTATTGGGGCGGGTTTCGCCGCGATGTTACCCTAAATCATGCCTGAGGCTCGTTCGAGCCTCGTCGGCCAGGCGTGGCTCGCATGGCACAGCAATAATTCGGGGGGAGCAATACAGATGTCCACAATGACAGCAACTTCGGCGCGGCCCGCCGGCATGACGAAGGATGAACGATTCGTCATCCTCGCGTCATCGCTCGGCACCGTGTTCGAGTGGTACGACTTCTATCTCTACGGTTCACTGGCCGGCATCATCGGCGCGCAGTTCTTCTCCGACTATCCGCCGGCAACGCGCGATATCTTCGCGCTGCTGGCGTTCGCGGCAGGCTTCCTGGTGCGTCCGTTCGGCGCCATCGTGTTCGGCCGGGTCGGCGACATCGTCGGCCGCAAATACACCTTCCTCGTCACCATCCTGATCATGGGCCTGTCGACCTTCATCGTCGGCCTGTTGCCCAACGCCAAGACCATCGGCATCGCGGCGCCGATCATCCTGATCTCGCTCCGCCTGCTGCAGGGCCTCGCGCTCGGCGGCGAATATGGCGGCGCCGCGACCTACGTCGCCGAGCACGCGCCGCCCGGCAAGCGCGGCTACTACACCTCGTTCATCCAGACTACGGCGACGCTCGGGCTGTTCCTGTCGCTGCTGGTGATCCTGTTCACCCGAAGCATCATCGGAGAGAAGGACTTCGCGGAGTGGGGCTGGCGTATTCCGTTCCTGGTGTCGGTGCTGCTGCTCGGCATCTCGGTCTGGATCCGTCTGCGGCTGAACGAATCGCCGGTGTTCCAGCGCATGAAGGAGGAAGGCAAGACCTCCAAGGCGCCGCTGACCGAAGCCTTCGGGACCTGGAGCAACGCCAAGATCGTGATTCTCGCCTTGTTCGGCCTGACCATGGGCCAGGCGGTGATCTGGTACACCGGCCAGTTCTACGCGCTGTTCTTCCTGCAAGCGATCCTGAAGGTCGACGGCTACACCGCTAACCTGCTGATCGCCTGGTCGCTGCTGCTCGGCACCGGCTTCTTCCTGGTGTTCGGCGCGCTGTCGGATCGGATCGGCCGCAAGCCGATCATCCTGGCCGGCTGTCTGATCGGCGCACTGACCCTGTTCCCGATCTTCAAGATGATCACGACCAACGCCAACCCGGCGCTGGAAAAGGCCTATGAGACGGTCAAGGTGCAGGTGGTTGCAGATCCCGCAGGCTGCGGCGACCTCTTCAACCCGGTCGGCACCCGCGTCTTCTCGGCCCCCTGCGACACCGCGCGCGCCTTCCTCGCCCAGTCATCGGTGAAGTACTCCACCGTGCCCGGCCCGGCCGGTTCGCCGGTGAAGGTCGTGGTCAACGACAAGGACGTGCCGTACACGGACGCCAAGACGTCGAACCCGGCGATCACCGCGGCCGTGCAGGCGGCGGGCTATCCGAAGACGGGTGACGCCGGCATCGTGAAAATGTCGAACCCGTTCGACGTCTTCCGTCCGCAGGTGGCCTCGGTCATCGGACTGCTGTTCATCCTGGTGCTCTTCGTCACCATGGTTTACGGCCCGATCGCCGCCATGCTGGTCGAACTGTTCCCGACCCGCATCCGCTACACCTCGATGTCGCTGCCTTATCATATCGGCAACGGCTGGTTCGGCGGCCTGCTCCCGGCGACCGCGTTCGCGATCACCGCCTCGACCGGCGATATCTACTCCGGTCTCTGGTATCCGGTCATCTTCGCGGCAATCACCGTCGTGGTCGGCGCGCTGTTCATCCCGGAGACCAAGGACGTCGACATCTCCAAGACCTGATCGGTCGACAACGGAATCAAGATGCATCGGCCGCGGAGCGATCCGCGGCCGATGTCGTTTCAAGCGGCGACGCGAAAGCGTCAGCGCGTCGCGCCGATGAATTGCAGCACGATCTCGCGCCGGTGCGGGCGGGCGCGATGTTCGATCAGATAGATGCCCTGCCAGGTGCCCAGCGCCATTGCGCCATCGAGCACCGGAACCTGCAACGAGGTCGCCGTCAGCAGGGTCTTGATATGCGCCGGCATGTCGTCAGGACCTTCGGTGTCGTGACCCCAGCCACCATCCTCGGGCGCGGCGCGGTCGAGCGCCGTCATCAGGTCGACCAGCACCGTCGGGTCGGCATTCTCCTGGATCGTCAGCGACGCCGAGGTATGACGAACGAACAGCGTCACCGCGCCCTCGCCGGCACGTACTTCGCGCAGGAATCTTGCGATCTCGCTCGTGATATCGATGAAGCCCGCGCCCGCTGTCTCGACCATCATTCGCGACGACACGATGCTGCCTGCCGCAACCGAGGACGGCGCCGAACGCGACATTTGTTTCGATGTACTCATCTGTCCTCTTGACCGTCGTCCCGGCGAAGGCCGGGACGACACCGCACAGCCAGCCTCAGATCTTGCCGTCATTGGCGTCACGCTGGACGCGGTTCGCCATCTCGATCAGCCGCCGCCAGGCCCGCTCCACGAACGACATCATGCGATCCATGTCGCGGTCGCTTGGCAGCGGGATCTCGATCTTGCGCTCGCCCTCGGCGGTCTTCGGCGGCTTCAGCTGATCCGATTTCGGCAACGCCTCGTCGGTCTTGGCCGACGGTGCGCGCGCCGCAAGCTCACCCTTCAGTCTGTCATTGTCGACCTGCAGCCGGCCGATCTCCGCATCCAGCGCCGCACGCTCGTCGGGCACCATGTAGCAGGCCCAGCCGGCGCTGGAATTGGTGCAGGTCGACACCGCGCCGGTGCGCGTGTCGAGCCGCAGGAAGCCGGCACCAGCCGGAGACAATGCGTAGCGGCCGTTCTCGGTGTCCGGCGTGCTTTGCGCCATCGCCGCACCGCTCGAGATCAGGACGGCGGCAATTGCGATCGACAGTTTCGACGGCGACATCGCGATGGGCATGGCTGGCTCCGCCTCGACCTGATTGCCTGCCCCTAAAGCGAGATGACATGAGGTCGAATCGTCATCTCGCTTTAGCTCCTTGTTTGAGCATGATCTTTTCGGAAAACCGCTTCGCACTTTTCCGGATCATGCTCTAGACCTCAGAGCTATAGGGCTTGCGGCCCGACTTCAACGCGTCCTCGAGCAATTCGATCCGGTCCTGTCCCCAGAATACCTCGCCATCGAGCACATAGCCCGGCGAGCCGAATACGTCGGCTGACAAAGCATCCTGGCGGTTCTGCTCATAGGCCGCGCTGATCACCTCGGCGCCCGAGCGCTCGACCAGCTGCTGCCCAGGCAGGCCTGCAGCGTCGGCGAGACGCACCAGCGTCGCGGCATCGGCAAGGTTCAGCTGTTGCTCCCAGACGGCGGGAAAGGCGCGCTGCAAGAATGGCTCGGGATCGAGGCCCGCCTCGAGCGCCGCGATCACGACACCATCGGCAAGGCGTCCGTTGAACGGCCAATGCGCCGGCTGCAGATGGAAATTCAGCCCGCGCTTGTCGCGCCAGCGCTGCAACTCGATCATCCGGTAGCGCTGCCGCATGGGATGGCGCTTGGCGAGCGGCAGCCCGCCGGTCTCCGCAAACAAATCGACCAGCAGCACAGGTCGGTAATTTACCTTGAGATCGTAAGTGCTTACGAGCCGAACAAAGGGCTTATGGCCGATATAGGCCCAAGGTGATTGCAAGGAGAAATAGTAGTCGACCTGGCGCGGCATGCGGAACCTTGATTGCACGAGACGATAGGGATTTTGACTGATCCCAGCAGAGCGGCAAAAGCCACGCAACATCGCTCAATGTCACGCAAGCTGCTGCACTGCGATCACTGCGTCACTCTGCCCTTGAATATCTCCAAATAAATCCAGCAGAATCAAAGCAATAACTGGTTACGACGCAATCTTGACTTGATTAGACGCGGTAAGTATGGTCCGCGCGGCTTTTGACGGGGACGGGCGCAATTTCCATCAACCGCGGCATCGGTTAGTGTTTGCAGCATGGCTGAAAACACGAACGACGGCGCAAGTGGAAGTCGCGATCAATCGCCTCCTGACGAAGCTGCGCTTTCCGCAAGGCTCGGAAGTCTCGATCATCGGTTGTCAGAAATTCGCGACAGCCGCAGGAGCAAGACTGATCAATCCGGTACTGAAAGCGGGGACAGTGCCGCCAGAGCTTCGGCTATGGCGCTCGGTTTTCGTCTTTCCTCGGAGCTGATCGCGGGCGTTGCCGTCGGAGCGGCGATTGGCTGGGGGTTCGACCGTTTGCTGTCGACGTCGCCATTCGGCTTCATCGTGTTAACGCTGCTCGGCTTCGTCGCCGGCGTGGTCAACGTGGTGAGGTCCGCAGGCGTGGCCTCGGGCAAGCGCTGAGCGCTGGCGGGAAGTCACGACATTTGAAATTCGATTACCGGCACGATGGCCGGTGGACCAAGAGCCGCGCGGATGAAAATCGACCCGATCCACCAGTTCAATATCGAGCCCCTCTTCACGCTCGGCCACATCGGCAATCACACGATCGCCTTCACCAATTCGTCGCTCTACATGTTCATCGCAGTGCTGCTGATCGCGCTGCTGATGCTGGCGAGCGGCCGCGACCTGGTTCCGGGACGGCTGCAGTCGGTCGCCGAAATCTCCTACGAGTTCGTCGCCACGACGATTCGCAGCACGGCCGGCTCGGAAGGCATGAAGTTCTTCCCGCTGATCTTCTCGATCTTCATGTTCCTCTGCGTCTCGAACCTCGTCGGTGTCATCCCCTACACCTTCACGATCTCGAGCCACCTGATCGTCACTTTCGCGCTGGCGATCATGGTGTTCCTGACGGTCCTGATCTACGGCCTCTACAAGAACGGCCTGAAATTCTTCAAGATCTTCGTTCCCTCCGGCGTTCCGATCTACATCCTGCCGCTGGTCATGTTCATCGAGGTGCTGTCGTTCTTCCTGCGGCCCGTCTCGCACAGCGTTCGTCTGTTCGCCAACATGCTGGCCGGCCACATCGCGCTGAAGGTGTTCGCGGGCTTCGTCGCGATGCTCGGCTTCTCGCTGGGCGCGCTCGGCTGGGTCGGCGGCGTGCTGCCGCTGGCGCTCACGATTGCGCTGTACGCCCTCGAACTGCTGGTCGCGTTCCTGCAGGCCTACGTGTTCGCGATCCTGACCTGCATCTACCTCAACGACGCCATTCATCCGGGACACTAAGCGGTCCGGGGAATCTCCACCCACCAATCTGTCTATCTTTCTCAAGGAGCTACAAATGGAACCGGCAGCAGCAAAACTTATCGGCGCGGGCATCGCGTGCATCGGCATGGGCGGCGCGGGCGTCGGCGTGGGCATCATCTTCGGCAACTACCTCGCCGCTGCGGTGCGTAACCCCTCGGCCGCTCAGGGCCAGTTCGGCAACCTGATCTTCGGCTTCGCCGTGACCGAAGCGCTCGGCATCTTCTCGCTGCTGATCGCGCTGCTCCTGCTGTTCGTTCCGCTCTGAGCGGCACTTCCTTCGCGCCGCCCGAGGCTCGTCCAGGGGCGGCGCGCATGACAGCAACAGGAGAACACCATGGCTGAGAGTCATGGCGAGGCAAAAGGCCAGCAGGCCGGCGCCCACACCGAGGCCGATGGTGGACATCACGGCGGAGCCTTTCCGCCGTTCGATTCCTCCAATTTCGCCTCGCAGCTGGTGTCGCTGGCGATTGCGTTTGTCGCGCTCTACCTGATCGTGTCGCGTATCGCACTGCCGCGTGTCGGCGGGACGATCGATGCACGCCAGAACAAGATCGAGGGCGATCTGGCCGAGGCGCAGAAGCTGAAGGACGAGTCCGACGCAGCGCTGAAGGCCTATGAAGCCGAACTCGCCAACGCACGCGCCAACGCGCAGGCGATCGGCAACGAGACCCGCGAGAAGCTGAACGCGGCCTCGGAAGCCGAGCGCAAGGCGCTGGAAGAGAAACTGGCGGTGAAGCTCGCCGACGCCGAGAAGCAGATCGCAACGACCCGGACCAACGCCATGAGCAACGTCCGCGGCATCGCGGCGGATGCAGCCGGCGCCATCGTCCAGCAACTCGCCGGCGTCACGCCGGACGCGAATGCGGTCAACAGCGCCGTCGACGCGACGCTGAAGGGATAGACGATGTTTTACGAACCGGAAACCTGGGTTGCGATCGCCTTCGTCATTCTGCTGGTCGTGTTCGGCTATCTCGGTGTCCACCGCACCCTGCTGACGGCGCTCGATCATCGCGCCGAGCGCATCAAGGCCGAGCTGGATGACGCCCGCCGTCTGAAGGACGAAGCCAACAAGCTGCTCGGCGAGTACAAAGCGCGCCGCGCCAGCGCGGAGCGTGAGGCCCAGGACATCATCACCAGCGCCAAGGCCGAAGCCGAGCGGATCGCGGCCGAAGCCAAGACCAAGATGGAAGATTTTGTCGCGCGGCGGACCAAGACCGCCGAGAGCAAGATCGCCCAGGCCGAGGCCCAGGCCGTGGCCGATGTCCGCGCCGCCGCGGCCAACGCCGCGGTGACCGCCGCCTCGACCATCCTGTCGCAGTCGGTCAAGGGCTCGGTTGCCGACGACCTGATCGGCAAGGGCATCGCAGAAGTCCGCTCCAAGCTGAACTGACGCGATCACAACTGCTTCCACAAAAGGCCGGCGCGAGGTGATCGCGCCGGCCTTTTTGTTGGCTAAGCAATTTGCTCGGATCCGCCGTGCCGCGGAGCGCGATCGAAGACGCTCCGGCGCTACTTCTTCTTGTGCGGGGCGCGCGGCTTGGGCTCCGGCTTCAGGGCCTGCGGATCGAAGCCGATATAGAAGATGTAATTGTCGTTGTCGGCCGGCGACGGCGCCGGATAGACGACATCCTCGGCGACAAGGCTGAACGGCACGCTGCCGCTCTCGTCCATCTGCACCGTGGTGGTGTAGGCCTTGGTCGCGATCGTCTTCTCGCCGACGCCACCCTGCACCACGGCGACGCGCAGCGGCACCTGAATGGTCGGCGGCGCGCCCTGCGGACCGACGATGATCCGGCCCTGGATCCCGATCTTGGCGGTGATCATGCCGCCGCTCAGATTGCATTGCCGCGCCGTGCGGGTGATCGAGGCCAGGAACTTGACGTCGTTGCCGACCGCTTCCTTGCCGGTCACGGCCACCGAATAGGTCGAGGCCCCGGAGCGGATCTGCACCGGCGGACAGGAAAGTTCGGCATCGGCGTCATTGAGCTGCTGCGGCGCGGCCGGAGCGGCCGGCTTGTCCTGGTCGGACGAGCCGCCCCCGAACAGGCTCTTGAAACGGTCGCTCAGCGACTGCGCGGAAGCTCCCGGGGGCAGCAGGGTGGCCCCGAGACCGATCGACAACGCCGCTGCGAGCGCGAACCTGATCACCCTGTCACCCATGCGATATCCCCAGAACCTTCAATCCCAGCCTCCGTTTCGCCGGCGTTATAGCAAGGCAATGGCGGCGAACCCAAGGCATCCTTGAACCCAAGGCGTCCCTGAACCCAAGGCATCCCTGAACCCAAGGCGTCCCTGAACCCAAGGCGTCCTTGAAACCCAAGGCATCCCCCGACCCAAGGTAAGGTATCGCGGGACGCCGGCCATCAGCCAAAAGACGCAGGGTATCAGCCGCCGAAATCCTCGTGCAGCAGGCCGAACAGCAGATGGTCCTGCCAGATCCCGTTGATGCAGAGATAGCGCCGCGCCAGCCCCTCACGGGTGAAGCCGCACTTCTCCAGCACGCGGATCGACGGCGCGTTGGAGGGAATGCAGGCCGCCTCGATGCGATGCAGATTGAGCTCGCCGAACAGCGACGGCAGCAGCACCCGCAGCGCCGTCGTCATGTAGCCGCGATGCGCGTGCGGCAGTCCCACCCAATAGCCGATCGTGCCGGCCTGCACGATGCCGCGGCGGACATTGGCGAGCGTGATGCCGCCGATCATCACCCCGTCCGATTCGCGGAAGATGATGAACGGATAGGAGCGGTCGGCGGCGATATCCTCGGTGTAGCGGCGCAGCCTGCGGCGGAAGCCTGCGCGGGTGAGGTCGTCGGAGGGCCAGATCGGCTCCCATGGCGTGAGATAGGCGCGGCTGAATTCGCGCAGTTGCGCCCATTGCGGGAAATCCGACATTTGCGGCGCCCGCAGCAAGAGCCCGTGACCGCGCGGCATCAGTGCAGCCGGTCCACCGGACGGCAAACGAAACAGGGCCATGGCCCAACACTCCCCCGCCCATTCGGGCGTGACGCCCTGCCCCGAGCCTCGCGGCTCCCTAGTGCAGCAGCGTCCTTGCCTTCGACTTCGTCAATCCTTCCGCAAAAGATACCGCCGTGTCCAGACCCCTGCCGCTGCCAAGGGCGACGACGGCGGGCCGGCTGCGCGACAGCAGCGCGCGGGCGGCGTTGCGGCTCGACTCGACGCTCACCGCATCGATCCGCGCCACCAGCTCTTCCACCGTCTGCGGCCGGCCATAGGCTAGCACATGGCGCGCCAGCTGTTCGGCCCGGGATGAGCAGCTTTCCAGCGCCATCAACAGCCCGGCCTTCATCTGCGCCTTGGCGCGCGCGACCTCGGCCTCGGTCAGGGTTTCGACGGCGTCATTGATGACGTCGACGATGACCTCCATCATTTCCGGCGCATCGGCGGGATCGGTCCCGGTGTAGAGGCCGAAAAAGCCGGTATCGCTATAGGGCGCGTGGAAGGTGTAGATCGAGTAGCACAGCCCGCGCTTCTCGCGCACCTCCTGGAACAGCCGCGACGACATCCCGCCGCCCAGCGTGTTGGTGAACACCTGCAGCGAGAACAGCGACAGGTCGGCCTGCGGCACGCCTTCGAGCGCCAGCGTCAGATGCGCCTGCTCGAGATCGCGATGCACCACCTTCGAGCCGCCCTTGCCGAACATCGCAGGCACCGGCTCCGGCGCCGGCGTGGCGTCGAAGCTCGCAAACTTCTGCGCGACGTCCTCGACGACGCGCTTGTGATCGACGGCGCCGGCGGCCGCGACCACCATGTCGGGCGCGCGGTAATGCGTCGAGAGGTAGCCGCGCAGCATGTCGCGGTTGAAGGTCTTCAGCGTCTTGGCGGTGCCGAGCAGCGAGCGGCCCATCGGCTGGTCCGGGTAGCAGAGCTCGTTGAGATGCTCGAACACGACGTCGTCGGGGGTGTCCTGCGCCGCGCCGATCTCCTGCACGATGACGCTCTTCTCGCGCTCCAGCTCGTCCGGCACGAAGGACGGATTGGCGAGGATGTCGGAGAGCACGTCGAGCGCCAGCGGCACGTCGGCCTTCATCACCCGCGCATAATAGGCCGTGGTCTCGGTCGAGGTCCCGGCATTGAGATCGCCGCCGACCGCCTCGATCTCCTCGACGATCTCGCGCGAGGACCGCCGCGTGGTGCCCTTGAACGCCATGTGCTCCAGAAGATGCGAGATGCCGTGCTCGTTCGGCTTCTCGTCGCGGCCGCCGACCCCGGCCCAGACGCCGAGCGCGGCGGTTTCCAGATGCGGCATGGTGTCGGTGACGACGGTCAGTCCGCTCGGCAGCTTGGTGATTTCAACGGCCATCAGGCCACTCCCTGCTTGGCGGCCCGGCTGACCGACAGCACGAAGCGCTCGACCTCCGTTGAATCATTCTTCATGACCGTCATGTGTTCGGATTTGCTCATCAGGCCGCCGAGCCAGGCCGGCAATTGCGGCCGCACCCCGCAGGCGGCTTCGACCGCGTCCGGGAATTTCGCCGCATGCGCGGTCGACAGCACGATGTTCGGGATACTGGAGTCCGAGGTGTCGCGGTCGGCGACCGCGAGCGCCACCGCGGTGTGCGGATCGACCAGATCGCCCGTCTCGCGCCAGGCGGCGCGGATCGCCGCCGCGGTCTCGGTCTCGTCGGCGCGGCCGGCGTCGAAATCGCGGCGCACCGCGGCCAGCGTCGCATCCGGCAGCACGAAGCGGCCGGACTGATTCAGCGAGGCCATCAGGCGGCGGACCTGATCGGCATCACGCCCGCTCGCCTCGAACAACAGCCGCTCGAAATTCGAGGAGACCTGGATGTCCATCGAGGGCGAGGCGGTGGCGTGCACCTCGCGCACCTCGTAGATGCCGGTCTTCAGCGTCCGCGGCAGGATGTCGTTGACGTTGGCGGCGATGCGTAAGCACCGGATCGGCAGCCCCATCCGCTTCGCGACATAGCCGGCGAAGATGTCGCCGAAATTGCCGGTCGGCACCGTGAAGTCGACGGTGCGCGCGGGCGAACCGAGCGCCACCGCCGAGGTGAAATAGTAGACCACCTGCGCCACGATGCGTGCCCAGTTGATCGAATTGACGCCGGACAGCGCGACGCTGTCGCGGAAGCGATGGTTGTTGAACATCGCCTTCACCAGCGCCTGGCAGTCGTCGAACGTGCCTTCGATGGCGAGCGCATGGACGTTGGCAGCGCCCGTCGTCGTCATCATGCGGCGCTGCACCTCGGAGATGCGCCCGTTCGGGAACAGCACGACGAGGTCGACATTGTCGAGATTGGCAAAGGCCTCGACCGCGGCGCCGCCGGTATCGCCCGACGTTGCGACCACGATGGTGGTGCGCTGCGCCCGCTTGGCGAGCACATGATCCATCAGCCGCGAGATCAGCTGCATCGCGACGTCCTTGAACGCCAGGGTCGGACCGTGGAACAGCTCGAGCAGGAACTGGTTCGGGCCGACCTGGTCGAGCGGCACCACCGCGGGATGCCGGAACGTGGCGTAGGCCTCGTTGGCCATGCGGCCGAGTTCGGCGTCGGAAATCTCGCCAGCGGCGAACGGCCTGATGATCTCGACCGCGACCTCCCAATAGGGACGGCCGAACAGGGCGGCGATGGTCTCCGGCGCCAGCTGCGGCCAGACCTCGGGCACGTACAGCCCGCCGTCGCGGGCAAGCCCGGTCAGCATCACATCGCAGAAGCCAAGCACCGGGGCCTCGCCCCTGGTCGAAATATACCGCGTCAAACCGCCCTCCAAAGGCTTCGATCCGAGCCTTAAGCCTTTGATATCATGGATTTATCACGTTCGCGCACCGCGCAAACCGAACGGCCACCATAGAAGATCGGGCCGGCAATGGGTAGCCCGTAGCGCGCGTTGCCGGCGCGCGCGGCGCGGAGAGTTGGCGTCTTGCGCGACTGACCATCGCCCGCACCGCGTTCAGCACCGTCGTCCTGACAAAGGCCAGGACGCCACTCTCTCCCGCGTCATTCCGGGGCTCGCGAAGCGAGAGCCCGGAATCCATCAGGCCGCATCATGTGTGGTGAAAATGGATTCCGGGCTCGACGCTGCGCGTCGCCCCGGAATGACGATGGAGAGACCGCCACACGATCCCTACCCCTTCGGCGGCGCCAGCGGCTGCACGATCTCCTGGAACGGCGGCAGCGCCTCGCAGCGTTCGGCGTGGACCTTGAGCGCCGGATAGCGCGCGTCGAACAGATGCGGATGTGCTTCGCCGGTGAACCGCAAGGCGCAAGCCACCGCGATGTCGGCATGGCCGATGCGATCGCCGCGCCAATATGGCGTCTGCACCGCCGCGCGCTCCTGCTCCAGCGCCGCGAGCACGCGTGCAATCTGCCCCTCGCAGCGCTCGACCCACAGCTTGAGCTGCTCCTTGCGCAGCACGCGCTCGTAGACCAGGCTCACCGCCTTGTCGGCAAGCCCGGTCGCCAGCGCCATGATGCGCAGATGCCGGCGCCGCTCGATGCCGGAACGCGCAATCATCGCCTTGTCCGGCCCGACCAGCTCGTCGAGATAATCCAGGATC
>CALRXG020000136.1:0-14417 GCA_943372075.1 Bordetella parapertussis | reverse complement strand
GGTCGATGAGGCGCGCCAGGCGAGCAACAAGCTGCTCGTCGAAGCCACCTTCCGCACCGCCACGCAGCAACATGCCTGTCTCGAGCCGCACGCCGCGGTGGCGCGCTTCGACGGCGACCGGCTGACCCTGCACGCCTCGACCCAGCAGGTGTTTCACCTCAAGGAGCAGATCGCCAAGCGCTACAAGCTCGAACACGACAAGGTCCGCGTGATCGCCGATCACGTCGGCGGCGGCTTCGGATCGAAGGCGAGCCTCGGCGTGGAGACAATTGCCGCGATCGAGCTGGCGCGCGAGGCGAAGGCGCCGGTGCGGGTGGTCTACGACCGGCATGAGGAGCTCTCGGTCGCCGGCTATCGGCCAGCCGCGGAATTGAAGGTTGCGCTGCTGCCCTCCGAGCAGGGCGCGCTGAAGGCGCTCTCCGTCACCGCTCATGCCGATACCGGCGCCGCGACCAACTCGACGATCGCGGGCCTCGCGCGGCTGATCTATCCGGCGGAAGCGAAGGACCTGTCGGATTTCGACGTCATCAGCAACCTGCCGCCCGGCGCCGCCTTCCGCGGCCCCGGTGGTCCGCCGATGGCATTCGCGGTGGAGCAGGCGATCGACGAGGCCGCGCTGCGGCTCAAGGTCGACCCGATCGCGCTGCGCAAGCGCTGGGATCCCGATCCCAACCGGCAGCGGCTGTACGACTGGGCCTCCGGGCTCGACGTGTGGCGCAACCGCAAACCGCAACAGGACGGGCGCTATCGCCGCGGCATCGGGATGGCGACCGGCTACTGGCTGTATCTCTGGCAGCCCAATGTAAAGGTCGAGGTCGCGGTCAAGGGCGGCCGCATCGTCGTCAGCACCGCGACGCAGGACATCGGCACCGGTACCCGCAGCGTGCTCGCCGACACCATCGCGCGGGAGCTCGATCTCGAACCTTCCGACATCGACGTCCGGATCGGCGATTCCGCGCTGCCCGAAGGGCCGGGCTCCGGCGGCAGCCGCGTCACCGCCTCGGTGCTGCCGCCGACGATCCTCGCCGTCCGGAAACTGAAGGCAGCGATGCTCGAACAGGCGACGCGAAAACCCGCACCCGGCTCCAACGCGCCGTGGCGCGAGCTGATCGCGCGCTCGCCCGACATCGCGGTGACCGAGACGCGCGGCGAGGACGGCAAGAACACCGCGCCCGGCATCCGCTCGCCGCTGCGCGAGGTCGGCCTGATCGGCATGGTGTTCGGCTGGATGATGCGCCGCTTCTCCAACATCGCGGTCGGTGCCGGCGTGCCGAGCTCGGTGCAGGTGATCGAGGTCGAGGTCGACACCTGGCTCGGCCATGTCCGTGTGCTCAACGTGCATACCGGCATCGCGGTCGGAAAGATCGCGGCGCCCGCGCTGGCGCGCAGCCAGGCCTGCGGCGCTGTGATCCAGGGCCTCGGCTATGCGCTCTATGAGGCGCGCGAGCTCGATCCGACCAATGGCGACGTGCTGACCGCGGGGATGGAGGATTATCGCATCCCCGGCATCGCCGACACGCCCGAGATCGACGTCCATTTCGACGAAGCCGGCTTCGACCACGTGCTCGGCAACAGCGTCGGCATCGGCGAGGCGTCGACGGTGCCGACTTCGGCCGCGGTCGCCAACGCGATCCATGATGCGATCGGCATCCGCCTCACCGAAATTCCGATCCGGCCCGACCGCATCGTCGCCGCGCTGAAAGGGAGGACCGCTGCATGAGCGTCGCAACCGCAATGTCCGCGCCCGAATTCCGTGCCGCCGGCACCGATCTGTCGGAGCGCCGCCGCAGCGGCCTGTCGTGCGGGTCGATCATCGACCTCACCGCCAGTCCCGACACCATCGGCATCGCCTGGGATGGCAACGGCTCGGCGCGTATCGGCGCGCTGACCGCGATCGCCGCGATCGCATCCGACCCGCGGCTCGCCCAGGCCTATCCCGGCATCAGTGCTGCCGCGCAGGGCCTGGCCACGCCGCAGATCCGGCACATGGCGACGCTCGGCGGCAACCTCGCCCAGCGCTCGCGCTGCTGGTACTACCGCAATCCGCAGATCGCCTGCCTCAAGAAGGGCGGCACCGACTGTCCGGCGCGGGCGGGCAACCATCTCTATCACGTCGCGTTCGATCTCGGCCCCTGCGTGGCGCCGCATCCGTCGACGATGGCGATGGCACTGCTGGCCTACGACGCCAAGGTCACCACGGACCAGCGCAGCGGCCTGTCGATTTCCGACCTGCTCGGCGACGGCAGCAATGGCACCGCCGACAATCTGCTTGCGCCGGGCGAACGGATCGAGCGGATCGAGCTCCCTGCGCCGCTGGAGGGCGAGCGCGCGCTCTACCGACGCGCCATCAGCCGCTCCTATGCGGAATGGCCGCTGGTCGAGATCTGCGTGCGCGCGGTGATCTCCGGCGGCATGTTCCAGCAGATCCACATCGCCGCGGGTGGCATCGCCCCGGTGCCGCTGCCTCTCACGGCATCCGCGGCTGCGCTCGAAGGCAAGCCGGCCAACGCGGCCAGCGCTGCGCAAGCCGCCGAGCTTGCGACGTCGGGAGCCAGGCCGCTGCCGATGACTGGCTACAAGCTCGAACTGCTGGCGGGCCTGGTGCGCGACGTGGTGGAGCGGATCGCGAGCTAGACTGGCCTGACCGCGCGTCTATGATCGTGGCGGCGGGGCGTCAAGACGGAGGGATCGTCGCATGCGCACGCTCACCGCTTACCTGATCGGTGTCGTCGTCGTGCTTGCCGTGCTCAACGGCATCGCATGGCAATCGGGCATGGCCCGGCTGCACGGCATGAATGTGTTCTCCGCCGGGTTTGCCCTCGGCGTGCTTGGAACCTGCATCGCGGCCTGGCTGTACGGATACCGCCGGGTCGCCTGACCGGTCAGATCAGAATAGATGCGCCGCCTATCGCGCCCGGGTCAGTGCCAGCCAGATGCCGCCGCCGATCATGAAGCCGCCCGAGATGCGCGACATCAGCCGCGTCCGCTCCCTGGAGAAAAACTTCCGGGCGCGGCCGGCGGCCAGCGCGTAGGCGGCATCGGTCAGCACGGCGGTCACCATGAAGGTGATGCCGAGCAGCGCGACCTGCGGAATGTGCGGCTTGTCCATGTCCATGAACTGCGGAATGAAGGCGCCGAAGAACACCAGCACCTTCGGGTTCGAGAGCAGCACCAGAAAACCCTGCAGGAAGAAGCCGCCGCGCGGCGGCGGCGGTGTCTCGTCGGTGCCGACGCCCTCGACCGGCGAACGGATCAGCTTGAAGCCGAGCCAGACCAGATAGGCGGCGCCGGCGAAGCGCACCCAGTCGAACCAGTACCCCATCGTCGCCATCAGCGAGGTCAGGCCGACTGCGACGGTGCCGATCACGATCGCGAGCCCGACCTGCGCGCCCAGCACATTGGTCAGCGCGGCGCGCGTGCCGTAGCGCAGGCCATTGGCGATCACCATCGTGACGATCGGACCGGGCAGCAGCGCCAGCGCAATGCAGGCGGCGACGAAGGCGAAATAGGCTTGCAGGGACATCATCGAATTCCGGTTTGTGCGCTCGTCATGGCCGGGCTCGTCCCGGCCATCCGCGTCTTACGGTGGCGCAACCGGGATCATAAAGACGTGGATGCCCGGGACAAGCCCGGGCATGACGGATTCTATTGACCGTTCATCGCCGCAACCATCCATGTCGTGATCGCCCGCGAACCCAGGAACGCCAACACCTCGCGCCGGACTGCTGCAACGTCGCCCCTGCCCTGCGCCGCCACCGCCATCAAATCACAACGATGCGACACCGCGATGCCGATCGCGGTGCGGTGGCCGTCGAGATCATAGGCCCTGATCCGTCCCGGCATGTCGGCGACATCGACGACGTCGCCCGACTTCAGCGGCACGAAGCGCGGGCTGATCATGTCGACATCGGCGACGCGGTCGACCTCGTCGTCATCGGCAACCCCGCTGTCGCAATTGCAGAAGCCAAGCTTCGGCCGGGCATAGACCTCGACGTCGGCACCGCAATCGCTCGCGTTGCAACGAAAGGCGCGGCCGGCGGGCCAGCCGTCGCGCGGGAACGGCCAGGCGATCTCGCGCCACTGCGCCGCGCGCGGCGGCGCCATCTCGTAGCCGGCGACGGCCGAAAGCCCGCCAAGCCCCAGGAACATCGCTGCGATGACCGGCCAGGAGCGCATCATCGTGCACTCACGGCATGCCGGCGATGGCGCGTGCCTCGCCGGTCAGCTTGAGAATGTGCAGGCCGGTGTTGGCGCGATCGACCGCGTAGATGTAGCCGCGATCGTCGGTCTCGACATTGTTGGTCTGGATCGCGACCCTGCAGCGCGGCTTGCCCTCGACGATGACGCAGCGCTTGTCGGTCGCCGATGTGATCGCGGGAATGAAGTACCCGACCTCCCTGGGGTGATAGGGATCGCGGATGTCGAGGGCGCGGACGCCGGCATTGAAGAAGGCGATGAAGGCCAACTTCTTGTAGAAGACCGGCGCCATGCTCTCGTTCGACGAATGCGAGCCGAACCGGCCGCCGCGCTCGCAGAAGTGGCCGGACGCCTCGGGCACGGTGTAGCTCGATATCATCATCGGCCGGGTCTCGGTGGTGACGTCGGCGAACCACACCATCTGCCGCGGCTCGCCGCATTCGTTCTGGATCGCCTCGTCGACGATCATCACGATGTCCCGCGTTTGACCGTCCTTGTCATGGGCGAATTCCGCGATCGGCATGCCGGGCATCGGAAACACCGTGTGCGCTCCGTTGAATGCCGACATCGGCATCCGCGCGATCTCCGGGAATTTCAGATTGTCCGGGGTCGGCGCCTTCGGCCCGTTCAAGAGCTTGTCGCGATCGACGATCTGCAGGAAGCCGCCCTTGTCGGTGCCATAGCCGAAATAAACCCGATTGCCTTTCGGCCCGGTCGAGATCGGCCCGTGCAATTCGGTCGGCACCGCGCCTGTTGCGCCGGGCTCCTGCCCCGGCAGGCCGAAATCCCTGATCTTCACGGGATGCGCGGGATCGGAGAGATCATAGACCTGCGTCATGCGCCTTGTGCGCCAGTCCGGCGCGCCGGAGACCAGGTAGGCGATGCCGGTGTCGCATTCCCACCAGCTCTTGTGCGTGTCCTTCAAGCCTTCGCCGATGTGCGTCACGAGGACAGGATTGGCGGGATCGGCGACGTTCCAGATCTCATGCCCTTCGGTGCCGACCGCTCGCAGCATGTAGACCGCGTCGCGATCGGCTTTCGGCAAGGTCTTGCCGTCGCAGACCCGCACCATCTGCGCACCGCCGGATTCGTATTTGCCTTCTTGTCCTGGGATGTGCCGCAGATATCTGGGATGCGCAGGATCGGTGACGTCGACGATCGAGGTGCCGTTTGGTTCAGGCTTGCCGGTCAACGGATTGACGGGATCGGGAATCTCGTCGGTACCGCCGTGATGGCCGATATACGCGATCCATCTGTCGCCCTGGTGATGGATGGTCGGCTGATAGGCGCTGCGCGCCTGCAAGTCATCCGACCCGACCAGTCTCATGTTGGAGGCTTCCGGCGGGTCGCCGATCTTCTGCTGCTGCGCGCTCGCACTTTGCGCGAGCAGGACGAGAACAAACGTACAGCAAGCTGTCGTAACACGACCACCCATGCGCACCACCCCGTAGGTCCACACCAATCTGCGTTGGCTGCTGTCAACGCTAGCACGGCGATCCCGGCGCCTAAACACACGCTCTTGACATGCAACCATTTGGTTGCCTATTATCTGGCCATGGATGAAGTCTTCAAAGCCCTCGCGGATGCCTCACGGCGCACGCTGCTTGACCGGCTTCACGATCAGAACGGACAGACGCTCGGCGAGCTCTGCGACGGCCTCGACATGACGCGTCAGGCCGTCACCAAGCACCTTGGGATTCTGGAGGAAGCCAACCTCGTCACCACGATCAGGCATGGCCGCGAGAAGCTGCATTACCTCAATCCGGTTCCGATCCATCAGATCGGCGAGCGTTGGATCAGGAAGTTCGAGCGCGGCAAGCTCGCCGCGCTCAGCGAATTGAAGCGACAATTGGAGAAGCGTGATGAGTAAGCCGGATTATGTCTACGTCACCTATATCGAGACCACGGCGGAGAAGCTGTGGCACGCACTGACATCGAGCCAGTTCACGGAGCGCTTCTGGTTCGGCTATCGCGCCAGCTCCGACTGGAAGGTCGGCTCACCCTATCATTTCGCCAAGAACGGCCACCGCGCCATGCAGGGCGAGGTGCTGATCGCCGAGCCGCCGCGCAAGCTCGCTTATAGCTGGGACGTGGTGAAGGAAGGCGTCGAGCGCGAACAAGTCTCGCACGTCACTTTCGACATCGAGCCGCGCGGCCAGGTCGTCAAGCTGACCGTGACGCATGACAATCTCGGCCCAAAGACGCTGCGCGACATCTCCGGCGGCTGGCCAATGGTGATTGCGAGCCTGAAGAGCTTCCTCGAGACCGGCCGCGGACTGCCGGCCGACCTGCCCACCAGCGGCGCGAAGGAGACCAGCAATGTCTAAGCCCGTCTTCGTCTATGTCACTTACATCGAGACCACACCGGAGAAGCTGTGGGACGCGCTGACATCGAGCGAGTTCACGCAGCAATACTGGTTCGACACCGAGCTCAGGTCGAACTGGACGGTCGGCGCGCCGGTGGCGCTGGTGATGAACGGCAAGGTCACCGACACCGGCGAGATCCTCGAGTTCGACCGGCCGCGCCGCCTCGCCTACACGTTCAAGCACGAGCTCGACGCCGAGATGCGCAAGGAACCGGCGACCCGGGTCGTGTTCACGCTGGAGCCGTTCGGCAATGTCGTGAAGCTGACCGTCACGCATGACGGCTTCGGCATCGGCAGCAAGCTGTTCGAGGGCATCGCCAACGGCTGGCCGGTGATCCTGTCCGGGCTCAAGAGCCTGCTCGAGACCGGCAAGGTCTTCAAAATTCCGCCCGAGAGCCTCGGGCTCGACTGCGCCTGACCCGCCATGAAAATCTATCGAAGGATACGTGCGGACATGAACATCGAGACATTCAAACCAGCGATCGTCTACGCCATCTACATCGCATCGACGCCCGAGAAGGTGTGGCAGGCGCTGACGCAAGCCGAATTCAGCCGGCAGTATTTCTCCGGCCATGCGATCGAGGTCGACCATAGGGTCGGCGGCGCCTACATCGTGCGCACGCCCGACGGCGCGCTGCATATTTCCGGCGAAGTGATCGAGTGCGTGCCGCAGCGGCGGCTGACCGTCACTTTCAACGTCAACTGGCCACAGCTCGTCGAGAAGCTCGGGCCGACGCTCGTCACCTGGGAGATCGAGCCGGCCGGCGACGGCGTGAAGCTGACCTTGCTGCAATCGCACGATCGCCCGATCAGCGACGACATCCTGTCTGGCGGCCGCACCGGCTGGCCGGCGATCCTCTCCAGCCTGAAAAGCCTGCTCGAGACCGGCAAGGCCATGGTGATCCCGATGCAGCCCCCGCAACGCATGCTGGCCGCGTTGAAGGAATTGGGGATTGCGATGCCGGGATGAGGTTCACTCCCTGCGCAGGATCGGGTCGGCAAGGGAACCGACCGGGACCACGACGCGGCGATAGAGATGCCAGGTGGTGTGCCCCAGCACGGGAATCGTCACGAGAAGTCCCAGGAAGTATGGCACCACCGACACGATCAGCAGCCCGACGATCACCGCCGCCCAACCGATCATGGGCAGCGGACTCGCCACGACCGCGCGCACGCTCGTGATCATCGCGGTGACGAAGTCGACCTCGCGATCCAGCAGCAGCGGAAACGAGATCACCGTCAGCGAGAACAGGATCAGCGACAGCGCCGCGCCTTCGGCATTGCCGATGGCAAGGAACATCAAACCCTCATTGGTGGTCAGCACCACCGTCAGAAAGTCGTGAAGGCTGGCAAAGGAGGCGTTGAGCCCGAGTATCAGGGCGATCAACAGCCTGACCTGGTACATCCAGATGATGAACACGAACAGCGTGACGAACGCCATCCAGCCGATCTCGCCGCGCGCACGCAGCTTCGACCAGATCGCACCGAGCGTGATCGGCTCACCCGCTTCGCGACGTCTGCTGATCTCGTACAGCCCGATCGCGACGAACGGGCCGATCAACGCAAAACCCGCGGCCAGCGGATAGGCCAGATAGACCATGCCGAACTCGGTCAGGCACAGCAGGATGGCGTTGCCGCCGAGCATGTAGATGGCGCCGAACATCAACCCGTAGAGCGGCACGGCCTGGAAGTCGCGCAGCCCCTGCCCCAAAGCTTCCGCGATATCGGCCACGCGGATCCTGCGCACCACCGGATCGAACTTGCCAGAGACCGACATCAGCCCTGCCGCGAATGATTGAGTGCGCATCGATGCAGGCCGTGGCGAACGCCGCATTGACGCCGATCAATCCTGTGCCGTTGAGCTAGCCCAACGCCCGCAGCTCTCTTCGCAACACCTTCCCTGTCGCCGTCATCGGCAGGGTGTCCGCGAACTGCACGAAGCGGGGGTATTCGTGGGCGGCGAGCTGGACCTTGACGAACTCCTGGATCTCGCGCGCCAATGCGTCGCTCGGCGCATGGCCCGGCCGCAGCACGATCCAGGCCTTGATCGATTCGGTGCGGATCGGATCGGGGATACCGACCACGGCGGACATCGCGACCGCAGGGTGCTTCATCAGCGTGTGCTCGATCTCGGACGGCCCGACACGATAGCCGGCCGTGGTGATGACATCGTCCTCGCGGCTGACGTACCAGAAATAGCCGTCCTCATCCTGCACACCGAGATCGCCGGTCAGCAGGAAGTCGCCGGCAAATTTCTTCGCGGTCGCCTCGGGATTGCGCCAGTATTCGATCATGGTGCAGGGGCACGGCTGGCGCACGCCGATGATGCCGCGCTGTCCGCGCGGCAGTTCCTCGCCCTTGTCGTTGACGATGCAGACGTCGAAGCCCGGCGTGGCGCGGCCCATCGAGCCCGGCCGGATCGGAAACAGATTGGAGTTGCTGCCGATCACGAGATTGCATTCGGTCTGCCCGAACACCTCGTGGGCGTCGACACCGAACGTATTGCGCACCCAGCCGAGCAGCTCACCGCCGAGCGACTCGCCGCCGGTGAAGATGCTGCGCAGCCTGACGCCGGAATTCCTGACATCGGCCTGCCGCATCAATTTCAGCGCGGTCGGCGGCAGGAACACGTTGCGGATGCCGAGATCGGCCATCATCTGCATCGCCGCCTGCGGCTCGAACTTGCGGGCGCGGTGGCCGACCATCGGAATGCCGTGGTACCAGAACGCGAACAGGCCGTTGATCAACCCGCCGATCCAAGCCCAATCGGCCGGCGTCCACATCAGGTCGCCCGGACGGGGCAGGAAGTTGTGGCACATCTCGACGTTGGGCAGATGGCCGAGCACGACGCGATGCGCATGCAGCGCGCCCTTCGGATTGCCCGTGGTGCCCGAGGTGTAGATGATCAGCGCCGGATCGTCCGCCGACGTGTCGACCGTGGTGAATTGCGGCGACGCCGATCGGATCGCGCCCCAGAACGATTTTGTCCCCGCCGGCGTCTTGCCGCCGACGATGTAGACAACCTTCAAATCGGGCAAACGATCGCGGATCTTTGCAATCTTCTCCCAGCCGGCCTCGTCGGTGACGACGGCCTTGGCCGCGGAGTTCGACAGGCGGAATTCCAACGCATCCTCGCCGAACAGCGCAAACAGCGGGATCGAGATCAACGCCGCGCGGAACGCCGCGAGATGCGCGACCGGCAATTCGAGCGATTGCGACAGGAACACCGCGACGCGGTCGCCACGCACCAGGCCATCGGCGGTCAGCACATTGGCGAAGCGGCGCGAGGCATCCGCGACCTCGTCGAACGAGGTGCGCGTGGTGCCGCCATCCTCGTCGACATAGATCAGCGCAAGCCGGCCGGTGCCGTCAGCATGACGATCGCAGCACGCGGTCGCCATGTTGAAGCGCGCGGGGACGTCCCAGCGGAAATTGCGGGTCAGTTCGTCGTAGGTCGCGGCTTCCTTGAGCATGGTGCGCGTCGCTTCCGTCCCTTGTCGCGGCCGAGCTTCGCCCGGCGATCTTGCTGAGGGGGATTGTAAAGACGTGGATGCCCGGGACAAGCCCGGGCATGACGATGCATGGCCGGGATGGAGTTCAGTCGCCCTGCATGTAGCGGACCGGATTTTTCTGATCCGCCTCGAAGATACCGGCGGCCTCGGCAAACAACGCAGCGACCGTCGGCGCTTTCAGATCGCCAAACGCGACGAAGCTGAAATTGTTGCCGCCGGCGCGCAATTCGCCGAGCTTGCCGGCATAGCAGGACACCAGCGGCTTGCTGCCGCGGGTCACCGCGACATAGACGCTGGTGTAGTTCTTCTGTAGCGCCACCCCGATCACCGGCCAGGCCGCCGACTTGCCGGATTTGATCGCGTAACGGAACTGGCCGTAGCCGATCATGTTCATCCGCATGCCGGCCTCGCCGGCCGGCGTGCCGGCATGAAAATGCCGCTTCAGCGCAGGCGCGGCCTTTCGCATCACGGCATGCAGTTGTTCGAGATCGGCAGTCCGCGCGGGATCAAAGGCGAGATAGGCTTCCAGACTGTCCGCGGCGACACGAAACATCCGAAGCCTCCGCCGCTATCCCGCGAGCGCCGTCTTCACCAGGCCGCTGGCCTTGCCGAAATCCATCTGGCCGGCGTACTTCGCCTTCAGGGCGCCGATCACCTTGCCCATGTCCTTGATCCCGGCGGCACCAGTCTCGGCGATGATGGCCGAGATCGCGGCCTTCACGTCGTCGTCGGACATCTGCTTCGGCAGGTAGGCCGAGATCACGGCGATCTCCGCGCGCTCCTGGTCGGCGAGCTCGGCGCGGCCGCCCTTGTCGTAAAGCTCGACCGATTCCTGGCGCTGCTTGATCATCTTCTGCAACAGGCCGAGCAGGTCGGCATCGGAGAGCGGCGGCTTGCCCTGCCCGCGCGCGTCGATGTCGGCGTTCTTGATGGTCGAATTGACCATGCGCAGCGTGGAGAGCTTGCGCTCATCCTTTGCCCTCATCGCTTCCTTGACCGCAGTGTTGATATCGTCGCGCAGCATCCTGGTATCCTTGAGCCGGTAATCCCTTCATGTAGGCAGTTTGCTGCACCAGAACAACCTAGTTCCGCAACCACTGAACCAGCGCATCGGCGCAGGCCTGCGGCTGCTCCAGCTGCGGCAGGTGACCGCAATTGGCGAGCACCACGAGCTTTGCCCCGGGAATGCCGTTGGCCATCTCGTCGGACAGCGAATTCGGCACGGTGTTGTCGGTATCCGTGGTCAGCACCAGGGTCGGGCACTTGATCCAGGCCATGCTCGGCCGCGAATCCGGCCGGCTGAGCACCGCGTTTTGCTGGCGGATGAAGGCCTCGGCGCCGACGTCCTCGCTCATGTCATCGACAATCTGGCGCAGGCTCGCATCACCCTGCCGCGACGGATGCACGAAGCCGGGAAACAGCTCGTCGACCACGTCGCGATATTGCCCGGTTTTGGCACGCTCGATCATGCCGCGGCGGCGGGCGGTTGCCTCCGGCGTATCGGCCCGCGCCTGGGTGCTCATCAGCGCCAGCTTCGCCACCCGCTCGGGCGCCTGCCGCATGATCTCGAAGGCGATGTAGCCGCCCATCGAGTGCCCGGCCAGGGCGAAGCGCGGCGGCGCCTCGGCCAGGATCCGGCGGGCGATCGCCCCCATGTTATCGTCCCTGACATGGTTGGCGACCGTGACCGGCCCGCACCGCCACAGCGCCGGGATGACCGGGGCAAAGATCCGCGGCGAGCAGATGAGGCCCGGGACGAGCAGGATCGGCATCGTGTTGTCCATGCGAGGCTCCGAACCGGGTCATTTTCGGCAAGCAAACGGCCGCTTCAGGGAACTTTAGATTAAAAGGCCATTCCGGCCTGTCAAATCAACCGGTATTGCCGTGTGAATCCGTGTCCTTTCGCTTTGACGCCACAGGGTGCGGCGTCTATTTAAAGCGCTCATGACAACATCCGAAAACGCTCCCGCCTGGCCGGACCATAAACCGACCGCGCTCCTTGTGCTCGCCGATGGCACCGTGCTGGAAGGCTTCGGTCTCGGCGCGGAAGGCCATGCTGTCGGCGAGGTCTGCTTCAACACGGCGATGACCGGCTATGAGGAGATCCTCACCGATCCGTCCTATGCCGGACAGCTCATCACCTTCACCTTCCCGCATATCGGCAATGTCGGTACCAACGAGGAAGACATCGAGACGGTAAACATGGCCGCGACGCCGGGCGCGCGTGGCGTGATCCTGCGCAGCGCGATCACCGATCCGTCGAACTACCGCGCCACCCGCCACCTCGACCAGTGGTTGAAGGCACGCGGCATCATCGGCCTGTCGGGCATCGATACCCGCGCGCTGACCGCGCTGATCCGCTCCAACGGCATGCCGAATGCGGTGATCGCGCATGCGAAGACCGGCGAATTCGACCTACACGGGCTGAAGGAAGAGGCCCGCGAATGGCCGGGCCTCGAGGGCATGGACCTGGTGCCGATGGTGACCTCCGGCCAGCGCTTCACCTGGGATGAAACGCCTTGGGTGTGGGGCAAGGGGTTCGGCCAGCAGACCGCGCCGGAATTCAACGTGGTCGCGATCGACTACGGCATCAAGCGCAACATCCTGCGGCTGCTCGCCGGGGTCGGCGCCAAGGTCACCGTGGTGCCAGCGACGACGGCGGCCGAGGACATCCTGGCGATGAAGCCGGACGGCGTGTTCCTGTCGAACGGCCCCGGTGATCCGGCCGCGACCGGCAAATACGCCGTGCCCGTGATCCAGAAGGTCATCGAGTCAGGCACGCCGACCTTCGGCATCTGCCTCGGCCACCAGATGCTCGGCCTCGCCGTCGGCGCCCGGACCATGAAGATGCATCAGGGCCACCACGGCGCCAACCATCCGGTCAAGGACGAGACCACCGGCAAGGTCGAGATCACCTCGATGAACCACGGCTTTGCGGTGGATCAGGCGACGCTGCCTGCTGGCGCCACCCAGACCCATATCTCGCTGTTCGACGGCTCCAATTGCGGCATCGCGCTCGAGGGCAAGCCGGTGTTCTCGGTGCAATATCACCCCGAAGCCTCGCCCGGCCCGCGCGACTCGCACTACCTGTTCCAGCGCTTTGCCGACCTGATGCGGAAGAAGAAGCAGGCGGCCTAACAACATCCGTCATTGCGAGGAGCGCAGCGACGAAGCAATCCATTTATCCCGTGCGGAACGATGGATTGCTTCGCTCCGCTCGCAATGACGGAGATCTTTCCCGACATGACCGACAGTGCCACCCCGAAGCCCACCTACGGCGTCTCCTCGCTGGAACTGATGGCATCGATGCCGGGGCTCGACTTCGTGCGCGGCATCTTCGCCCGCACCTTGCCGGAGCCGCCGATCATGGAGACGGTCGAGCCGTTCGACTGCACGGCCGAGACGGGTCACGTCGTGATCCACAGCGTGCCGGGCCTGCGGCACTACAACCCGATCGGCTCGGTGCATGGCGGCTACATCGCGATCCTGCTGGATTCGGCGATGGCGCTTGCCGTGCAGACCACCCTGCCGAAGGGCTCCGGCTACACCACGCTGGAATTCAAGATCTCCTTCGTCCGCGGCATGAGCAAGGATACCGGCAAGATCCGCACCGAAGGCCGGGTGCTCAACGCCGGGCGCCGCGCTGCGACCGCCGAAGGCCGCATCACCGACGAAAAGGGCAAGCTGATTGCGCACGCGACCACGACCTGCATGGTGCTCGAACTGCCGAAGACGGCGTGATCCGGCGGAACGCGGAGCGCTGACAGCGGGTTGATCCGCTTGTAGTGTTCAGCCGATGCGCACCGGAGGATCGCCATGTCCGCAGTGAAAGCAGGGGCCGAGCCGCTCGCGATCGTCTTCAAGGACGATGGGCTCGTGCCGAACAATCCGATGCCGTTCCTGGTCTACCGGAGCGCGGTCGACGTCGGCAAGAATCCCGAGACCACGATCGAGCAGCTGTTCGGCAGCAATGGCTGGGGCGCGATGTGGCGCAACGGCGTCTACGACTTCGCGCATTACCACGCCACCGTGCACGAGGTGCTGGGCGTTGCCCGCGGCAGGGCGCGCGTCAGGTTCGGCGGCGAGCACGGGCAGGCACTCGAGATCGCGGCCGGCGACGTCGCCATCCTGCCGGCTGGCACCGGACATCAATGCCTGTCGGCGAGCAACGATTTCAGCGTGGTCGGCGCCTATCCGCCGGGGCCGGCGATGGATTTGCAGCGACCGACGGCAGAAGCCCACGCCAAGGCGCTGAAGACGATCCCGCAGGTCGCGATCCCCGCGACCGATCCGGTGATGGGCAAGGATGGGCCGTTGGTGCGGCTGTGGAAGCCTGTCCGTC
>CALRXG020000135.1:0-14420 GCA_943372075.1 Bordetella parapertussis | reverse complement strand
TCCATCGTGATCCGCTCAAGCACGATGTGATCGCCATATTCCTTCCAGACGTCGTCGAACCGGATCGCGCTCATTCCGCCCTCACCGAGGCAAACCAGGGAAACAGCTTGCGCTGCGTGGCGCGCAGGCCGACATCGATCAGGAACGCGAGCAGCGTGATCCAGGCGACGTAGGGGATGATGACATCCATCGCGAGATAGCGGCGCACCAGGAAGATCCGGTAGCCGAGCCCAGAATCCGAGGCGATCGCCTCGGCTGCGATCAGGAACAGCCAGGCCGGGCCGAGTTGCAGCCGCAACACGTCGACCAGCCGCGGCAGGGTTTGCGGCATCGCGACCCGCAGCGCGATCTGCCAGGTCGAGGCGCCGAGCGTCTGCGCTTTGACGATCTGTTCGCGCGGCAGCTCCTGCACCTTCATGGCAAGGTCGCGGACCATGCAAGGCAATGTCCCGATCACGATCAACGCGATCTTGGAATTCTCCTCTAACCCCATCACGATGAACAGGATCGGCAACAGCGCCAGCGGCGGTACCATCGAGGTCACCGACACGAACGGCCCGAGCAACGCGTTCGCGCCCGGCAGCAACCCGATCACGATGCCGAGCACCAGCGCCGCCACCGTCGAGATCGCCAACGCAGACCCCAATCGTTCCAGGCTCGCGACCGTGTCGGACAGCATCAGGTAGCCGCCGGTGCGCGGATCGACCTCGAACGCCATCTGCTTCACCGCCTGCACCATGCTCGGCAGCGCCGGCAGCAGCTTGTCGTTCGGGTTCTGCGCGAGCCGCGCGCTGGAGCCGGCGAAATAGGCGATTGCGACCAACAGGAATGGCAACGCGAGAAGATAGAATCGCGTCTGCCGTCCCGGCCGTATGTTCACAAGTCGCATCGTCGGCTCCTGCCTGGAGATCGCGCCGTGGCGTCAGGGCTTGCGTTCAGAGCTTGCCTTTGGCGGCCTCGTCCATGTAGGTCGGGTCGAAGCGCAGCTTGACATTCGACTTGTCACCCAGCACCGACTTGTCGGCGAGCTCGATGCCGACGGCGTCGGCCGATTTCGCGCTCTTGCCGAGCAGGTCCTTCTCGAACAGGAATTTGCGGACGCGGTCCATCGTCGTGCCAACCGTCTTGCTGCGCGTGAACGCCTCGGCGTCGGTTGCCTTGTCGAACAGCTTGGTGGTCGAGAGCTGGCTATCGAAACCGGCGAGATCGGTGCCGGACGCCTTCGCCATCGCCTCCTTGGCGGCCTTCGCCGCGGGATCGTTGGCGGTCATCTTGGCGATCGTCTCGTACCAGATGCCGACCAGCGCCTTGGCGAAATCCGGATTGTCCTTGGCAACCGCGGTGTTCACCACCATCAGGTCCATGATCTCGCCGGGGATCTGCGAGGAATCGAACACCTTCCTGGCGTCGGGCGAGCCGAGGATTTCGGTCACGATCGGATTCCAGGTCACCACCGCGCCGACGTCGGCCGTCTTGTAGGCGGCGGCGATATCGGCGTCGGACGTGTTGACGACCTTGACGTCCTTCTCGCTCAGCTTGGAGGTCTCGAGCGCGCGCGCCAGCAGATAATGCGACACCGAGAACTCGACCAGGTTGACCGACTGCCCCTTGATCGCGGCAAGGTCGGCCTTGTTCTTCAGGATCACGGCGTCGTTGCCGTTGGAGAAGTCGCCCATCACGACCGCTGTGGTGTCGACGCCGCCGGCGGCGGGAATCGACAGCGCGTCCATGTTGGTGATGGTGACGGCGTCGTAGCCGCCGGCGGTGTACTGGTTGATCGATTCGACGTAGTCGTTGAACTGCTTGACCTCGATCGTGATGCCGTATTTGTCGGCCCACTTCTTGACGATGCCGGTGTCGGCCGCATAGCCCCACGGCATCCACCCGACATAGATCGACCAGGCGACCTTGAAATTCTTCTTCGGTGCGGCGTCGGCGGCAGGCGCGGCTGCGAGCACGATCGCGCAGCCGATCACAACGGAGCGAAGGAAGAAAACGAATTTGTTCATTGCCGATCCCTCTTGCGAAACTTCACAAAAAGGGACTGGCGAAAAGACCATCGCTCCGCCAATCCCTTGGCTGACGAGGTCTCCCGGGCTTTTATCCCGCCGTGCACCTGCGAGGATGTCTCCCCCGCAAGCGGCTGCTCTCGGACCAGCACCTTGCGTGGCAAGATCGGAACCCTAGCGGCCAACTCGATGCCTGTGATGCACGAGCTGTGCCACTGCGGCAGCAGTTGAATCTGATGAGCTTTTCCGGGACGCGACGCCCGGCCACGACGGCGATCTGCTCAAAAACTGCGCAGGCTTGCCCAGAATTGGCTCTGTCCTTTCGCCGCCAGCGTCAGCAGGATCGGCAGAACACGGTCGTCGAGGGGAAATCCGATGCGCAAGCTCTTGAGTGCCCTGTGCGGCGGCTTCTGGCACGGCCTGCACGGCCGCTTCGGCCTGGCGCCAGAACGCAGCCTCGGTCGTCGCGGCCTTTAATCACCCCGTAGCGACGCCATGCTCGTCATTGCGAGAGCTCGCGTGGCGAGAACCTGAAATCCATAGGGGCACACACTGCGTGGACGCGTGGATTCCGGGCTCGACGCTGCGCGTCGCCCCGGAATGACGAGGAGAGTGTCGCTAGGCCTTCACGGTGTTGACCGCAACGCTTTCCTTGTAGGCCGGCCGTGACGTGACGCGGTCGAGATACGGCGTCGCGACATCGCAGACCCCGACGTTATAGTCGATCGCCCACACCAGGCAGGTCGCGAGCAGGATATCCGCGCTGGTGAACTGATCGCCCATCAGATACTTGCGGCCGTCCGACAGCGCCACTTCCACATGCCTGAGCTGCTGGCGGAAATATTCCGCGGCTTGACCGACCACCTCGGGCGCGTGGCCGTAGATATGCGCGAGGCCCTTGAGGCCGTGGCGGCGCATCACATAGAGGCTGGTGGAGTCGAGCTCGGCCACGATGAAGAAGCACCATTCCAGCCACCGCGCGAAATCGCGCGGCCCGGCCGGCACCAGCGTGACATCCGGGTTGGAATAGGTGCGCGCCAGATAGGCGACGATCGCAGCGCTCTCCCCGATCGTGAAATCGCCGTCCTGCAGCAGCGGAATCTTCTGCCGCGGATTGAGCTCGGTGTATTCCGCGGTCTTGGTCTCACCCGAGCGCGGCAGGATCGGCTTGCAGCGATAGTCGAGCCCGAGTTCGTGCAGCGCCCAATGCGCGCGGATGGTCCGCGATGTCCCCACGCCCCACAGCGTCAGCGTCTCCGGCATGGCGTCACCACTTCTCGACCGAGGGACGCAGATCGAGCTCGTGGCTCCAGCCGTCGCGGCTTTGCTGGTGTAGGAACCAGTAGGCCTCGGCGATCGAGGATGTCCGCGTCAGCGAATCCGGCGGGATCTCGGATGCGTTGACCCCGGTGGCGGCCTTCATCCGCTGGTGGATCGCCGGGCTGTCGACACCGGCATCGATCAGGAGATGGGCGACATGGATGTTCTTCGGCCCGAGCTCGCGCGCCATCGCCTGGGCGACCGCGCGCAGGCCGAACTTGGCGGACGCGAACGCCGCAAAACCGCTGCCGCCGCGCACGCTCGCGGTTGCGCCGGTGAACAGCATGGTGCCGCGCCCACGCCGCAGCATGTGCCGGGTCGCCTCGCGCCCGACCAGGAAGCCGGCGAGGCAGGCGAGCTCCCAGGCCTTGAAGAACAGCTTTTCGCTGGTCTCGTGCAGCTCCTTCTTGACGTTCGAGCCGGCATTGAACAGGCAGACCTCGATCGGCCCGATCTCACGCTCGACCCGCTGGCAGAGCTCCTGCACCTCGGCCTCGCGCCGCGCATCGACGGCGAAGGCGTGCACCTTGCCTCCCGCGTGGGTCAGCTCCTCCACGAGTTCGCTCGATTTCGCGGGATCTCGCCGCGCGATGCAGACGGAGTAGCCGCCGGCGGCGAACCGCCGCGCGACCGCGGCGCCGATCGCATCGCCCGCGCCAACCAATAGGGCAGTCTTGTTGTTCTCGGACATAGGTCGTCTCCCACCGACGGCGGTACCTCAGGTCAGGAATGGCGAACGTCGCGCGGCGCGGTTACTCAGACCGCGCGCACGACCTTCTGCGCGATCATCTGATCGATCGCGGCATCGGCGTAGCCAAGATCGCGCAGCACTTCTCTCGTGTGCTGGCCGATGCGCGGGGCTGGACCGCCGATCGCGGCCGCATCGACCTCGAAACGCGCCGCGGGCTTCGGCTGCCGCACGGTGCCGACGCCGGGCTGCTCCAGCTCGGCGATCAGGCCGCGGGCAACCACTTGTTCGTTGGCGATGATCTCGCCGCGCCGCAGGATCGGCGCGCAAGGCACGTCGGCTGCATCGAGCCGCGCCAGCCATTCGGCGGTGGTGTGCTGGCGGATATAGTCCTGCATCTTGTTGATGCGCGCGGTCGCATTGACCGAGCGCGAGGCCGGCGTGGCGAATCGCTCATCCCTGGCGAGTTCCGGATCGCCGGTCGCCTTGCAGAAGCCCTGCCATTCGGAATCCGAGATCGTGCCGCAGGTCAGGTAACCATCCGAGGTCTGGAACACGAGATCGGGGCGATCGTTCGGATCGGCTGTCGCCTGCTCGCGGCCGACCACGGTGTACTGCATCATGCCTTCCGGCCACAGATAGGCGATCATCGCATCGAGCATCGCCACCTGGATATGCTGGCCGCGGCCGGATTTCTCGCGGGCGTACAGCGCCGCCGTGATCGCCTGCGCGGCATAGACCGCCGTGGTCTTGTCGGCGACGATGGTGCGGATCATTTGCGGCCGGTTGGTCACCGGCTGCGCCTGGATATCGCAGAAGCCGGACAGCGCCTGCACGATCGGATCGTACACCCGCTTCTTGGCATACGGCCCGTCCTCGCCGACCCCGCTGATCGAGACATAGATCAACCGCGGATTCTTCCTGCGCACCTCGTCCGGGCCGAGCCCGAGCCGCTCCATCGTGCCGGGCCGGAAATTCTGCACCAGCACGTCGGACTGTTGCACCAGCTTGCCCAGCACGTCCCGCCCGGCATCGGTTTTCATGTCGATCGAGAGCGAGCGCTTGCCGCGGTTCGACGAGATGAACAGCGCCGAGAATTCGCCGGTCTTGTCGACATTGGCGCGGCTGCGTCGGGTGATGTCGCCGCCGATCGGCTCCACCTTCAGCACATCGGCGCCCTGGTCGGCCAGAAACATGGTCGCGAACGGGCCCGAGACCACGCCGGTCAGATCGAGTACGCGAACTCCCGCCAATGGTCCTGACATGCCTTGCTTCCCTCTCCAGTTCGCGAACGCGATCAAACCTTGCGCGCATTGTCGACTTACGACGGAGCGGCGGCGCGCGCTTGCGGGAAACCGCCGCGACTTGCAAAAAAGCGTCGAAACTCAGGCCCGGCGTTGCTGCCGGAACACTGACGGGCTCAGGCCGGTGGCCCGCCGGAACGTCGAGGAGAAATGCTGGGCGTGGCTGAAACCCGACGCCAGCGCGATGCTGGTCACGCTCTCGTCGGTTTCGCTCAGGCTGCGCTTGGCCGATTCGATGCGCAGGCCGAGCACATAGCGATGCGGGCTGCTGCCCGTGCTCTCCTGGAAGGCGCGCAGGAAATGCCGCTGGCTGAGACCGGCAACATCCGACAGCGCCGACAGCGAAATCGTCTCGCCGAGATTCGCCCGGACGAACTCCTCGATCTTCCGCAGCTTCTGCGCCGGCAATCCGCCGCGGCTCACCGGCTTGTTCGGTTCGGCGCCGCGCGACAACCGCGCCATATGGGCGAGCGCCTGGCTGGCCCAGCCCTCGGCGAACAAATCGAACAGATTGTCCGGCGCGGTGGCTTCCTGGCCGAGCTCGACCAGGCCGCGGGCAAGCTGATCGTGGCGAAATGCGATCGCCGGCCGTTCGATCAAGCCATGGAGACGCCGCGCGACGAACGTCGGATCGAGGAAGACGACCGTATAGTCGAACGCCGGCTCGACCGACCATTCCCCCTCGATCTCCGTGCCGGCGGGAAACAGCGCGAGGCTGGCCGCGTCGGAGAACTGATATTCGACAGGCCGGCCGTCGATCCGTGCCCGCAGACGCGGACAGCCCTTGCCGAACCAGAACAAGGTCAGCTCGGGCTGGCAGAAGTGCCAGTTCATGCGCGGCCGCGAGGTGCGGCTGAGCAGCTCGACCCTGATCGGCTTCGACCGCGCGATGACGGAAGACACCAGCTCACCGCCGACCTGGCGGACAAACCGCTCCGGATGCGCTTCCTCCATGGGACATCTCCTCCGCGTTAGGCACGGATGGTAAGTTCCAAATCAGAATTGACGATCCGGAGGTGGAAATCCAGCCCTTTATTGGCCGGTCGCGCAGATGTTAGGGGCTAGCCGCAGCGAAACCCGGCCACGTCAATGCGCGTCACGATCGATCGCGGTCATGTTCTCCGAGCGGCTGATGTCATCCGCATCGGATGACGCGGCGCTATCCCGCGATCCGCAGCGCGGTGACCGCGACGCAGGCATTGCCGAACGGGATCAGCATCACCTGCGCGCCGTTTGGCAGCGCCATCGTCGCGAGATCGCCGAGTGCGCCGTTCTGCCCGTTGAGCTTGGCGAGTTCGGCGGCAACCGTCGGGCAGCTCTCTGTGCGCGGCGTCACCCGCACCAGATTGCCCTCGCAGGACGATCCGACCGGCGCGGCGAACACGACGCCGGCGGCCTGTTGGCTGGCACTGCCCTGCGGGGCCTGATTGCCCTGCGGGGCTTGGTTCGGCGCCAGCGCGACCAGCGACTGCACCGAATGGGCATTGCCGGCCTTGGCGTCCCATTGCGACTGCGCGGTGTAGTTGGAGTTCATTGCAATTCCGCGGCCGAGCGTCCCGAACAGATTGGCGCAGGTCACGATGTTGGCCTGCCGCGCTTGATCGTCGAACACCGTCGGTTGCTGCCCCGCCTGCTGCGGCGGAACTGTCGCGGCGGCGGCGGGCGGTGTCTGAGCCTCCTGCGCACGCTGTTTGTGCGGCTGCGGCTTGGCAGCGGCGGCAGGCTTCTTGGCGGGCGCCGGCGCGGCCGGCTGCAATGGCATCGGCTGCGTCTGCTGGGCGTAGACCACAACGCCGGCGGCACCGAGCGCAGCCACGACGACCGCAACAAAGATCAATCCAAGGGTGCGCCGCATCGACCATCCGTCCTTTTCATTTCGCGCTTCAGTCTCGAGCCGGATACCGGAATTCCACATCCGCATGTCCGACCTCACTTCATTTCAGCTTCGCAAGCACGCCGGACAGGCCGTCCAGCGGCGCTTCGAGCATGATCGGGCCTTGCGGGAGCGGATAAGACACCAGGCACGGCGTCGCCGCGCGGATGTGCCGCCTCAGCACATTGCCGATCGCGATCGTCGCGAAGCAGAAACTGGCGTCGCAACGATCGGTCTGCGCGACGATGCGGTCCGGACTATCGCCCATCGCGAGCTCGACCTGCGCGCCGACGCCCGCGGCCGCCGGAATGCGCATCGCCATCAGCGGCTTGCCGTCGGCGGTCGCAATCAGCGACCAGTTGAAGGCGACCGCACCCTGCGCGTTGACGATGGTTTGCGTGACGTTGCAGACCCGGCGCTTCGATCTCAGGCTCTCGTCGCAGATCAAGGTCCAGTTCTTGAACGGCTGGATCATCCGCCTGAACTCGCCGAGCGTCTCGCCTTCGGGCACCACGACGTCCGACGGCTTCACGGTGTAGGCCGACCGCGGCGCAGGCTGCGCGGACGCGCTTGCCGCCACCGCCAGCCAGATCACCCAAGCCAGACACGCCAGCCGCCTCGTCGACGTCAGGGTCAATTGAGCGTCAGGCTCACGCCGGCGCTGACGCCCCAGTCGCCGCCGGCGGTGGTCGCCGCCGCGTTGCTGCGCAGCCGGCCATTCTCGCTGGTGTAGCCGATGCCGAAGGCAAGCGCGCCCTGGCTGCGCCAGACGCCGCCGCCCGCCGATGCACTGAGCTTGCCGGGCCGGTCGTCATAGCGCAGCGATGCCGCCGCCATGCCGATCGCCGCCGCCCGCCAGGCGTCCTGGCGTACCTCGCCGATCTGGCCGTTCAGCTGCTGGAACGCGCTGTTGAGCTGGTTGACGTTGACCGCGTCGGTGCCGGCAACGCCCGCCGCGACGTTGCTGATGGTCACCGGTCCGCCGTTGCCGCTGTTCAGCGTCACCTTGTTGGTGGTGTTGCCGGAGGCATCGGTGTCGTAGCGGATCGAGCTCGACGCAACCGCCTGCAACTGGCTGACATTGACCGCATCGGTCGCAGCCGAGCCCGCGGCGACATTGGTGACGCGGCGTTCGGCCCCGGACGAGCCGACCGACACTTCGCCGGTCGCGACGCCAGCGACGGACTTGCCGACCACAGGCGTATAAGCCGCATCGCTGAGATTGGCGGTGGTGGTCGCGTTCGCGCCGAGCGCCAGCGAGTTGGCCGACGTCGCCTTGGCGCCGGCACCGATCGCGACCGAATTGTCGCCCGACGCGGCCGAGCCGTTGCCCATCGAGATCGCGTTCGCTCCGCTCGCGACCGACTGCGGCCCGATCGCGACGCTCTCCGCACCGACGGCGGAGGAATCCGCCGCGGTGGAGTTGGCATGGAAGTACTTGATGCCGCCGCTGCCGGTCGAGATGTTGTTGACCGTCGTGTAGAGAGCATCGAGCGAGGTGTTGGTGGCCCAGAGCTGCGAACCGTTGATCGCGTCCGTCGAGGTCGCGCTGATCTGGCCCGCGGCAACGTTGGTGACGGTGCGTTCTGCCCCGGCGCTGCCAACACTGACAGTCGAAGTCGGCGCCGTGCCGGCGAAATCATAGGTCGTGCCGCCGATCGTGGTGCTGGTGGTCTTGACCACCGCCTGCGTGGTCGAATTGGCACCGAGCGCAACGTCACCTGCCTGCGCCGTCGCCTTGGCGTTCGGACCGAGCGCGACGCTGGTCGGGTTGGTGGTCTGGGATCCCGCGCCGATCGACACCGACTGGATGCCGCTCGCCTGCGCATTGGTTCCGAACGCGATCGAGTCGGCAAAGTTGGACACCGAATTCTGCCCGATCGCGATGCCGCCGGGCGCGGTCTGCGCCACGGTGGCGCCAAACCCCATGCCGATGCCGTTGTCGCCATTGACCACGGTCTGCGGTCCGACCGCGACCGAATCGGTGCCGACCGCGAGCGAGTCGGCGAGCGTCGAGTTGGCGTGGAAGTATTTCGTGGTCGTGGTCGCGAACGACTGCAACGCGCCGGTCAGCTGCCGCACGGTGACGGCATCGCTCGACTGGGTGCCATCGGCGACATTGGTGATCTGCCGATAGCTGGTCGCATTGCCGACCGACACCGCGCCGAGCAGCGCGAGATCGGTGGTGTTGTAGGGGATGATGGTGCCGCCGATCGTGCCCGACGCCGGCGCGATCGCGCGGTTGGAGATCGAGCCCGAGCCGATCGCGACGCCGCCATCCACCGTCGCCTGGGTGTTGAAGCCGAGCGCGGTGGAATTGGCGGCGGTTGCCGACGCCGCGATACCGGCGGCCATGGAATTGGCACCGGTCGCACCGTTGTTGCTGTAGTTCGCCAGCTGGGTGCCACCGTCGTTGACGCTGTAATAATGCGTCAGGCCGTTGCTGACGACGGTCGAGAGGCTGTCGATCGCCGAGGTGGCGGCAAACAGCTGGGAGCCGTTGACCGCGTCGGTCGAGCCGTTGCTGATCCGTCCCGCCGCGACGTTGGTGATGGTGCGCTCGTCACCGACTGTGCCGACGCTGACTGTCGAGAGCGGATTGGTGCCGGCGAAGCTATAGGCGGTGGTGCCGATGGTGATGCCTGACGTGCCGACCGCGGTGGTGGTCTGGCTGCCCGAGCCGAGCGCGATGTCGTTGGCATTGGCGGCGGTCGCGCCATTGCCGATCGACACCGAGCCGCTACCGGTCGAGGTCGACATCGGTCCGATCGCAACCGAGTTGGTGCCAGCCGCGTTGGAATCGGCCAGAGTCGAATTGGCGTGGAAATATTTGATGCCGCCGCCATCGTTGATGTTGTTGACGGTGGTGGCGAGGCCGTCGACGGCCTGGTTGGTGGCCCAGAGCTGCGAGCCGTTGATGGCGTCGGTCGAAGAGTTGCTGATCCGACCCGCCGCGACATTGGTGATGGTACGCTCGGCACCAACCGCGCCGACGCTGACCGTCGAGGTCGCCCCCGTGCCGGCGAAGCTGTAGGTGGTGCCGTTGATCACCGTGTTCGGCGTATTGACGGCGACGGCGGTGACGCTGCCGGAGCCGAGCGCAACGTCGCCGGAGCTTGCTGCCGCCGTGGCGCCGTTGCCCAGTGCGACATTGCCGACAAGACCGGC
The DNA here is from genome assembly GCA_943372075.1 of Bordetella parapertussis. Lineage (GTDB taxonomy): Bacteria > Pseudomonadota > Alphaproteobacteria > Rhizobiales > Xanthobacteraceae > Bradyrhizobium. Next base: position 4,058 of record CALRXG020000135.1, on the reverse strand, counting down.
GGCGCCGGCGGTGGAGCCATTGCCGAGCGCGACGGAGCCCTGCCCGATCGCCTTGTTGTTGTTGCCGATCGCGACGGCGCCGTTGGCCTGGTTGGCGGCGGTGGCGCTGGCCGTGCCGTCGCTGTTGGCGATGTTGTTGGCGCCGCCGGTGAACGCGCCGGTGCCGCTGGCATAGCTGGGATCGCCGATCGCCACGGCGCCGTTGCCATAGGCGACATTGTTCGCACCGATGGAAACGGCCTGACCGCCGGTCGCCGTCGAATTGGCGCCCACCGCAACCGCGTTGGCGGAATTGGCCACCGCATTGGTGCCGAGCGCAATCGCGCTGACGGCGCTGGCACCCGCCTGCCCGCCGATGGCGATGGCGTTATTCCCGGAAGCATTGGCGCCCGCGGTCGAATTGCCGCCGAGCGCTACCGATCCGGCGCCTGAGGCGATCACCCGCGTCGCCACCGTGGTCCCGCCGGAGCCAATTGCAGTTGCATAAGTGCCCGTTGCTTGGGCCTGGGTGCCGAGGGCGGAGGCATTTCCGCCTGATGCGGACGCCCCAACGCCGACAGCGGCAGCAGACACACCGGTGGAGCTCGCATTGTTGCCGACCGCGATGCCGCCCGTCGCCGTGCCGCCGACGATTGCACCCGATCCGATCGAAACCGCGCCCCCCGCGGCCAGCGCCTGCGCCTGGTTACCCAAAGCAACGGCGAAATTCCCGGATGCGGTGGCGAGATTGCCTCCGGCAAATGCGCTCGTTCCCGACGCCGCGGCGGAAGTGCCGATGGCAATCGTAGTCGCGCCCGATGCGTTGGCGGTGTAGCCCAACGCGCTGGCTCCCTGCCCGGAAGCAGTCGCGCCATTTCCGAGCGCTGTCGACTGATTTCCCGTCGCGGCAGCGGATGTACCCAACGCGCTAGAGCCTGTCGCTGTCGCAGAAGCGCTCGAACCAACGCTGGTCGACCACGCGCCCGTCGCGGTTGAACCGGTGCCGAGCGCAACAGCCTCGAACGTGAAGCCGGCGGGGGCAGTCCCGCTGGCGTTGGCATTCACACCGATCGCGATCGGCGACCCACCGCCGGTTCCGGCGTTTGCCTTGGAGCCGACCCCGAACGCCATAGCTGAACCGTTTGAAGATGAGGCGGCGGCGGACTGTCCGAACGCCATCGACGCACCACCGGAAGCACTGGCCGAATTGCCGAAAGCGATCGCGCTGGTGCCGTTCGCAACGGTGTTGACGCCTTGGGCGATTGAGGCGTCCCCGTTAGCGTGGGCCGCGCCGCCGACGGCAAGAGCGTTGACGCCAACCGCGTTCGAAGCGTAACCGAGCGCCATCGCGTTGATGCCATTGGAGGAGTTGCTATAGCCCAGGGCGATCGCACCGGAGCCGGTTGCGCTGTTGGAGGTGCCGACCGCCAGGGAGTTTCCTCCATTCGCATGGACGTTAAGGCCCAAGGCCACCGCGCCAGCGGTGGTGGCGACGGTTCCGCAACCGATCGCGGTGCCAAGCGATACCGCCGATGGATTGGTGCCGCAATCGGCGGTGTTCGTCGAAATTCCGTTGCCGATCGCAAGCTGCGCGAACGCCGTTTGCGGCACCGCGATTCCCAATGCGGCAAGCAACACCGGAAACGCGAGGCTTCTAGCTCCGATCCCGCCGCATCCGCCAACACCCAGCGAGCCGAGCCCCAGCCGGTCGCGCTTTACTCCGAGCATCCGATGCGCCTCGCGCAACACGGCCAGCAGCCTGCGCCGCAGCGAGCGGCTGTCTGCATCGCGCAACGTGATCCAACAGCGGACGAAGCCGCTGCGGCCCTGCGTGTTCAGAGATGTGGTTGAGTTGCGTGTGACAGCCATGGTGCGCCCCTTTCGCGACATCTGGTCCAGACGCCGGAGGCGACGCGCCATGAACCGAGCCGACGCGCGGGCCTCGTGGCCACACACGCGGAGAGATGAAGACAATCGCATGACACGCGATGTTCTTCCGGTCCTGGCCAACGATGTGTCGAACTCAACGAGCACATCTTGCCACCCCGCGCTCGCTCGACTGCCCCACCAATTTGCCCCGAGTCGTCATGACCGAAAATGATAGACACATATTTGACAACGTCACTCAGCAGGCCGTCCAAATAGATGGCAGATCGTCTCACAAGTTGAACGATCATTAAGACACACGGTGCGCGGACGTGATCATATGAATCCGACCGTGCATTAGGCGCGCCGTCCGTCCACGGACGCGCCATTGTGTGATTCGAGGGAAGCTCAACCTGCGCTTGATGTGCGACGCGCGTGTTCGCGCATCTCGCGCGGGCTGACGCCGAACTCGCGCCGAAACGCGCGCGTGAAATCGGACGCCAGCTTGAAGCCATGGCGATAGGCGACGTCCTGCACCCGCCGGTCGGGACTGCCGACCAGCTCGGCATACGCAGCGTGCAGACGCTTGCGCATAATGTAGCCGGCTACACCGCCGACGCTTTCGAATGCCCGGTATAAGTTCGACCGCGAGACCTTCAACTTCTGCGCGATTCGATCCGGCGTCAGGTCGAATTCGCCGAGATGCATCTCTATATAAAGACGCGCACGCTCGAACAGCACCGGCTCGATCACGCCGCGCGCCTGCTCCAGCCGGTCCGAGGACAGCTGAATGCATGCGGCGATCATCTGCGCCGTCGCCCGCCCCGCCTGCCGCAACTCTTCCGGCGACATCAGGATCAGGCGCGTTTCGAGTCGGTCGAGGTAGTCGGTCAACAATTCGATCAGATTGCCCGAAAGCAGGACGTTGCTGAGCTCGCCAAGCTGATCCGCCACACCTGCGAACGATCTGCGCGGCAAAGCCATCAGCAGCCCATCATAATTCGTGATGCTGCCGCGGAAATCGTCATCGAGCGAGATCAGGAACATCGCGCCTGATCCAACGTGAATGCGCCGCTCCGCGGTCTCAAAACGGGCTTCGCCGGAGCGCAGGCGAAACAGCCACCAGATATCGACCGGCGTGCCCTGCAACGGCTCGGCAGCACGCGCGAATGTTTGATCGGCGAACCGCCCCGACGTGAACACGACATCGGCCATGTTGCAGGTCAGGTACTCCACCTCGAACCCCTGCGCAGGACTGTGGTCCGCGGGCGGCGCGACGTCCACCAGCGAGGCCATCCGCGTCTTCCAGACCGCGAATTGCTCCGACGGCGGATAGGACCGTGTCGTGAAGAGCCGCGGCACCGCCGGGGCGACGTCCCTGATGTTGCGCGGTTCGCGTGGCAAGGGAACGCGTTCCAGCAGATTGGCTGCGCTCACCGGCGCGTTGTCGTCTTCTTGTTGCATGTATTTTTGTCGCCCATTGTCAAAAACGACGAACGTCGTCGCGACGGGGGCACATTCCCAAGGTTGCGTCGCCTGCCTCTCACGGGCAGGCGAATTTCAGGCGGACAAGGAAGCTGCATTTTCCAATGCGGACATCACCCGCTTACGCAGGCCGCTCTTGATAGGGCCGATGGTTCCTGCGGCAGTCGGGCTCACACATGGCATCCATCATCGTCGCGTCATGCCGGACCCGACCCGGAAGCTCCGTCACCGGGTCCGCTCGCCTGATCTAGAGAACAATCCATGCGAGAACCAGAGGGGCGGCAACGCGCGCCGTGCAGAAATTCAAGATTGCCTTCGCGCGATGCGATCCGGCAACGCATCGTCGCGGAGTCTTCAGAAAATTTTCTCGATCCTCGCGCCGAGACGAAATGCATGTCGCGAGCGTGCAGCAACCTAAGCACGGTACATGACATATCGAGGAGCTCCGGCGAACGGCTGGCGGGCGACTACGCTCACATGATCATGCGGCGACCCTGCATGTGCGAGCTGAACGCAGTCCAGGCACATGCGCGCGCCGCACGAGGCGCACGTGTTGACGGACACTGCGGCATTGTCATGGGAACGTCGAGGTGACGAAGGTCATGGCTCATCACGTGATGTCGACGAAGACAGTGTGGCGCGTCAACGCGAGCCGATCAAGAACACGTCGCGCGATCGCTCCTCGCAACGGAGCATCCAGACGGGACGCGCGGATCACCGAGTTGACC
>CALRXG020000134.1:0-14441 GCA_943372075.1 Bordetella parapertussis | reverse complement strand
AATAGGCCTTCGCACGTGAAAGACGCGGCCCATCCGGCCGCGCTCTCGATCCGGTACACGCGCTATTTCGCGAGCCCGCCACGCGCAAGCCTTCATCCGGCCTCGTGAACCTGACGGCCCTCGAACCATGTCGAAAGCACCTTGGTCTGCGATAGGCGCTCCGGCGCGGTCGCGAACAGGTCGCGATCGACCAGGATGAAATCTGCCGACTTGCCGGCTTCGATCGATCCGGTGAGATCGGACAAGCCCATCGCCCGCGCCGCGTTGATGGTGTAGATGCGCAGCACCGTCTCGAGATCGAGGGCCTGCTCCGGCCAAAGCGCGCCGTCATATCCGCCGCGCGGATTACGCCGGGTGATCATCCCTTCGATCCCGAGCCAGGGGTCGGGATTGGCCACGACCGGCCAGTCCGAGCCCGCCGCCATCAACGCGCCGGCATCGCGGAAATCGCGCAGCGGCCAATAGCAGTCGGCGCGGTCCTCCGGCATCGCCGCGCGGATGGCCTGCTGGATCGGGCCGGGATACCAGATAATCGGCGACAGGTCGGCTGCGACATCGAGCGCGCGGAAGCGCGGGATATCGGCGGGAGCAACGAAGCCTGCGTGCGCGATCTGGTGCGTAGCACCGGCGCCGTTTCCGGGTCCGTTGAAGCTGCGCACCACGTCGATGGCATCGAGCGTATCGCGAACCGCGGCATCGCCGGTGCAATGCACCTTGACCCGCATTTGATGTTTCTCGGCCTTTGCGATCCACCGCACCAGATCAGGGATCGAGATCAAGGGGTCGCCGCAGAAGCAGCAGCCTTGCAGGCGCGTGGCGCGGTATGGCGTGAGCATGGCGGCGGTCCGCGTCGTCGGTACCCCGTCCATGAACAGCTTGATGAAATCGGGGCGGACGTGGCGGGTGCGATAGGTCTCGCGGCGCATGATCAGTGCGTCGCCGACGAGATCGGCGCCCGACAGCGTCCGCTGCCCGGGCAGCGAGGCGACGCACCAGCCGTTGAGTTCGTTCGCATGATCGAGCGCGGCCAGCGCCTCCAGGAACGCGAGCGTCGTGGTCGCATCCTGAAAGGCGGTGACGCCGAAGCCGTTGAGAATCTCAACCGCGCGGCGGCACGACGCCTTGTTGCGCTCCGCAATATCCGGGATGCTGCGCTCGACCGCCTGCTCGGCCAGCCCCGAGGCCCGCTCCAGCAACAGCCCGGTCGCCGCCCCGGTCTCCGCATCGCGCAGGATTTGACCGTCCGGGGGATCGGGAGTGCCATCGTCGATCCCGATCAATTCCAACGCACGGGAGTTGACCCACCGGTTGTGCTGGCTGTCGTCGCGCAGCATCACCAGATGCGCGCCGGAAACGGCATCGAGCGCCGCCAGCGAACTTGCACGGCCGATCACCTCGACCAGTTGACTGCCCCAGATGCCGCCAAAGACCCACTCGCCCGGTTTCGTCGTCGCGCATCGCGCGCGCACAGCTTCGAGCACCGCATCGAGCGACATCGTCGGCAAGAGTTTCAATTCATAGAGGTCGGCTTGCCCGCCACGGAGATGGTGGTTATGCACGTCGACGATACCGGGCAACAGCATGCCGCCGCCGAGGTCCACCATCCTGGTTCCGGGACCGGCGAGGCCCTTGACATCGAGATCGCTCCCGACGGCGACGATCGTGCCGCCGGCCACCGCCATCGCCTCGGCGCGCCCCGCAGCGGCGTCCGCCGTGAACACTCTGCCATTATGGAAGATCAATTCCGGCCGCACCATCGTGCTTCGCCCTCAGTGTGCCGACAGGTTTCGCGGCTGCCGCGAGAAGATCGTGAGGCACAGAGCGTAGGCCGCGATGGCGGCGGTCTGCAACCAGTAAGGCAGCGTGGACCTGCCGGAGAGAACTGTCTGCAGCGCGTCGGAAAGATTGACGGCGCAAAGTCCCAGAACGGTGACCCAGATCGCGACCAATGCGAAGAGAACCTCACCTGAACGTGCCGCGGAGGCAAACAGGCAGATATACGCCACGACCGCGAACGAGATGATCTTGTCCTGGTAGGCATAGTAGGGTGTATCGTAGTAGACGAACAGGATCGGGACCTTAATTCCGAAGAAATGCGCCACCGCCATGCAGCAGAAATAAGCCACGCCCGCCCACAGAAGCAGGTTGAGAATCCGACCGCTCATCGAGTTACCCATAAAGGACCTTGCGATCTGTAGCCGATGGCAAGCTGGTTACGCCGTTCCGATCAAGTGATCGTCCCACATCAATCGTGGGCCAGCCAGACACATTAATTTCTGACCGAGGACACCATGGCCTATCAGCGCAAGCGCCCCGCACCGGACCCCTGCCCGGTCGAGACAGTCCTCAAGATCGTCGCGGGCAAGTGGAAGGTTCGGGTGCTTCATCTGCTTTCGCTGAACGAACTCAGCTTCGGCGAATTGCGCAACTCGATCGCGGGCGTTCGCCAGCAAGTCTTGTCCAGCCTGCTGCGGGACTTGATCGCCGACGGCGCGGTCCGGCAGAGCAAGGTTTCATCCGAACGGTCGATCTACGCGCTGACGGAGCGGGGTTTCGAGCTGGTCGCACTGCTGACCCCGCTGGCCGAGTGGGGAAACAATCTGCTCGCCGAACAGGGCGTGACATGGCGACCGCCCGAACCGCGGCGAAGTGCTCAGCAGGGCGGCGGCGGCGAGGCCTACCGTCCATCGGAGCACCGGTCTGCACAAAACGTGCAACGATGATGGCGTTCGACCGGTCTGCTTACCGATTCCCGCGCCGGCCGACATAGAACACGATCACGACCAGCGGCACCGCGAGTGCGAGCCACGATGCCTGATCCCAGATACCGTCGCCGAGCAGCGCGGAGATCAGCCCGAAGGCGATCACGGCGCAGAGCAGCACCGGCGCCAGGAAGATTTGCGTGATCGAACGTTTTGCGGCCGGCATCAGGATCGCTCCGCGCTCGCGACGAACGACTGGCCTGCCGCGATTGGCGCGGGCGCCGGCGCCTTGCGCAGCTTCGCCGCCCAGAGATAAAGGCCGCTGCCGAGCACGATGATGGTCGCGAGGTCGAGCAACGCCCAGATGATCTTCAGCGGCATTCCGCCGTAGTCCCCAAAATGCAACGGACGTGACACGAACAATGCCTGGACATAGAGCGGCATGTCCCTGGTCTCGCCAAACGTACCGTCATCGGCATTGATCAGCACGGGCTTGAGCAGCCGCGAGGTCAGCGGCTGATTGCCACGCAGATAGACGCCGTAATGATGGCCGCCGGCAAACTGCGATCCGGGCATCGCAACGGACTGCACTTTCATGCCCGGCGCATGCGCAAGCGCGGTATCGATCGCGCCCTGCGCCGACGCCAGTTTCGGCGGCACCGGCGCGTTGCGCCATGGCCCCAGCATGGCAACAAGTTCGGTCCGCTGCCAATGCTGCGCGATCTGCGTCGACAGCGTGTTGATGACGCCGGTCACGCCGACGACGACCGTCCACGCCAGGACGACGATCCCGAGCAGATTGTGCAGGTCGAGCCAGTACAGACGACGGCGCGGCCTGATGGTGCCGAAATTCAGCCGCCGCATGAACGGCCCATAGACGACGACGCCGGACACGATCGCGAGCAGGAAACAAAGACCCATGGCGCCGAGAAACAGCATGCCCGGCTGCTCCAGAAACAAATCCGTATGCAGATCGAGCAGGAATTTGGTGACCGCGCCACGGGCGGCAGCGCCGACGTGGAGCACCCGTCCGGTGCGCGAATCGACGCTGACGATCACCTCGGTTTTCGGCGCAGCGACCGTCGATGCCATATAGACGTGCCAGATCGGGTTCTCGTCGTCTGCGCCGACGATCGTCACCACCTGGCTTGGCTGCGCCGCACGCGCGATCTCGATAATCCGGTCGAAGCTGAGCAGTGGCGCATTGTCCGGCGCCTGATCGGGCTCAATGGTGGCGCCCAACGCCGCGTCGATCTCATCGTGAAAGATCAGCGGCAGCCCGGTGATGCACAGCATCAGCAGGAACAGCGTGCAGACCAGGCTCGTCCATTTGTGGATGCTCGTCCAGAGGCGGATCGATCGCGGCGTCATGCGGAGCGGCCTTCCATCAATTCCAGGTATAGCGAACGCTGCCGATCACCGTCCGCCCGGACCCGAGGAAGCAGGAGTTCAGCGTCGTGCAGGAGGCGATATAGTACTTGTCGAACAGATTGGTGGCGTTCACTGCGAGCGTGACGCCGCGCAGCCTGCGGTCGAGATTCGACAGATCATAGTGCACGGCGGCGTCGAACAGCGTGTAGCTCGGGATCGAGAACGAATTGGCGAGATCCGGATAGGAATCGCCGATGTAGCGCACGCCCGCGCCGAAGCCGAAGCCGGCGAATTGACCTTGCTGGAACGTATAATCGGCCCACAGCGCCGCCTGGTTCATCGGCTGGATCGGAAGGTGCTTGTTGAGTTGGGACGGCGTGTTCGTCTTGGTCGTGAGCGTGTCGGTGTAGGCGTAGGACGCGACCAGCTTCAGACCTTCCGCCAGACTGGCTTGTGCCTGGAATTCCGCACCGCGCGACCGCGCTTCGCCGGTCTGTTCGCTGAAGCCCAGAATGGCCGACGGCGTCACGACGTTCTGCTGCGTCATGTCGAACAACGCCGCGGTCAGCAGCAGGTTGGTGCCGGACGGCTGGTACTTGACGCCGATCTCGGCCTGCTTGGCGGTGGTCGGGCGCAGCGGAGCCGTCGCGGTCACCCCGAGCGTCGGCTGGAACGAGGTCGCATACGCAATGTAGGGCGCAATGCCGGAATCGAAGATGTAGCTCAGGCCGGCGCGTCCGGTGAACGCCTGGTCGTTCTGGTTGGTCTGCTTGTTGGTCAGGAAATTCGTCGAGTCGGTGGTGACCCAGTCGCTGCGACCGCTCAGGGTCAGCCGCCACCGGTCAAGTGCGATCTGGTCCTGCACATAGAGGCCGGTCTGATCCTGCGTCTGGCTGGAATTGTTGGTCTTGATCGTTGGGAACGCGATCGATGCACCATAGACGGTATTGTAGAGGTCGATCGGAGGCGCGGCGCCGACACGCATGTCGATTGAGCTGTCGATGTGACGATAGTCGACGCCAAACAGCATGGTGTGCGCGAGCGGGCCGGTCGCGAACCGCGCCTCGGCCTGATTGTCCAGGGTAACGGAACTGGCACTCTCCGGGAACGAGAACGCGCCGCGATTGAGCGTCCGCAAATCCGGCTGCAACGCCGTCTGCACCAGCGCGCCGGCGCCCGCGACCGCATAGGTGTTGGTCTGAAGGTCGAAATAGCGAACGTTCTGCCGCACCGTCCAGACTTCGTTGAACGAGTGCTCGAACTGATAGCCGACCCAGGCCTGGGTGCGGTCGAAATGATCGAAGCCGGGCTCGCCGAGGAATTTGGTCAGGGGAATGCGGCCGTTGGGATTGGCGTAGAGCGTGCCGACCGCCGGCATGAATTGCAGCGCCAGCCCGGTGATGTCGCGCTGATAGCCGCCGAGGAACGTGAAGGTGGTATCGAGGTCAGGCTTGTAGGTGATGGACGGCGCGATGGCGCCGCGGAAGTCATTGACGAAATCGACCTGTGTTCCGCCGCCATGGACCGTGCCGGCGATGCGCCAGAACAGATCGCCCTTCTGGTTCACCGCGCCGACGCCGCCGACATCGAAATTGGCCTGCACCTTGCCCCAATTGTCGGCGAGCAGTTCGAACGAATTCAGCGGCGTGGCCGTCGGCAGTTTGCTGACCATGTTGACGAAGCCGCCGGGAGGGGCCTGGCCATAGAGCGAGGAGGACGGCCCGCGCAGCACCTCCACCCGCTCCAGCAGCGCGAGATCGAGCTTCGGCTGGCCGAAAGTGGCTGCACCGTAGGGCAGCCGCATGCCGTCGAGGAAGAGCTGCGCCTGGAAACCGCGGATCCAGATCGACTCGAAGCGCGTGTCGTTCGGGCTGTTGGTGACGATGCCCGGGGTGTAGCCGATGGCCTGCACCACCGAGCGCGCGCCCTGGTCGCGGATCTGGTCGGCGCCGATCACCGACATCGACTGCGGCACCTCGAGGATCGACGTGTTGGTCTTGGTTCCCGCCAGCGTGCGATGCGCGACGTAGCCCTGGATCGGACCATTGCCGTCGCGGAACGAGCCGCGGCTCGCCACCGTCTCGGCATGCGGTGGAGCACTCGGTACGTTGCGATTGGCAGCGTGCCTCGGCCGGTCGCTGCGCGCCGCGCGCGAACCGCGCGACGCCGTCGCGCGCGGTTGGGTCCGTTGCTTCGGCGCCTCCACGGTTACCGGCGGCAACACCGCTGCGCCCTGCCCGCTTCCCGCGGTCTGCGCGGCTCCCGCCGTTGCATATCCCGCTAACGCCATTCCTACACAAACAACGATCGGAGCTTTCGCTCCAGCACCCAGCATTCCCACTTGTCACGCCCCATGCGACTGATGAGGCAGCCGTAACGCCACGGCCCCGCCGAGAAAAGAACTAGCAGCCGCTGCTTTCTGGAATCGCTCTTAGAGCGCTTCTATCTTCATCTGTGCGCGGCGCGTGCGCGGCAAGAATCCGTGACGTATTCGACTTTCGGCGCAGGCTCCCATGACGGAACCACGCGGCGGGGAAGCACTCCCGACAACATCGGGAATAACTCCCGATGATGCCTGTCAGCACGAGCACACGGTATCGCGCAGGTTTTTCGCGAGTCGGGGAACTCACCTCTGATAGATCTTGAGCGTCGTGATCATTTGCCTGAGCTCTGCGACGTATTGATCGGCATAATCCTTGTGCACCGACAGCGTGACGAGAATGCCGAGCTCTGATGTGTTGGTGGCGAGATAGTACGTATCGAAATTGGCAAGCTCCGATCCGGAATGCAGCGCCTCGACCCATTCGTGCGATCCGATCACGTTGCGCCTGACAAAACGAATCTCCGACAATTTGCCCGTGCTTTCGTCCCCGATCCTTTGCCGTTGCTTCAGATGCGCCTCGTAGGCCTGTAGATTGTCCTCCGAGTTGCGCTCCTTCATGGCGATGATTGCGATGGCGGCATGAGGCGGCTTGCCGGGCGGCGAGCAGACATATTCGCTGTCGTCGAGCTCGCACCACCAGCCGCGCGCCAGCTCCATGTCGAACGCCGCGGCCCGGAAGACATCTCGCTGCGGCGCGACCAGAATGCGCGACGCCGAATATCCGGCGCCGCCGAGCACGGCCGCGCTCACGACAAACGACGCCAGCATGGCGGTCACCAGCCGCGCGCCGCCGGAGATGTCCATCGTCAATTCCCCTGTTGTTCGATCCAGCGCTTGAGGTCGGCGGCCTGCTGCTTGAGGCCGGCCCCCGCATCAGCGCCCGCGATCGCGTCGATGGTATTGAGAGCCTGCTGCCTGGCATCCGCAGCGGCAGCGACATTGCCCCGCCTGCGCTCGATCAACAGGGTGTAGGTCTGGGCGACGGCTACCTGGTATGCGATGGATGCATCTGCCGGCTTGCGCTCGCCGGATGCGCCGGCGGCGGCTGCGAGCTTGAACTGCTCGGCGGCGGAATCGAGCCGATCAACCACGGCATATTGCTGTCCGGCCAGCCGGAACAGGCGCACACGCCACGCGACGATCTGATCGTCCGCGGTGCGAGCGTCGGCCTTGCGGGCGTCGAGTAGGCGCTTCAGTGCGTCGGCACCCGCGTCGTAACTGTCGGCAGCCTCCTGATGGCGATTTGCGGCGGCGTGCAAGTCGCCGGCCTGCCCCAGCGCCTCGGCCTCAAACCGGATGAACTGAGCCCGCCCGTCATGCTCCTTGCCGAGGCTACGGGCATTATCGAGCAGATCCGCATAGGCGCGGCTGGCGCCGTCCACATCCTTCTGTCGCACCAGATACTCGGCATAGGCTTGTCGCGCCTGCAGGACGGCCAGCGCCGCATCGACGCGCGGACGGCTCTGATGGCTGAGCGTTGCGCGCTCGATGGCTTCGCCGAAGTCCTTTCGCGCCTCATTGTCTTCGTCCAGCGCCTCGCGGTGAGTTGCGCGCTCAAGCCGGCAGGTCACGATGCCGCTGATCGGCGGATCGCTCGTCGTTCCCTGATCGGCCTTGTCGAGCAGATCGCAGCCGCGCCCGATGATCAGCCCACGCGTCCGCGAGGTCGCGGTATCGCTGGTGCTCAGGTTGAGCGCCTCCGCCACCATGCTCGATGCCGCGAACATGCTGTCGTCGTTGGCGCGGACGGCCTTGTGCTGGTTGATCAACGCCAGTACGCCGAGTCCGCCCACCGCGACCAGCGTCCCGAGCGTTGCCCCCGCGATTGCTCCCAACTGCGTCTGCTGGCGCCTCTCTTCTTCTTGCCGGAGCCGTGGCATCTCGTCCGGGGGGATGTCGAACAGGGGCGCGACGATCTTCAGCTTTTCCGAGCTCAGGCGAACCACCCGCGAGAAGCTCAAGAACCAGAACGGTCCCGCGCCCCTCAGATCGACGATCTCGATATTCGGGAACGAGGCCTTCAGGTTGCCCGGCAGCGGTCCGTCAAAATCGCCTGCTCCCCTCACGACGACGACGTTTCCGGCACCAGGACCGCCGGCGAAATCGCTGATCTCGCGCTCGATCCAGTCCTCGGCGCCTCCCGGCCGCCGCATCGCGTTCGGCGTCGCCACGACAATCAGATATCGCGAGGAGAGGAGCGCCGGCTTGATGCTCTGCGCGTAGAAATCGCTGGTGCCCCGTTCATAGGCCGAATCGAGATACACGCGCAGCTTCCGGCCATAGACACCGCGCAGCGCGGCAGGAAGGCGAAAGCCGACGAGGGCGCGTCTCAGCCACCGCGCAACGGCAATCCCGTCGGACCGGCGGTAGGAAATGAACGCGTCATAATTGAACTCAGGCATCGAGTTCGACGGATTGATCAAATGAGGCGCGCATCCGAATCGATGCCGGATTGCGCAGCTGAACGGCAACTTATTCGAAAGGGAATTTCATCAGACAGGCGAGCTAAACACGTTGTAGTGGCTCGATCAATCGTGATCTCGCCAGGCGAGCATTATCGTCAACCACTGCGGCCATGCCTGGGGATGACGTCGTGCGGTTCGCTCGACGGGGCGTGGTCAGCTTGTTAAGTCGCGTCTTCGCAAGGATGATTTGAGTCGAAGCATGACGGTCGCGATCGAGATGGGACAAACGACGGCCGGCGCTTCGGCGGCCATCGACCTCGAGGAGCTATTGGCCACGCGCCTGCTGGTGCAGGGCAATTCGGGTTCCGGCAAATCCCATCTGCTGCGGCGCCTGCTGGAACAGAGCGCGCCCTGGGTGCAGCAGACCATCATCGATCCGGAAGGCGACTTCGTCACTCTCGCCGAGCGCTTCGGTCACCTCGTGATCGACGCCGAGGATCACACCGAGCGCAGCCTGCAGGTCGCCGGCGAGCGGGTGCGGATCCATCGCGTCTCCACGGTGCTCAACCTCGAAGGGCTCGACGCCGAGAACCAGATGCGGCGCGCCGCGGCCTTCCTCGGCGGGCTGTTCGACGTCGCCCGCGACCATTGGTATCCGATGCTGGTGGTGGTGGACGAGGCGCAATTGTTCGCGCCGGCCGTCGCGGGCGAAGTGACCGACGAGGCGCGCAAGCTCTCGCTCGGCGCGATGACCAATCTGATGTGCCGCGGCCGCAAGCGTGGGCTTGCCGGGATCATCGCGACCCAGCGGCTGGCGAAGCTCGCCAAGAACGTCGCGGCCGAGGCGTCGAACTTTCTGATGGGCCGCACCTTCCTGGACATCGACATGGCGCGCGCCGCCGACCTGCTCGGCATGGAACGGCGCCAGGCCGAGGCATTCCGCGATCTCGAGCGCGGACAATTCATGGCGCTGGGACCTGCGCTGTCGCGCCGTCCGCTCGGCTTGCGCATCGGCCCGACCGATACCCAGCCGCGCAACGCGGCGCCGCGGCTGATGCCGCTGCCCGAAGCGGCGCTGGAAGATGCGCGCGCGATCATCCTCGCGGCTCCACCGCCCGAAACAACGACCAGGGCGCCGCGCCGGGCACCATCGCCCGACCTGCTCAGCCAATTGATGGCGGCGAAGTCGCCGGCACCGGAACCAGCACCCGAGGCTGCGGAACAGCCGCTCAGCGCCGAGCAATTGGCCGAGCGGCGCGACCGGCTGGACCGGATCCTGCGTGCGATCCTCGCCGAGCCGGATGCGAGCTTCCGCGCCATCGGCGTGCTGTATCAGGAATTCGTGGTCCGCTGCCGTATCGAGGGCCTCGGTGCTGTCGTGCCGGAGCTGACCGATTTCCGCCGCATGCTGACGCGGGCCCGCGCCGGGCTCGGCACCGAGATGGCCGAGGACGACGCGTGGCAGGACGTCTCGCTGCGCGCCTCACTGCTGCCCGAGGACATGCAGGGCGTCTTCATGATGATCGCCCGCGCGGCGAAGGAAGGCTGGCCCTGCCCGAGCGATGCCGCGATCGCGCGCGCCTACGGCACCCACTCACTGCGCCGCGCGCGGCATCTTCTGACCTATATCGAGGAGCAAGGCCTGATCGTCTGCCAGCTCGACGGCGCCGGACGGCGAATCGTGACGCTGGTCGAACTGGCCTGGGCAACCGCGGCCGCTGACCCGAACGTGGACGAAGCACCGGCGGAGACCGCCTGCAACAGTTCAACGTCGTGAGCCGTGCAAGATCAGGACGCGCCACATCGAGAACGAAAAAGGCCCGCCGTGAGGCGGGCCTTTTTCTCGGAACCGGTCGGTCCGAAGCTTGGTTGCGGGGACCGGCGTCGATCATAACTTGCGATCGACGCCAGCAAAGATGGTTGCGGGAGCCTGCACCCATCTTAACTTGCTTTTTCGTACGGCAGCATAAATGTTGCCAGAGCTTCGGCGCCACGTCCATCGAGTCGACGAGAAGGATTGCCAGGAATTATTGGCTGAAGTCGGTCTTACTAACGACTAGCTTGAGATTGCCGTGCTCATCGATAATTTCTCGCGGGCGCAATTTTGAGACCCAAGTCGGGTGCATTCCCCCATCGCGCCCGCTCTTGATCGGGGCAGTTTCCACGCCCTGCGAGACGAGTTGCTCGAACTCCTGGTCATCACGGCGCTGCTTTTTCCGCACCGCCTGAGCGATCTCCGGTGGCACTTCATAGGCCGGGCATTCACCATATGGATCGAATTTCAACTGAATGGCATCGTCTCCTGGCGCGAACGCATTGAACACGTAGCGTTTATTGCAGACATCGACTTTAGGTGGGCGGTGCGTCACCTCGAAATGATCGTTGCCGTCCTTGAGCATGCGCCAGAACGGCATGTGGGGGTTTCCGCGATGCCTGGCCATGTTGGCGGGGGTCATGCGGAACGGGAAAGCTTGCACTTGGAAAGATCTCTGTCCGCCGGAGAAGGACTCCCGGCCGAGTGCGAAGATTTCCAGGATTTGCGCGTCGGTCATCGCGTAGCAGCCTTGCGAAGAGCAATCGCCATGCACCATGAGATGGGTTCCGGTGCGCTCATGGGCACGATCGAAGGCGTTCGGGAAGCCGAGATTGAACGACAGATAGTACTCCGAGTTCGGGTTCATCTGCGCCGGCGTGATGTCATAAAAGCCCTCCGGCGTCTGCCGGTCTCCTTCCGTGATCTTCGGGCCGAGATCTCCTGACCACTTACAGATTGGATAGGTTTTCAGGAGCACGAAGCGGCCTTTGCGATCTTCCTTCCAGACTTCGAGCTCGGCTTCCACCTTGAACACGCGCAGAAGGATCGGCGATCCTAATTCCATGTTCAGAGTTGCCATTTCTGCTCGCAGCCTGCGCGGGACAGGAGCAGTTGCCTTAGTGCTGGCGCTCGCCAATATGTCAGTCTGGCAGCCCCCAAGCGCCCCCGCCCCTAACAGAGCGGCCGAGTTCGCGATGATCTGCAACGCGCTTCGGCGGGCGATCAGTTTACCGGGCTTCAACGTCCTTCCCCCGTTTCCAATCGCCCGAGGCAACATCTCAAACTTAACGCAAGCTTAAAGGAGGAACCCTCGGCAAAGGAGACAGCGAGATCGGCAAATAGCTATATGGATCACGATTTTCGAGCGATCCCTATTGCATGACTTTCCGCGGATTGAGCCACCGGTACATCTGGATATTGCAGCCAAATGGTCCGATGGTCGCGGCGTAGACGCCCTGAATTTGCATCAGGTTTTGAGAACCGCTCGGATAACGAAAGCGACCAGCGTCAACACCAGGACGCTGGCAAGCCAGATGGCGGCGAACCACATCAGACGTTTCCAGAGCTTCGGCAAAGCCTTGTCAGTGGTATCCAGTTTCATCGACTTTGCCTCGGAAGACCCAATAGGCCCAGGCTGTGTAGGCCAGGATAACCGGGACGAGCAGGCCTGCACCGATCAGCATGAAGACCTGGCTTCGTTCGGGCGCGGCGGCATCCCAGATGGACACCCTGCCGGGGATCACATCGGGCCAGATCGAAATCGCCAACCCCGCCATCGAGAGACCGAACAAAAGAAGTGTCATTGCAAACGGCAGCCAGTCACGGCCGCGGTCGATCGATCGCCAGAGAATAAATGCGGCAATGGCGACGAGCAGAGGCATTTGGGCCGCCGCGAGCACACCCGGCCAGCCGAACCAACGTTGGTAATAGCTGGCATCGAGAAAGGGAGTCGCCGTGCTGACAGCGACGATTGCCCCGACAAGGGCGATCGTGAGCATGCGAGCATGTTTGCGCGCATGGGCCTGCGTTGGGCCGTCAGTCTTCCAGATCAACCACCCCGCTCCGAGCAGTGCGTATCCCGCCACTAGGCTCACACCCGTAAGAAGGGTGAACGGGGTGAGCCAGTCCCACCAGCCGCCGCCATAGGCCCGGCCCTCGACATGGATGCCTTGAAGAAGCGCGCCGAGCGTGATCCCCTGAGCGATAGTGGCGACAACCGACCCGCCGCAAAAGGCTATATCCCAGAACCGTCGATGGCCGGGATCACGCCACCGGAATTCGAAGGCGACGCCGCGAAATACCAAGCCAAGCAGCATTGCGATGAGCGGAGCGTAGAGGGCCGGAAGCACGATTGCGTACGCAAGCGGGAACGCGGCCATCAGGCCGCCGCCGCCGAGGACTAGCCAGGTCTCGTTGCCGTCCCAAACCGGCGCGATGCTGTTCATGGCGCGGTCGCGCTCGCCGCCAACTCGAAACGTGGGGAACAGGATACCGATTCCGAGATCGAACCCGTCCATGACGACATAGGCTGCCACGGCAAAAGCGATGATCGCTGCCCAGATGATGGTGAGATCGATCATCACGACGCTCTCCCTTCGACGGCCACTGCCGGGGTGATGCCGGCGGCGCGGATAGGCTTTCCACCCGACGGATCGGCTGTCTCGTGGGGCTGCGGTGGTTTGGCCATTAGCTTCAGAATGTAGAAGGTCCCCGCGCCGAAAACCGCGAAGTAAACAACGATGAACGCGACCAATGAGGCGGCGACAGCGGGTGCCTCCAAGGGCGCCGCCGATTCCGCCGTCCTCAGCAGGCCGTAGACTGTGAAAGGCTGACGCCCGACCTCGGTTGTGACCCAGCCGGCGATCACCGCCACGAAACCGCTCGGCCCCATTGCGATCGCAGCGCGATGCAGCAACGGCCAATCGTAAAGGCGTTTGCGATACCGGGCGGCGAGGCTCCAAAAGCCGAGCCCCAGCATCGCGAAACCCAGAGCGACCATGATGCGGAAGGACCAGAAGACCACGCCAACCGGAGGATGCTGATCCTCGGGAATCGTGTCGAGTCCGGCCAGGGGCGCATTAAGATCGTGCTTCAGGATGAGGGAGGACGCCTTCGGAATCTCAAGGGCGTAGTCGACGCGCTTCTCGGCGCTGTTGGGGATACCGAACAGGATGAGCGGCGCACCTTCAGGATGACTGTCGTAGTGCCCCTCCATCGCCATCACTTTGGCGGGCTGGTGCTCAAGCGTATTAAGGCCGTGCAGATCGCCGGCGAAGATCTGGATCGGTGCGACAATCGCCGCCATCCACATCGCCATGGAGAACATTTTGCGCGCGCCCGGATTCGTCTTGTCTTTGAGAAGATGCCAAGCACCGACCGCGCCGACCACGAACGCCGTTGTGAGGTAAGCGGCGATGACGGTGTGAACGAGGCGATAGGGGAAGCTTGGATTGAAAACGATCGCCCACCAGCTCGGGCCGGGCAGAAACTGGCCGTTGGCGCCGATCTCGAAGCCGGTCGGTGTCTGCATCCAACTATTGACCGACAGAATCCAGAAGGCGGAAATGAAGGTGCCGAGCGCGACCATGCAGGTCGCCACGAAATGCAGTCTCGGCCCGACCTTGTTGATGCCGAAGAGCATCACGCCAAGGAAGCCGGCCTCAAGGAAGAAGGCCGTCAGCACCTCGTAGGCCATCAACGGACCAATGACGGGACCGGCCTTGTCGGAAAAGACCGACCAGTTCGTGCCGAACTGGTAGGACATG
>CALRXG020000133.1:0-14471 GCA_943372075.1 Bordetella parapertussis | reverse complement strand
GGAAGAGATCGTCGGCGACATCTCCGACGAGCACGACGTCGTCGTCGCCGGTGTCCGCGCCCAGCCGGACGGCTCGGTGGTGGTCGACGGCTCGGTGCCGATCCGCGATCTCAACCGCGCGATGGACTGGCACCTGCCGGACGAGGAGGCGACCACCGTCGCCGGGCTCGTGATCCATGAGGCGCGCTCGATCCCCGATCGCGGCCAGAGCTTCACCTTCCACGGCTTCCGTTTCCGCGTGCTCCGCCGCGAGCGCAACCGCATCACCGCGCTGCGCATCGTCGCGGTGCCGCGCGAGGCGGCCGAACTCGACGAGCGGAAGCCGAAGCGGGCGGGAACGGCGTTCTAGCTGCTGGAATTTTGCTGGAACCGACACCCCCGTGCAAAGGCTCCGCCTTTGTCGCTTGAGGAGCGCGCATCGCGCGCGTCTCGAAAGGTCGACGGCCCGACTGGTGGCCGTGCATCCTTCGAGGCTCGCAAGGCCTCGCACCTCAGGATGACGGGACTGGTGGTCTACCAGAAGCTACTGGATATCGATCGAGATGCCGGACAGCTTCCACGCGCCGTCGGAGGAAATGAAGCCAAGCTGATACTTCACCTGCTTGGGCGCAGTGTCGAAATGGCCATTCAGCCGTAACACGCCCTTGTCGTCTATCTTGGCGTTCTCATCGAGGACGATCGGCTTGGCGACCACGGCGTCGAACACCGCGTGCTTCTCGACCAGATCCTTGAAGATGGTCTTCAGCTTGTCGGGCGAAAACTGATCGCGGAACGGCTTCGAGATCTTGGTGTGAAATACCCTGAAATCGTTCGCGGCCACCGCATCGTTGAGCGAGACCAGGATGCTCTTGATCAACACCTCCTGGACGAACGGGCTCGGCATATCCAGCGCCGCCGCCGGACGCATCGCGCAGATCAGGAGCAGGCCGGAGGCGACGATGGTCGACCGGAAACGTGGCCAGCGAGCGATCATGAACGGCCCCATCCAAATCGGCGGCGATACCAACCGCAATGTCCTGCTCACATATGAAGCAGGTCGATCGCCGGAGTATTCGTCCTCAATAACGGAAAACCGGCGTGGCGTCTTGCGGCAAGCACGGACTAGCGCGGCTTTTCCCCGGGGGCGTGTGCGTGGATCGCCAGCGCATGCACCGAGCCGGCGAGTTCCTGCGCGAGTGTCGCATTAATCGTGCGATGGCGTTCGATCCGGCTCTTCCCTTCGAAGGCCGGAGACACAATATATACCCTGAAATGCGTCTCCCCGCCTGGCCTGTGGCCGGCGTGGCCTTCATGCAGATGTGACTCGTCGATCACGTCGAGGCTTTCCGGCAAGAAAGCTTCACGCAACTTGTTTATGATAGCGTCTTTGGTGCTCATGGCGCGGAGTTAGGTTCGCGACGGCTTTTCGTCAATGGTGCAAGGGGAAACAAGGTCTGCACAATGTCAAGACTTGAAGAATTGTGCATTGCGTAGTCAAAGAGAACATGCCGATCGATTCATCAAAATTCTTCGACTCCATTCGCATCAAGCCGACCAAGGTGAGTGCGAAGCGCCAGGCGCAGGCCGGCGAGCAGGCTGTGACCTGCGAGTGGGCGGGTTGCCAGAACAAGGGCGCGCACCGCGCGCCGAAGGGCCGCGAGAATTCGCGCGAGTATTGGCACTTCTGCCTCGATCACGTCCGCGAGTACAACCAGTCCTACAATTTCTTCCAGGGCATGAATCCTGACGACGTCGCACGCTACCAGAAGGATGCGCTGACCGGTCACCGTCCGACCTGGAAGATGGGTGCCAACAACGGCAAGAAGGAGAGCGGCCTCGATGCCGCCTCCGATCCGTTCCATGTGTTCTCCGAGCTCAACGGTCGTGGCCGCTGGCGTCCGGGACCGGGTGGCGCGGAGCCGAAGCCCGAGACCCGCAAGGTCATGAACGCCGAGCGCAAGGCATTGCTGGTGATGGGGCTTGGCGCCGGGGCGACGCTCGAAGACGTCAAGTCGAAATACAAGGCGCTGGTGAAGCAGCACCATCCCGACGCCAATGGCGGCGACCGCTCCACCGAGGATCGCCTGATCGAGATCATCAAGGCGTATAATTATCTGAAGACCGTGGTGCGCGAGGCCTGAACTCTCGCCTGCGTCGCCGTTTGTGGTTTCGCCACCGTAGCCCGGATGTCGCTTGGCCCATCCGGGCTGCGCTGTTTCCATTGGGCTCTCAGCCCTTCGGCACTGCCCCGACATAGGACGAACTCGGCCGGATCAGTCGCCCGGTGCGGCGCTGCTCGAGCGCGTGCGCGGTCCAGCCGGCGGCGCGGGCCACCGCGAAGATCGGCGTGAAGGCCTGTCGCGGGATCTTCAGGGCGTCGAGCAGGATCGCGGTGAAGAACTCGACATTGGTCTCGAGCGGCCGCTCCGGATTCTTCTTCCGCAACGCCTCGCGGATATAGGCTTCGACCTCGCCGGCAAACGGCAGGTCGGCACCACTGGCCTCGAGGCGCTCGATCGCGACCTTCAGCACGTCGGCGCGTGGGTCGCGCACGCGGTAGACGCGGTGGCCGAAGCCCATCAGCCGTTCGCCATGCGCCAGTGCGCCGTCGACCCATGGCTTGATGCGCTCCCGCGTGCCGATCGCATCCAGCATCTCGAGCACCGGTTCCGGCGCGCCGCCATGCAGCGGGCCGGTCAGCGCGCAATAGCCGCCGGTGATGGCCGCGAACAGGTCGGCCTGCGTCGAGGCGATCACCCGCGTGGTGAAGGTCGATGCATTCATGCCGTGATCGCAGACCGTGACGAAATAAGCATCGAGCGCGGCCGCCTCGCGCGGCTCGGCCATGTGGCCCAGCAGCATCCGCAGCGTGTCAGCGGCGTGGCTGGCATTCGCCTCGGGCGCGATCGGTTCGTGCCCCCTGGCGCGCTGGACCAGGGCGCCGGCGATCACCGGGAAGGCGCCGACAATGGTCGCCTCATGCTCCAGCCCGTTCTCGCTGCGCAGTCCCGCGATGGCGGCGCGGAAGCCGTCGACGATCGACATGCCGCGGGTCGCCGGCAGCAGGTCCGGCAGCCGGGTGAAGGCGCGTTCGCGGGCGGCGCCGAGGCTGGCGCGGACATTGGCTTCGCTTAGCGACTTGCCGGTGGCGCCGTTCCACAGCCGCGCGGTAACGCCCTCGAAACTCGACTTGCCCGCGAGGTTGGCGACGTGCTCGCCGGCGATGATCAGTTCGCCGCGCTCGCCGTCGACATGGCTCAGCACGGTCTCGGCGGCGGGAACGCCGTCCAGACCGATCTGGCTCTTGGTGAGAATCATGTTCATGGCCCGATCTCCTTGCTTCACCCCGTAAAGGTCGGCCCTCTCGACGAGTTCATCAATCTTGATTATATCAATCAATATGAAAAAATCCGCCGAGCTTTACCTCTCCGCCCGTGAGGCCGCCGCCGAGCTCGCGATCTCGCCGGCGACCCTCTACGCCTATGTCAGCCGCGGGCTGATCCGCTCCGAGCCGTCGCCGGATTCGCGCAGCCACCGCTACCGCGCCGAGGACATCAGGGGCCTGAAGGAGCGCCGGGTGCCGTCGCCCGAGCCGCGCGGGTTCCGCAATTTCGACGCTGAACTGCCGGTGATGGATTCGGCGATCGCCACTATTACCGAACAGGGTCCGATCTATCGCGGCGTGAACTGCGTCGATCTCGCTGAACGGGATACGCTGGAGCACACCGCGACGCTGCTGTGGGACGTCACCGGCGTCGATCCGTTCGCCGCCGACAATTGTCCGCACGTCTCCGATGAGATGCGGGCGATCGCGGAGGCCGCGCGGCGGGCGCAGCCGATCGACCGCACCGTTGCTGTGCTGGCGCTGGCGGCAAGCGCCGATCCCGGCGCTTTCACCCGCGCGCCGGATGGCCGCGCGATGGTCGGCGGCCGCATCTTGCGGCTGCTGGTCGCGACCATGCTCAACGCCGTGCCGTCGGCCGAACCGCTACATCAGCAGGTGGCGCGGGTGTGGGCGCCCGACCACAAGCATGCATCCGACCTGATCCGCCGTGCACTGGTGCTGCTCGCCGATCATGAATTGAACGCGTCCACCTTCACCGCGCGCTGCGCGGCATCGACCGGGCTCAATCTGTATGACGCCGTCATTGCGGGTCTCGTTGCCTTGAAGGGGCCGATGCATGGCGGCGCCGGCGTGCTCGCCTCGCGCCTGGTCAAGACGATGCTCGACAACGACGTTGCGCCTGTGGTCCGCGAGCGCGTCGCGCTTGGCGAGCGCTTCCCCGGCTTCGGCCACGGCGTCTACAAGAAGGGCGATCCGCGCGCGATCTCGCTGCTCGAGGCGCTGACGCGGGCCGGCGCGCCGCGCAAATTCACCCGGGAAGTGCCGGAGCGGATCGCGGAAGCAACTGGTGAATTCGTCAATATCGATTACGCGCTGGCGGTGCTGGTGCATGCGTTGCGGATGCCGGCAGGCAGCGAACTCGCGCTGTTTGCGATGGCCCGCACCGTCGGATGGATCGCGCATGCCAGCGAGCAGCTTCAGCTCGGCAGACTGATCAGGCCTCGCGCGCGCTATGTCGGCCCAGCGCCGGGGCGGGCCGGCGCGACCAACAGCATCTAGCTACTTCGTCGGCTTGGCGGTTTCGATCAGGCCGCCGCCATGGCGGCGGCGGATGGTCCAGACCGCGAGCGCCAGGATCACGGCACAGCCCGCCACCGCGAACATCCACAGATGCTTGCCGACATGCTCGTGGTGCGGCAGGCCGGCATAGTCATGCAGCGCGGTGACCGCGAGCACACCGGGCAGCACATGCGCCGGCGCCCAGAGCAGGATCGCGGGAATGTTGACCGCGTAGAAGCGTTGTGGCGGCATGCCGAGCGCGCCCGCCGTGAGCGGCACGAAGGCACGGATCGGCGGCACGAAGCGGGCGAAGAACACCGCCAGCACGCCCCAGCGGTTGAAGAAGGCCTCGCTCTGCGCCACCACGCGCGGGTAGTTGGAGAGCGGCCAGGCCGACAGGATCTCGCGCTGGCTGCGATAGCCGATCAGGTAGGCCGTGCCGTCACCGAGCATCGCGCCGACGGCTGCGGCGGCCAGCACCGGCCACAGCTTCAATTCGCCGCCCGGCACCAGTGCGCTCAACGCCAGGATGATGGTCGAGCCCGGCACCAGCGAGCCGACCACCGGCACGGCTTCCAGCAGGGCAGCCAGAAACAGCGTCAGATAGGCGAGCCAGGCATGGGCCGAAACGAATGTGATCAGGGGATCGAGAAATGAAGTCACAAGAGTCCTGTGGCGGGTGCATGCAGATGTCAGACCTAACAACTCGGGTCAGGGGTGAAAAGTGCCCGGTTCCGGTCAGGCCGCGGCGACGATCGGACAAAAGTACGGCGCGATTCGCAGGGCAGCCCTCCAAAAACCGAACGCCAGCCCTATCTTCATGATAGAACAACGGAACTTTGATTGGCCCTCGGGCTTCTGCCGACCGTTGCTCTCTGCTAGGCTGGCGTTTAGCACCCAATCCGCAGCCAAACGATCAATCTGGTTTCGGGAATGCCCGGGACCTCGGAGGATGAATGACGACCGCCGTCCAGACCAAGAATCAGGAACCCGTCGGCTTGCCCGACATGAAGGTGTCGGTCCGGCAGGTGTTCGGGATCGATAGCGACCTGGAAGTTCCCGCCTATTCCGAAGTCGATCCGCACGTGCCGGAAGTCGACAGCGACTATCGCTTCGACCGCGCCACCACGCTCGCGATCCTCGCCGGGTTCGCCAAGAACCGCCGCGTGATGGTCACCGGCTATCACGGCACCGGCAAGTCGACCCATATCGAGCAGGTTGCGGCCCGCCTCAACTGGCCTTGCGTCCGCGTCAACCTCGACAGCCACATCAGCCGCATCGATCTCGTCGGCAAGGACGCGATCGTGGTCAAGGAAGGCAAGCAGGTCACCGAATTCCGCGACGGCATCCTGCCCTGGGCGCTGCAGCACAATATCGCGCTCGTGTTCGACGAATATGACGCCGGCCGTCCGGACGTGATGTTCGTGATCCAGCGCGTGCTGGAAGTCTCGGGCCGACTGACGCTGCTCGACCAGAACAAGGTGATCAAGCCGCATCCGGCGTTCCGTCTGTTCTCGACCGCCAACACGGTCGGCCTTGGCGACACCTCGGGCCTCTATCACGGCACCCAGCAGATCAACCAGGGTCAGATGGACCGCTGGTCGATCGTCACCACGCTGAACTACCTCGCCCATGACGAGGAAGTGGAGATCGTGCTGGCCAAGGCGCGCCACTATCGCACGCAGGAAGGCCGCGACATCGTCAACAAGATGGTGCGGCTCGCGGATCTCACCCGCAACGCCTTCGCCAATGGCGACCTGTCGACGGTGATGAGCCCGCGCACGGTGATCACCTGGGCCGAGAACGCCGACATCTTCAGCGACATCGGCTTCGCGTTCCGCGTCACCTTCCTCAACAAGTGTGACGAGCTGGAGCGGCCGCTGGTCGCCGAGTTCTACCAGCGCTGCTTCAACGTCGAGCTGCCGGAATCCTCGGTCAACGTGGCGCTCAGCTAGTCCATGCCGAACAACTCCGTCGAGCGCACCCTGATCCTGATGAAGAAGGCGGTGCTCGGCGGATTGCTCCGCGACAACTATGGGACGATGGGGAAGCCGGTAGACACGCGCTTCGCCATCTCGCTGCGGGACGGCAACCAGATCGCCGGTTCACCATGACAACGTCCAATATCAAATTCCGTCCCGGATCGAAGGAAGCGCCGACCGAGCCGTTCAAGCGCTCGGTGTCGGCGTGCCTGAAGGCGATCGCCAGGAAACCGGAGCTCGAGGTCTCGTTCGCTGCCGAGCGTCCCGGGCTCGCGCCCGGCAAGGCACGGCTGCCGGAGCCGGCGCGCAAGATGACCAAGCGCGATGCGGCGATCGTGCGCGGCCACGCTGATTCGATCGCGCTCAAGATCGCCTGTCACGATCCCAAGGTGCATCGTAAGCTGATGCCGGGCAACCCGCAGGCGCGCGGCGTGTTCGAGGCGGTCGAGCAGGCGCGTGTCGAGGCGATCGGCTCGCGGCGGATGGCCGGCGTCGCCAAGAACCTGACCGCGATGCTCGACGATCATTTCCATCGCGGCAAGTATGACGAGATCACCGACCGCGCCGACGCGCCGCTGTCGGATGCGCTGGCGATGTTGGTGCGCGAGCGCCTCACCGGAATGGCGCCGCCGGCCGCCGCCAAGAAGATGGTCGATCTCTGGCGTCCGCTGCTGGAGGACAAGATCGGCACGCGGCTCGACAAGCTCAGCCGTGTCGCCGAGGATCAGGCCCGCTTTGGCGATCTCGTCCATGATCTGCTGTCGGCGCTCGATCTCGGCGACGATCGCAACATGGATTCCGACGATGACGACGACCAGGACGAGAACCAGGACGGCGAGAGCGATCAGTCCGGTGCCGAGGGTTCGCCCGATTCCGATGCCGCGCAGGAGATGAGTGCCGACCAGGCCCAGACCACTGCGGAGGAGATGAGCGAAAGCGCGATGGAAAGCGCGCAAGCCTCCACCAGCGACACCTTCGACGACGGCGAACTCGGTGACGACGAGACGCCGGGCGAGGCGACGCGGCCGAATTCGCGCGGCCAGAACGAGCCGCGCGGTCCGGAATATCACGCCTTCGCGCCGAAATTCGACGAGGTGATCGCCGCCGAGGATCTCTGCGATCATGACGAGCTGGAGCGGCTGCGCTCCTATCTCGACAAGCAGCTCGCGCATTTGCAGGGCATCGTGGCGCGGCTCGCCAACCGCCTGCAGCGCCGGCTGATGGCGCAGCAGAACCGCGCGTGGGATTTCGACCTCGAGGAGGGTATCCTCGATCCGGCGCGGCTGTCGCGCGTCGTCACCGATCCTTATCACCCGCTGTCCTTCATGCATGAGAAGGAGGCGACCTTTCGCGACACCGTGGTGACGCTGCTGCTGGACAATTCCGGCTCGATGCGCGGTCGCCCGATCACGGTCGCCGCCACCTGCGCCGACATCCTGGCGCGCACGCTGGAGCGTTGCGGCGTCAAGGTCGAGATCCTGGGCTTCACCACCCGCGCCTGGAAGGGCGGGCAGTCGCGCGAGGCGTGGCTTGCCGCGGGCAAGCCGGCCAATCCCGGCCGTCTCAACGACCTGCGCCACATCATCTACAAATCGGCCGATGCGCCATGGCGTCGGGCGCGGAAAAATCTCGGCCTGATGATGCGCGAGGGCCTGCTGAAGGAAAACATCGACGGCGAGGCGCTCGACTGGGCGCACAAGCGCCTGCTGGCGCGTCCCGAGCAGCGCCGCATCCTGATGATGATCTCCGACGGTGCGCCGGTGGACGACTCCACGCTGTCGGTCAATCCCGGCAATTATCTCGAGCGGCACCTGCGCCACATCATCGAGGAGATCGAGACCCGCTCGCCGGTCGAGCTGATCGCGATCGGCATCGGCCACGACGTGACCCGCTATTATCGCCGCGCCGTCACCATCGTGGACGCCGAAGAGCTCGGCGGCGCCATTACCGAAAAGCTCGCCGAACTGTTCAGCGAGACCCACGGCTCCGCGCCCGCCCCGGGCACCCGACGCCGCCTCCACTCGTGAGACATGCGCTCACATTCTAGCCGTCGGCATTTCCTGAGAGATATGGCGGCGGGGCTGTCGGCTGTTGCGCTGCCACGCCTCGCGCAGGCGCAAGGCGTGACGCAGCCGGCGCTGACGCCGGGACCGCCGGGCAGGCCGGGCCGTCATCGCGTCGACGAACCCGCCGCGGTCGAGGTCAACGCGCGGCCGCTGCCGTCCTTCGACATCCGCGATCGCGCGCGGGTACGGTTCGGTTCGCTGGAATATCGCAGCGGCCTGATCCTGACCTCGTCGTTCGCCGGCTTCGGCGGCCTGTCAGCGCTGCGGCTCGATCCCAAGGGCGAACGCTTCATCGCGGTCAGCGATCAGGGCACCTGGTTCACCGGCCGCATCGTCTATCGCGGCCGGGAGATGGCCGGGCTCGACGATGTCGAGGCGGCGCCGCTGCTCGACGCCCTGGGTAAACCGATCACCGCGACCCGCGGCTGGTACGATTCGGAATCGCTCGCGCTCGACGGTTCGATTGCCTATGTCGGGCTCGAGCGGGTCAACCAGGTGCTGCGCTACGATTTTTCCAAGGGCTTCACCCGCTCGCTGGGCGAGGTGGTGCCGCTGGCGGCGGCGGCACGCAAACTTCCCATCAACAAGGGGCTGGAGGCCATGGTCTTGGTGCCGAGGACGATGGCCAAGCCTCAGCAGCTGGCCGGCACGCTGATCGCGATGTCGGAACGTGGGCTCGATGCCAGCGGCAATTTGATCGCCTTCCTGGTCGGCGGCAAGACGCCGGGCCAGTTCAGCGTCCGCCGCACCGACAATTTCGACATCAGCGACGCGGTGCTTCTGCGTTCCGGCGATCTGTTGATCCTGGAGCGGAAATTCTCCTGGCTCGGCGGCGTCGGCATCCGCATCCGTCGCCTCGCGTTGTCCGACATCGCGCCCGGCGTCGTCGTCGATGGGCCGGCGATCTTCAATGCCGATCTCGGCAACGAGATCGACAATATGGAAGGCATCGATGCCCATGTCACCGACGAGGGCGAGACCGTGCTGACCATGATCTCCGACGACAATTTCTCCCTGATCCAGCGCAATCTGCTGCTGCAATTCACGCTGGTGGAGTGATCTACGGGCGATGGCGCCAGAGCATTGCTGGTCTGCATCCCCGCGTGTTCGCCGCTCCCGCCTGTTGTGATCGCCGATGTTGCCTCTATCTTAACCGCGCCCTTTCCCCGATCCGGATATCCCCGCATGAGCACCCTGTTCTCCCCGATCGAACTGCGCGGCCTCAAGCTCTCCAATCGCATCATGGTTTCGCCGATGTGCCAGTATTCGGCCGACGCCGGTTCGGCCAATGACTGGCACTTCACCCACATCAACATGCTGGCGTTGTCGGGAGCCGCGATGTTCTGCATCGAGGCCACCCATGTCGAGGATATCGGGCGGATCACGCCAGGCTGCCTCGGCCTTTACAGCGATGCCAACGAGGCGGCGCTGAAGCCGATCCTGGCTTCGGTGCGCAAGCATTCGAAGGCCGCGGTCGCGATGCAGCTCGCTCATGCCGGCCGCAAGGCCTCCAGCCAGCGTCCCTGGGAGGGCGGGCAGTTGATCCCGATCGCCGAAGGCGGCTGGCAGACGGTGGCGCCATCCGCCGTCCCGCATAAGGACGGCGAGGCCGCGCCGGTGGCGCTCGATGAAGCCGGCCTGAAGCGCATCCGCGAGGCATTCGTCGCTGCCGCGAAGCGCACCGACCGGCTCGGCATCGATGCGCTCGAACTGCACGGCGCGCACGGCTATCTGCTGCATCAGTTCCTGTCGCCGCTCGCCAACAAGCGCACCGACCAGTATGGCGGCTCGCTCGAGAACCGGATGCGCTTTCCGCTGGAAGTGTTCGACGCAGTGCGTGCTGCATTCCCAGACCGCAAGCCGGTCGGCGTCCGGGTCTCGGCGACCGACTGGGTCGAGGGCGGCTGGGACGTCGCGCAGACCATCGAATTCACCAGGGAGCTGAAGAAGCGCGGCGTCGACTGGATGGACGTCTCCTCGGGTGGCGTTTCGCCGTTGCAGAAGATCCAGCTCGGGCCGGGCTACCAGGTGCCGGCGGCGCAGGCAGTGAAGGAGGCGACCGGCGTCACCACGATGGCGGTCGGCCTGATCACCGAAGCCAAGCAGGCCGAGGAGATCGTCGCGTCAGGCAGGGCCGACATGGTCGCGCTTGCCCGCGGCATGCTCTACGACCCGCGCTGGGGCTGGCACGCCGCCGCCGAGCTCGGCGGCGAGGTCTCGGCACCGCCGCAATACTGGCGGTCGCAACCGTCGACGCAGAAGGCGCTGTTCGGCAAGATCACGTTCGGGGCGCGGTAAGGCCGCATCGATCGCGAAGTCCGCTTCGATGTGAGGCTCTTCTCGTTGCGAGCAGCGATGCCGGCACGGCTCCTCGCAACGGTTTGGAGGCGGAGCAATTGCGTCGCGGCACGCCCGCATGCTAGCGTTCCGCCTGCATCAAGAGTTGGGGCGACGCCCAACGCCAACCTGCCAATCCGGGCAAGGTGGCACTCCCTCCCGGAGGATGTGGCCGAACCGGCAACCAAGCGGATCCGAGCCACCAGCGTCGTTCCTCAAGCAAAGGAATGCCGCGTCATGCCGATCAAGATCCCCGACGATCTTCCTGCGCGCGAAACGCTGGAAGCAGAAGGCGTCGCGGTCATGCGCGAGGCCGACGCGATACGGCAGGACGTCCGCCCGTTGCGGATCGGGCTGCTCAATCTCATGCCGAACAAGATCAGCACCGAAACGCAGATCGCTCGCCTGCTGGGCGCCACTCCACTTCAGATCGAGCTGACGCTGGTACGGATCACCGACCATGTGGCGCGTCACACATCGGCCGACCATCTGGCGGCGTTCTACCGGCTATGGAGCGACGTCAGCACCGAGCGCTTCGACGGCTTCATCATCACCGGCGCTCCGGTCGAGCGCCTGCCGTTCGAAGAGGTCCGCTACTGGCTCGAGTTGCGGATGATCTTCGAGTGGACGCAAACCCACGTCCACCGCTGCTTGACCATCTGCTGGGCGGCTCAGGCGGCCCTCCATCACTTCCATGCGGTGCCAAAGCACGAGCTTGCCTGCAAAGCCTTCGGAATTTTCCAACACCGCAACCTGGTCCCGGCGTCGCCGTATATGAGAGGCTTTTCGGACAGGTTCGACGTCCCGGTCTCGCGCTGGACGGAGGTCAGGACCTCCGACATTTCGGAAGGCCGCGGTCTGCACGTCCTCGCCGCCAGCGAGGCGACCGGTCCGTGCCTCGTGAGCGATCCGCGACGCCGTTCGCTGCATATCTTCAACCATTTCGAATACGAGACCGACACTCTCGCGGATGAATATGCGCGCGACGGCAGCGCTCAGCTGCCAGCCAATTATTTCCCGGGCGATGATCCCTCGCGGCGCTCAGAGAACGTCTGGCGCAGTCACGCCCACCTTCTGTTCGGCAACTGGATCAACGAAATCTACCAAACCACGCCCTACGATGCCGCCACGATCGGTCGCGCTTCGCCGGTGATGTCCTAGCGCGTTACCGATCATGGAGTCGTCGTCGCTCGCTGCGGATCATGGAGCGACAAAGCCATTGTCCTGCCGCAGCCTGGGCAGGTACTCTCCGGGCGCGTGCGGAAGACACGCATCAACAATGCGAGAGAGGAAACCCATGGAACTCGGATACTTCGCGATGCCATCGCATCCGCCGGAGTGCGGATTGAAAGAGGGCCACGACTGGGACCTGCAGGTGCTGCGCTGGCTCGACGAGCTTGGCTACCAAGAAGCCTGGATCGGCGAGCACCACACCGCGCCTTGGGAGCCGCACCCGTCGCCCGATCTGCTGGTGGCGCAGGCGCTGTTGCAGACCAAGAATCTGCGCATCGGTCCCGGCGGCTTCCTGCTGCCGTATCATCACCCCGCCGAACTCGCCAACCGCGTCGCGATGCTTGATCACATCTCGAACGGGCGGCTGAATTTTGGCGTTGCGGCATCAGGTCTGCCGAGCGACTGGGCGATGTTCAATGTCGACGGCATGTCCGGGCAAAACCGCGACATGACCCGCGAGGCGCTCGAGATCATCCTGAAGATGTGGACCGAGCCGGGACCCTGGACGCACAAGGGCAAGTTCTGGACGGTGACCAAGCCCGACACGATGTTCGATTTCCTCAAACCCCACATCAAGCCTCAGCAAGCACCGCATCCGCCGATCGGCGTTGCCGGCCTGTCGAAGAATTCGGACACGCTGAAGCTTGCCGGCGAGCGCGGCTTCATTCCGATGAGCCTCAACCTCAACCCGGCCTATGTTGGCAGCCACTGGGATTCGGTGGAAGCCGGCGCTGCCAAGACCGGCCGCAAGCCGAGCCGCAAGGACTGGCGGATGGTGCGCGAAGTGTTTGTCGCCGACACCGACGCGGGGGCCTGGAAGCTCTCGACCGGCGACATGATGGGCCGGATGATGAGCGAATATTTCCTGCCGTTGCTCGGTCACTTCGGCTTCAAGGATTATCTGAAGGCCTCGCCCGACGTGCCCGACAGCGACGTCACCGTCGAATATTGCGCACGCAACAACTGGATCGTCGGTTCTCCCGCGACGGTCACCGAGAAGATCGAGAAGATCTATCACGAGGTCGGCGGCTTCGGCGTGCTGCTGGTGTTCGGCTTCGACTACAAGCACAAGCCCGAGGTCTGGCACAATTCGCTGCGGCTCCTCAAGCAGGAGGTGCTGCCGCGACTGAAGCATCTCGATGCGTCGGTCGGCCGCGCGGCCTAGCTTTTGGCGGTGAGAAAGAACACGGGGCAGCGGCAACTCTGCCCCGTTTTCCTTGCGGCGTCGGTCAGTTGATGTCGTGCGAAGTCTGAATGAGCAGCATGGGTTGATCCGATCCCCTTATGTCGGCCGGCTGCAACTGCTTGCAGTAGCCGCAGAGCGCCGCCTTGGTCGCAGTCATGTGAGTGGGCGGCACTATCGCGATGCAGCGAAAAGGCCTAACCTGAACGACGGTGCAATTCATTGATGAGGCAGAGCAATGCGCAGCCGCGTCAGAAAATTTGCCCATGTGCTGGAGCGCTTCGGGCTTGCCCTGGCGGGAGCCGCAAGCGGCCTGTTCGTCGCCATCCATGTCGGCTCGAGCGTCTCGGCACTGACGTCGCAGGCGTTCCTGCTCATCATGATGCTGGGCGGCGCGATCGGGTTCTATCTCGGCATCGACACGCCGCCGAAGCTGTTTCATCCGAAGGACTCGGCCTCGACGCGCAAGATCGACGCGGCGGAGTTGCTCAGTGCGATCGGCACCTTCCTTGCGACGCTGGTGGCATTCTTCTCGGTCGGCGTGATCGTGCTGCGCAGCGAGCCGGACATCGCCTGGACCGCGGCGATCATGGCGGGCTGGGTACTCGGCGTCGCTATGCAGATCGTCGCCGGCACGATCGCGCGCACTCGGGCCTGACTATGTGCTGCGATTGATGCCCAATCCCGCAAGATGCGTGTCGACGAACTGCGCGAGCCGCTCGCGCAGGCGTTCCGGCGGCACCGCCACCATGCGTTCCTCGAGGCCGAGCGAGATGATGCCGTGGACCGCCGAGAACATCATGCGCGACAACAATGCGACATCGTCGGGATCGCGGTCGGGCAACAGTCGCACCAGCGGCGCATGCATCAGCGCGAACGCATCCATCACCATTGCGAGGATATCTTCCGGAAACGGCCGATCGTCCTCCATCCGATGCTCGAACAGCGAGCGCAGCAGGTTGGCGTGCTCGGTGGCGAAGCCGAGATAGGCATCCGCAAGCCCGTGCAACTGGCGCAGGGGATCGTCGGCGGGAACCGCCTTGAGCCGGGCGGTCAGGGCCTGAACC
>CALRXG020000132.1:0-14472 GCA_943372075.1 Bordetella parapertussis | reverse complement strand
GACAGCGTACGGCAATCGCGGCTTCGTCTATTACCGCAAGCGCGATGCGGCGCATGCGATCGCCGACTTCACCACCGAGATCAAGCTCGATCCCAACGTGCTCGCCTACATCAACCGCGGCAACGTCTATCGCGATACCGAACAGCTCGATCGCGCCGCCGCCGACTATGGCGAGGCGGCGAAGATTGCACCGACCGATGCGCGCGGCTGGCGCAACCGCGGCCTGATCCGGCTGTTTCAGGACGACATCAAGGGCGGGATCGCCGATTACGACAAGGCGCTGCAATACGATCCCGCCGACGCCTATTCCTGGAACAACCGCGGCCAGGCCAAGCTGCGGCTCGGCGACAGGAAGGGCGCGGCGGCCGATTTCCGCAAGGCGCTCGAGCTGCAACCCGATCTGAAGACCGCCAGGGAGGCGCTGGCGCGCTTCGGCGGGGCGCGTTGAGACGGCTCCCGTCGCGGTCCTGCCGCATCGCACACAGATGGATCTGGCCTTGCGAGCGGATGCAATTCGATTAGGCTTGATCCCAGACATACGCCCCTGATGCGGCCCGATGGTCGTTGCCGAAGCGATGGGACCGGCCGCTGACGTATGCCCCTTGTCGCAAGGAGGTTGGTCATGTCGGACAATCGCATCTTTGGCACCCATCGCCCCTGGGAGGACTGGCTCGGCATGCTGCTTGGCGTGCTGATCATGGTCTCGCCCTGGTTTCCGATGCAGGTCAGCGACGCCATCGACGTCGAGCGCAGCCACCTGGTGCTCAACAGCTTCGTGGTCGGCATGCTGGTGCTGGGGCTGGCGCAGCTTGAATATGTCGCGCTGCATCGCTGGCAGGAGGTGGCGAGCATCCTGCTCGGCCTCTGGCTGATGGTGTCGCCCTTCCTGTTCGGCTACGCGGCCGATCAGGGATTGCAGCTCTGGCACATCCTGCTCGGGGCGATGGTCGCCGGTATCGGGGCGTTGCAGCTCTGGCAGGACTGGAACCTGAGCGAGCAGGAACTGGCGCAGCATTCGCAATAGCGCCGGCTGGACAAAAATATCGAGAACAACCCCATGCACAGTCGGCACGGCGGGCCTTGCCGAGGCGAGCTGCTTGGCGATACACCGGACAGCACCATCCCTTCGCGGCGCTTGAAGACGCCCGGTTCTGACCGAGGAAACACCCGATGACCGTCCTGACCTTGCCCTGTCTGTTGTGCGTATCGGCGGGGCGACGATGAGCGGGACAGAGGGGACCGCGCCGCGCGGCGGAATCGCGCGGGTGTCGCGCCGGGTGATGAACCTCGCCTACATCCTGACCCAGAACGCCCGCCGCCACGGCGATCGCCCCGGCTTCATCTGGAACGAGAAGGCCTGGTCCTGGCGCCATATCGACCAGAACGTCTCGGCGCTGGCGGCGGCCTTGGCCGCGCGCGGTATCGTGAAGGGCGACCGCATCCTGGTGCATTCCAAGAACTGCGACGAGATGTTCTGGTCGATGTTCGCGGCGTTCCGGCTTGGCGCGGTCTGGGTGCCGACCAATTTCCGCCTGATGCCGGACGAGGTCGCTTATCTGGCGGCCGCCTCGGGCGCCAAGGCGTTTCTCTGCGACACCGATTTTCCCGAGCACGCCAAGGCGGCG
Organism: Bordetella parapertussis; assembly: GCA_943372075.1. Lineage (GTDB taxonomy): Bacteria > Pseudomonadota > Alphaproteobacteria > Rhizobiales > Xanthobacteraceae > Bradyrhizobium. The sequence continues at coordinate 12,847 of CALRXG020000132.1, read as the reverse complement.
GCCAATCCGGCGCTCGAATTCGTCTGGCGGATCGGCGAGGAGGGCAGCTTCGGCGAGGCGACGCTCCGTGACGTCATCGCCAGGCATGCGAGCGCCGTGGTCGAGAATACGCCGGTCGAGTATGACGATCCCTGCTGGTTCTTCTTCACCTCTGGCACCACAGGCCGCTCCAAGGCCGCGGTCTTGACCCACGGCCAGATGGCCTTCGTCATCACCAACCATCTCGCCGATTTGATGCCGGGGACGACCGAAGACGATGCTTCGCTGGTGGTGGCGCCGCTGTCGCATGGTGCCGGCGTGCATCAGCTGGTGCAGACCGCGCGCGGCGTGCCGACCATCCTGCTGCCGTCGGAGAAGTTCGACATCGCGGAGGCGTATCGCCTGATTGCGAAGCACCGCGTCAGCAACATGTTCACGGTGCCGACCATCCTGAAGATGATGGTCGAGCATCCCGCCGCCGACCAGCACGACCATTCCTCGTTGCGCTACATCATCTATGCCGGCGCGCCGATGTATCGCGAGGACCAGAAGGCAGCCCTGGCAAAGCTCGGCGGCGTGCTGGTGCAGTATTTCGGCCTCGGCGAGGTCACCGGCAACATCACCGTGCTGCCGCCCGGCCTGCACGATCCCGAGGACGGTCCGCATGCGCGGATCGGCACCTGCGGCTTCGAGCGCACCGGCATGCAGGTCTCGATCCAGGGCGACGATGGACGTGAGCTGAAGCCGCTTGAGACCGGCGAGATCTGCGTGATCGGCCCCGGCGTGTTCGCGGGCTACTACGACAATCCCGAGGCCAATGCGAAGGCGTTTCGCGCCGGCTGGTTTCGCACTGGCGACCTCGGCCACATCGATGAGGAGGGGTTCGTCTACATCACCGGCCGCGCCTCCGACATGTACATCTCCGGCGGCTCGAACATCTATCCGCGCGAGATCGAGGAGAAGCTGCTGACCCATCCTTCGGTCGGCGAGGTTGCGGTGCTCGGCGTGCCCGATCCATTCTGGGGCGAGGTCGGCATCGCCGTCTGCGTCGCGCGCGAGGGCGTCGATGCGGTCGCCGAGGCGGAGCTTGCCGCATACCTTGCGCCGAAGGTGCCGCGCTACAAGATGCCGAAACGCTTCTTCTTCTGGGAGGCGCTGCCGAAATCCGGCTACGGCAAGGTGCCGAAGCGGCTGATCCGCGACGAGCTCGAGGCGCGCGGGCTGCTCGAGGTGATCGCCAAATCACCGGGCGCCTGAGGCATGCGCAGCATCGCCCAGCCCGGCGCTCCGCCTCCCGAGCGCATCCAATGGGTCGCCGCGCGCGGCCGCGGCTTTTCCTTCGTGCTCGAGGCCGGCATTCCCTTGCTCGAAGCCGTGCGCCGCGGCTTTGCGGCGGAGGGTTTTTCCGGCGGCGTGCTGAGCGCCAGGAGTGGTGCGCTCGGGCCGTTCGCCTATGTGATGCCGGCGCTGTCGAAGGACGGCGCCAATGCCGCGTTCTACAGCGACACCTTCCGTCCCGATGGCGTGACGCGGCTGAAGCTCGCGGCGCTCACTTTCGGCGAGCGCGACGGCGCGCCGTTCTTCCACTGCCACGGATTGTGGACCGAGGCCTGTGGCCGCAGCAATGGCGGGCACATGATGCCGGATGAGACCGTCGTCGCTGAGCCGTTCGAGGTCAGCGCGTTCGGGATCGACGGCGCGACGTTCCTGGCTGAGCCCGACAGCGAGACCAATTTCAAGCTGTTCGGTCCCGTTGGATCCGCGCCGCGCGGGGCGAAGACCACGAGCCGGGCCTTCGCGATGCGGCTGCGGCCGAATCAGGACTTCGCCGGCGCGCTGGAGGGCTTTTGCCGCGAGCACGGCATCCTGCGCGCGCGGCTGCATGGCGGCGTCGGCTCGACCATCGGCGCCGTCTTCACCGATGGCCGCAGCGTGGTGCCATTCGCGACCGAGCTCGCGGTGACCGCGGGCGAGATCGGGCCCGACGCCAATCGCCGGCTCCGCGCCACCCTCGACATCGCGCTGGTGGACTATCTCGGCGGCCTCGCCGAGGGACGGCTGGTGCGCGGTGACAATCCGGTGCTGATGACGATGGAGCTGGTGCTGGAAGTGCTGGAGGAGGCGGGGCAGTTGTAGGTTACGGTTTCTCTGAGCGTCGTCTTGGCGAAGCAGGGAGCCATACAGAGGGGGTTCTTTCCTCTCGTCATTCCGGGGCAGCCCGAAGGGCTGAGCCCGGAATCCATTCAACCACGAGTTATGTGGCCCAATGGATTCCGGGCTCGCGCTACGCGCGCCCCGGAATGACGGATGGACGTGGCCTTGCGTCGTCGGGCAAATCAGAGGTTTGGGCCGTTCACCGCCGCTTGCGGACATGGACGTTGATGTCGAGGTCGATCGCGCTGACGCAGGTCTGCTCCGTCAGGTGCGAGCCGCCTTCTTGCCAGGAGCCTTCGCGTAGCCGGATGTTGCTGACATTGGCGAGCCGCAGGCAGCGCCATTGCGGCAGCTTGCCGGAGCTCGCGCCGGCGAACTGCCAGGCCAGCACAACCTCTTCGCCGCTCTTGTTGTGGCCGATGATGTGCGGACACAGTTCGCGTGGCCGGCCGTCGTAGACGCAGACGATCTGCTGCTCGGTGAGGATCGCCTTGCGGAAGCGGGTGTAGGCCTTGCTGGGCATGAGGCATTGGGCCATCTAGGATTGTCGTGGGCGCCTATCATAAACTGGTGCGCCCGCCGTTGTTTCCCCGGATCCGTGCCGATGGCCAGACGAAATCGCCCGATCAATATGCCCGCGCCGTATCTGAAGCGGGTCTGGCTCGATCCGGCGCGGATTCCGAACCGGCAGGCCTATCCGTTCGTGCTGCCGTTGCTGCGCGATGATTTCGAGCTGAGCTTCGACGAGGCCATCACCATCATCGTCGGCGAGAATGGCACCGGCAAGTCGACCTTGCTGGAAGGGATCGCCGTGATGGCAGGCTATGACGACGCCGGCGGCGGCAAGGGCTACCGCGCCGTCGACCACGGCGGTGCGGTGGAGAAAATGGGCGGCTCGCTCGCGGCGGCGCTGCGCGCAAGCTGGCTGCCCAAGATCACCAATGGCTGGTTCTTCCGGGCCGAGAGCTTCTTCTCGCTGGCACGCTATCTCGATGAAGCAGCAATGGACGTCGGCGACCTGCCGCCCGACTTCCTGTCGCACTCTCACGGTGAAGGCTTCCTGCGCTTCTTCGAGGAGCGCTGCCGGCGGCAGGGCATCTTCATCTTCGATGAGCCGGAATCGGCGCTGTCGCCGTCACGCCAGACCGAATTCCTCAAACTGCTGCACCGGATGCACGGAACCGGCCATTGCCAGGTCATCATGGCCACGCATTCGCCGATCCTGATGGCTTATCCGAACGCGACCCTGCTGCGGCTGACCAGATATGGCCTCGAACCGGTGAACCTGAGGGACACCGATCACTACCGGCTGATGCGCGAGTTCTGCGACGACCCCAATGGCTTCGTCGAGGCGGTGATCACGGAGTGAGATGACTCGAAATCGGAGGGAACCGAACGGAACCGAAACGACGCCCGCGTGTTACGGCTGAATGACCCGATATTTCTTCGATTATCATTGCTCGGACGGCGCTGCGACAATCGACGAAACGGGGCAGGAGCTGGAAAGCCTCGACGCCGCGCGGGCCATGGCGTTGGCGGCGGCCGGCGATGCCGCGCTCGACATGTCCCGCGATGGCCAGGAGGTTCGCTTGAGGATCGACGTCCGCGATGGCGTGCGCGTTGTTGCCGGCGCCACCCTTACCATTTCAACCAAGTGATCGTCCAATGCACCAACGATTGATTGCGCGCCTGCAGGCGGTTGCCGGCCTGTCGCAGGATGAACGCGCCGCGCTCAACGCGCTTCCGCATACCATCCGGTCGCTCGGTGATCGGGAAAGCATTCTGAAGGAGGGCGACCGGGCGCTCAACTGCGTCGCGCTGATGAGCGGCTTTCTGTATCGGCAGAAGATCGTCGGAGATCGCAGCCAAATCCTGTCGCTGCACGTTCCGGGCGACATCCCCGACCTGATGACGTTGTATTTGCCCACCATGGATCACGATCTGATCAGCGTCGGGCCGAGCACCGTCGCGACGGTGCCGCACGCGGCGCTCAAGGCGCTGTTCGACAGGCAGCCTTCACTCGTGCACACATTCTGGCGCGAAACGCTGATCGACGCCGCGATCTTTCGACATTGGGTCGGCAACCTCGGCGCACTGGATGCCATTCGTCGCGTGGCCCAATTGTTTTGTGAGCTCGCCGTGCGCCTGGAGTTTGTCGGCCTGCTCAATCATGACAGTTTTGCGTTCCCGCTGACACAGGCGGATATCGGATCGGCCTGCGGCCTTTCGACGGTCCACACCAACCGAACCTTGCAGGCGCTCCGGAAGCGAGGATTGCTGGAATGGCGCGGGGAATTGGTTTCGCTGCCGAACCGGGCGGAACTCGAAGCCCTTGCCGAATTCAATCCGGACTATTTGCAGCGCAAGGCCCAGGCGACGTAGTCGATTTTCCGGCGGCGCTGCGGAGGGCTTGAAACGAGGGCCAGCGAACGACTAAATTCCCCAAAGGGGGGCGTCCTCGGGAACGGAACCTCGTCGATGACGCCACGATTTGTTTTGATCATATTTTCTATAGCGTTCGGCCTGGCTGTGATTTGCGCCGCCATCACAACGTCCCGGCAAATTGCCGCTTCTCAAATCGGCACCATCTCGCGCGCAACGTGAGCGGGGGCATGGTCTAACCGCGAGCCGCAAGCCAGCCAGTTCGTCCGGCGGTTCGACCATGACTGTCGCCAGAGGTTTGCCTCCGGGAGAACAGCCGCGGCTGCGAACTTCGCTCTGGTGCAAGCGGCCGCTTTTCATCTGGTCCAGAATACCGGAGCATAAGCTTCGGCACGCGCTTGGCGGTAGACCGACCAACCGGGGGGACGAGATGAGGAGAGCGATCGCAGGGGCTGTCGCCGTGGTGGCGGCGCTGGCCGTGCTGGGAGCCGCCTGGGCGCATGGACCGACCCGGCAGAAGGTCCGCGAGTCCATCGAGATCGACGCGCCGCAGGCCAAGGTCTGGGCGGTGATCGGCAGTTTCCAGGACATGAGCTGGCTCGCCGGTGTCACCAAGACCGAGGGCGAGAAGGGCAACGAGATCGGCGCTACCCGGCGGCTGACCTTGGCGCCCGGCATCACCATCGACGAAGAGCTCTACAAATACGAGCCGGAGATGCTGAGCTATTCGTACCGGATCACCGCGGTCGATGTGAAGGTGCTGCCGGTCACCAATTACTCCTCGACGCTGACGGTGTCGCCGGCGCCCGACGGCAAGGCGAAGCTGGAATGGGCCGGCGCGTTCTACCGTGGCCATCCCAACAACGACCCGCCGCCGGAGCTGAACGACGAGGCCGCCATCAATGCGGTGAGCGGGCTCTACCGCACGGGCCTGGAAGCGCTGAAGAAGAAGATCGAGAGCGGCACTTGATCATGCGGGTGGTCGCGCTGGTGGCGCTGCTCGCCGGCCTCGGCAGCGCGCGCGCTGAAGAAGCGTTCGTCACCAATCAACTCAGCGACGATCTCACAGTGGTCGATCTCGTGACGTCGAAGCCGGTCGCGACCATCGCGATCGGCGGCAAGCCGGCGGGTGTTGCGGTCAGCGCTGACGGCCGCTTCGCCTATGTGACGAGCCCGGATGCCAAGGCGGTCACCGTGGTCGACGCGTCGGCGCGAAAGGTGGTGGGGCGGATCGATGTCGGCGGCGGTCCGCTCGGCATCGCGGTCGCTCCCGACGATGCCACGGTCTACGTCGCCGACTGGTACGCCGCCACGGTGCGGGTGATCGACGCGAAACAGCAGCGCGTCGTCGGCAGCATCACGGTCGGCGCATCGCCGTCCGGGCTCGCCGTGACACCTGACGGACGCCTGCTGCTCTCGGCGGACCGCGACGACGACAGCGTGTCGATAACGGACACGTCTGCGCACGAGCGGAGAGGGGTCGTGAAGGTCGGGACCCGTCCGTTCGGCGTCACCATCGATGCCGAAGGCAAGCGCGCCTACACCGCCAATGTCGGCTCCAACGACGTCTCCGTGATCGACATCGCCACCGCGCGCGAGCTCGGCCGCGTCCATGTCGGACTGCGGCCCTACGCCGTGGCGCTGGCACAGGGCCGCGGCTTCGTCACCGACCAGTATGACGGCAAGGTCAGCGTATTCGACCTCGCGACCTTGCAGCCCGTGAAGCGGATCACGGTCGGGGACTATCCCGAAGGCATCGAGGCGACCGCCGACGGCAGGCGCATCGTGGTCGCGAATTGGGAGAGCAATACGCTGAGCGTGATCGATGCCGTCGAGCTGAAGGTCGTCGGCGAGGTCAAGGTGGGAGATGGGCCGAGGGCGTTTGGCGCGTTCCTGCGAAGAACGGAGTGAACCGGAAGATGTGCATCATGGGTTTGCCTGCCCGCAAGGCTCACCGCAGGGTTTGCAAATAGGCAATGACGTCGGCGCGATCCCGGAAGTCCGGCAGCCCCTTGAAGAACATCTTTGCGCCGTGAATGTCGCCGCGGGGATCGGCGAGATAGGTATCCAGCGCGGCCGGGTCCCAGGGGGTCTTGTTGTTGCGCATGGCATCGGAATACGCAAAGCCCTGAACCGATGCCGGCTGGCGGCCAACGACATGCCACAGACTGGGGCCGACCTTGTTGACGCCGACGTCGAGCGAATGGCAATTGAGACAGGTGCGCTGGAAGATCGCCTGGCCGGCGATCGGGTCGCCATCGAGTGCCCAGCCGGGAGCCGCTGATGTCGCAAGGAGGGTGGCCGCGACGCTGGCGACGGCGCCGGCGGCGCGGAAGTTCATGGCCATGATGATGGTCTCCGGAAACGGTTTGGATTGCAATTGACGAAACGCTGGATCGATGTGCCGGCAGCCATCCGGCGTGCCGGCTAATGCCGCTCGGCTTCAGCCTCCTTCTCCAGTTCCATGATGTGGGCGCGCAGGACGTCGAAGCGTGCTTCCGTGGCGTCGCTGAACAGCGGGTCCTTGTGCTGCGTGAGCGTGGATGCGATTTCGGTCCAGTCCTGGGCCGTCAGGGCCTTGACCGCGGCCGGAAAGAAATCGCGGTCTTCCATCATGATGTGCCGCCGCTCATGCGCCAGGAAATCGCGGATGACCGCGTCGACGTTCGCGCGCGGGATCTCGCCGCCGGCGCGCACATTGGCGACGGCAATTGCGACCCGGTGCAGACGATCGGCACCCTTTCGATGCTCCTGCGCGAGATCGCCCATTTTCGCGACGGCGGCCGGATCGCGAAGCCTGAGCTTGGCGAAGATCAGGTCTTCCTGGCGATGGTGGTAGAGCTCGGTGTAGACCTCGAAATAGGCGATGATGCTGGCGATCACCTCGTAGTCTGGACGGCCGGCGTGGTCGAAGATATCAAGCTCGTGCTCGAGGACGCTGAGCAGCCGCTCGATGTTGCGGTGTTCCCGGGACAGAATGTCGATGATCATGGTGGTGATCCACGCGGGGGGCTGGATCAACGGGTAGACGAAACGATCGTCGCGGACATTGCGCTGGATCAAGGCGCGGCAGGATTCTCGGTCAGGGAGTCGCAAGAGTGCTCGGTCAATCCGCTCCGCTTCTGCCGGCTTCGTGGTAGCCTTGGCCGTCGGCGCACCATCGTTGCTTGACCAAAGGCAGACAGATGACCTCATTCAAGCCTGACGGCTGGCCCTGCGTCATCCCGAGACTAGTCACCAGCGACGTCGCCGGCCTGAGCGAATTCTTGCGAAACGTTTTCGGTGCAGAAGGCGAGGTCCGCCCCGGGGCGCCAACGGAAATGCGGATCGGAGATTCGATGCTCCTGATCAGCGACGGCGGAGGCGCGCGGGACGCAATGCCGGGCTTCTTCTACGTCTACGTTCCGGACGCGGACGAGACTTATCGCCGCTCGATTGCGGCAGGCGCTGAACCGATCGAGACGCCGGCGAATACGCCTTATGGTGACAGGCGGGCGATGGTCCGGGATGGCTGGGCGAACGTCTGGCAGATTGCGACGCGCTGCGGGAAGTGAGGGCGCTTGCTGTAGCCGAGCGAAGCGATATGCGGGAACGGCGTGTCGCTTCGCTTATGGCTAACTGCTAGAGGCCTTCGTTTCAACGGCATGCACGACCATGTCGTGACCGCCGACTTGAAAGCTTGTTTGCCACAAACGGGACGAGCCGGGTACCGGCGCCCATTCGCCCCACGCTTTGGCCAAATCCTGACGTAACGCCGGGGTCAGCGCTGGCAGCGCGCCATCGGGGATTTGCGCGAGCGCTGTCGGGGCAAAGCCCTTGTAGTTACTGTAACGCCCTTGCACGGCATGCGTCGATCCTCGATAGCTCACGACGTATGTGTGCAATGGCATCCCCGACTACTCCGCCGCCTCGCTCGCTGAGCTCTTCCTTGGCTTGCTGTTGGCCTTCTTCAGCACCGGCGCCAGAAACTTGCCGGTGTAGCTGCGCGGCGCTTTCGCGATGTCTTCCGGCGGGCCCCAGGCGACGATCTCGCCGCCGCCGTCGCCGCCTTCGGGGCCGAGGTCGATCACCCAGTCGGCGGTCTTGATGACTTCGAGATTGTGCTCGATCACCACCACCGTGTTGCCCTGGGCGACCAGCTCGTGCAGCACCTCGAGCAGCTTGGCGACGTCGTGGAAGTGCAGGCCGGTGGTCGGCTCGTCCAGGATATAGAGCGTGCGGCCGGTGGCGCGCTTCGACAATTCCTTGGCGAGCTTGACGCGCTGGGCTTCGCCGCCGGACAGCGTGGTGGCCTGCTGGCCGACATGGATGTAGTCGAGGCCGACGCGGTGCAGGGTCTGGAAGGTCTCGCGCACGCGCGGCACCGCCTTGAAGAACTCGGCGGCTTCCTCGACGGTCATGTCGAGCACGTCGGCGATGCTCTTGCCCTTGAACAGCACCTCCAGCGTTTCGCGGTTGTAGCGCTTGCCCTTGCAGGTGTCGCAGGTGACGTAGACGTCGGGCAGGAAGTGCATCTCGATCTTGATGACGCCGTCGCCCTGGCAGGCCTCGCAGCGGCCGCCCTTGACGTTGAACGAGAAGCGCCCGGGCTCGTAGCCGCGCGCCTTCGCCTCCGGCAGGCCGGCGAACCATTCGCGGATCGGCGTGAAGGCGCCGGTATAGGTCGCGGGGTTGGAACGCGGCGTGCGGCCGATCGGCGACTGGTCGATGTCGATGATCTTGTCGATATGCTCCAGGCCCTCGATGCGGTCGTGCGGGGCAGCGCCTTCGCTGGCGTTGTTCAGCTTGCGCGCGATCGCCTTGTAGAGCGTGTCGATCAGCAAGGTCGACTTGCCGCCGCCGGAGACGCCGGTGACGCAGGTGAACAGGCCGAGCGGGATCTCGGCCGAGACATTCTTCAGATTGTTGCCGCGGGCATTCACGACCTTGAGGGTGCGGCGATGGTTCGGCGGCCGCCGCTCCGGAATCGCGACCGACAGCTCGCCGGTGAGATATTTGCCGGTCAGCGATTTCGGATTCCGCATGATCTGGTCGGGCGTGCCTTCGGCGACGATGTGGCCGCCATGCATGCCGGCGCCGGGGCCGATATCGAGCACATAATCCGCCAGGCGAATGGCGTCCTCGTCATGCTCGACCACGACCACAGTATTGCCCAAGTCGCGCAGGCGCTTCAGCGTGTCGAGCAGCCGCGCATTGTCGCGCTGGTGCAGGCCGATCGACGGCTCGTCCAGCACATAGAGCACGCCGGTCAGGCCGGAGCCGATCTGTGACGCCAGGCGGATGCGCTGGCTCTCGCCGCCGGACAGCGTGCCGGAGGAGCGCGACAGCGTCAGGTAATTGAGGCCGACGTCGAGCAGGAAGGTCAGCCGCTCGCGGATCTCCTTGAGGATGCGGGCGGCGATCTCGTTCTGCTGCGCATTCAACGCCGCCGGCACCGTCTCGAACCAGTCGCCGGCACGCTTGACCGAGAGGTCGGATATCTCGCCGATATGCTTGCCGCCGATCTTGACGCACAGCGCCTCCGGCTTCAGCCGGAAGCCGTGGCAGCCTTCGCAGGGGATGTCGGAGAAATACTTGCCGAGCTCCTCGCGCGCCCATTCGCTCTCGGTCTCGCGGTAGCGGCGGTTGAGGTTGGTGATGACGCCCTCGAACGGCTTCTTGGTGTCGTAGGAGCGGACGCCGTCCTCGTAGGAGAACTTGATCTCGTCGTCGCCGGAGCCGTGCAGCAGCGCGTTCTGGACCTTCTTGGGCAGGTCCTTCCACTTGGTGTCGAGCGTGAACTTGTAGTGCTTGCCGAGCGCGGTCAGGGTCTGGATGTAATAGGGCGAGGACGATTTCGCCCAGGGCGCGATCGCGCCCTTGCGCAAGGTCAGGTCCTTGTCGGGAATGACCAGGTCCTCATCGATATGCTGCTCGACGCCGAGGCCGCCGCAGGCCGGACAGGCGCCATAGGGATTGTTGAACGAGAACAGGCGCGGCTCGATCTCGGGAATCGTGAAGCCGGATACCGGGCAGGCGAATTTCTCCGAGAACAGGATCCGCTCGGGGCCGCTCTTGTCGTGGATTTTTGCCGTTTTCTTCTTGTCTTCCTTGTCGCTCGCAGCTGCCGCAGGCGCGTCGGCATATTCGATCACGGCGAGGCCCTCGGCGAGCTTCAGCGCGGTCTCGAAACTTTCCGCGAGGCGCTGGGCGAGGTCGGGGCGCACCACGATGCGGTCGACCACGACGTCGATGTCGTGCGGGAATTTCTTGTCGAGCGCCGGTGCCTCGGCGAGCTCATGGAACGTGCCGTCGATCTTGACGCGCTGAAAGCCCTTCTTGAGGTATTCGGCGAGCTCCTTCTTGTACTCGCCCTTGCGGCCGCGCACGACCGGCGCCAGCAGATAGAGCCTCGTGCCCTCGGGCAGCGCCAGCACGCGGTCGACCATCTGCGAGACGATCTGGCTCTCGATCGGCAGGCCCGTCGCCGGCGAATAGGGCACGCCGACGCGCGCCCAGAGCAGGCGCATGTAGTCGTAGATCTCGGTGACGGTGCCGACGGTGGAGCGCGGGTTCTTCGAGGTGGTCTTCTGCTCGATCGAGATCGCCGGCGACAGGCCGTCGATCTGGTCGACATCCGGCTTCTGCATCATCTCGAGGAATTGCCGCGCGTAGGCCGACAGCGACTCGACGTAGCGGCGCTGGCCCTCGGCGTAGATGGTGTCGAACGCGAGCGAGGATTTGCCGGAGCCGGACAGGCCGGTGAACACCACGAGCTTGTCGCGCGGAATCTCGACGTCGACGTTCTTCAGATTGTGTTCGCGCGCGCCACGGATGGTGATGGCGCGCGATGAGGAGCCGGCGGTCGGTTGGCGCTTCGCCTTGAGCACTTCATCCATTGCAGCAATTCCGGGCGCGTGACGCTGCGCCTTTTTGGGCGCGCATCGCCGGTGCTGCCGGGACCTTGCGCCGATGGGTGTGAGGATTGGAACGTAGGAAGAACGGCCGGCAATTTCCAGTGCTGAATGGCCTCCATCAACGGATAGTTTGCCTGATGGCAGCAGCAGTCAGCAGGGCAGGTTCCGAAACGCAAAAAGGCCGGCGCGAGGCCGGCCTTTCCGTGCGATCTGAGTACTTCGATTAGTACTTGGCGAGGATCGGGCCGCCGAAGTGATAGTTCACGCCGAACTGCACGCTGTGCAGGTTGAGGTCGCCGGAGCGCACGCCGAAATAGTTTTCGCTGCCGAGGCTGCGGTACAGGTACTCGCCCTTGATCGACCACTGTGGCGCGATGAACGCCTCGATGCCGGCGCCGACGGTCCAGCCGGAGTGGAAGTTGCTCTGCGACGCCGTCAGGCCGAGCGCGGTGACGCTGATCTTGTTGTCGATCCAGGCATAGCCGCCGGTGCCGTAGAACAGCACCTTGTCGACCGCGAAGCCGAAGCGGCCGCGCACGGTGCCGAGCGCATCGGTCTTGCTCTTCACGGTGGTGCCGAGCGCGGAGATCGACGCATCGACGTCAGCCCAGCCGCCGTCGGCCTCGAGGCCGTACACGATGTTGCCGGCCTGCCAGTTGTAACCGATGGTGCCGCCGGCGAAGCCGCCTTCCATCTTCGGATTGCCGGAGTTCTCGCTGGCGTAGCCACCGAAGCCGCCGATGTAGAAGCCGGTCCAGTTGGTGAACGCGACCGGCGGCGGAGCCTTCACGTAGGGGGCGCGAGCCGCCATATCGGCGGCCATGGCCGGTGCAAAAGCGCTCAGTACAAGCATGCCGGCCGATGCCAGCAAAACATTCCTCATTTTCAAAGTCCAAGTCCCTTTTTCTTGCCCATTTTCTTGTTGCCCCTCCGAACGCCGAAGGGAGCGTCATCGCAGTGTCGCGTGACGTTCATGTGTTTCTACATAGAAATATTGGAAGCTGTGTATCCGGGAAACCACAATGCCCGGAAAACGGGCATCGCGCGCTCATGCGTGCGCACAGCGAAAGAGCCGGCGATGAGGCCGGCTCTGCCGTCTCCGATGCGGTGTCGCGACGCGCGCTGCGGCCGGCTCAGTATTTCGCGGCGACCACGGGGCTCGGCGCGTTGAAATGGTAGTTGATGCCGAGCTTGACCGTGTGGAACGTGTCGCTCCATTCCGAGCGGTCGTTGAGCGCGGGCGAGTACTGGATCGGGGCGACCTTGCCGAGATCGATGTAGTTGTACTCGAACTTGGCCGACCAGTTCGCCGCGAGCATGTATTCGACGCCGGCGCCGATGGTCCAGCCCCAGCGCGTGTCGCTGGCGGACACCGAGGGCGGCGCCAGGCCCGCATTGTAGCGATGCTGGATGTCGCCGACCGCCGCGCCGCCGCT
>CALRXG020000131.1:0-14592 GCA_943372075.1 Bordetella parapertussis | reverse complement strand
AACGCCTTCGCGAGCACGGCGGCGTCCTCGATCGCCATCCCGGCACCCTGTGCGGCAAACGGCAACATCGCGTGGGCCGCGTCGCCGATCAGCGTCACCGCGCCTTCGCTCCAGCGGCCGATGTCGGGCAGGGTGAACAGCGCCCATTTGCGCCAGCCGTCGACCGCACCGATCAGCGTCCGCGCCGATCCAGGCCAGCGCGCGGTGGCGAACGCGGCCTCGATCTCGTCGACGTCGCCGGGCGCGCTCCAGCCAGGCCGGTTCCAGGTGCCCGACACGATCGCGACGATGTTGATCTGACGCCCGGACGAGATCGGATAGGCGACGAGATGGGCGTCCGGCCCCATCCAGAGTTGCACGCGTGGAGTGGTGTATTCAGGCGGCAGGGCAGTTGCGTCCAGCGTGCCGCGCCAGGCGATCAGGCCGGAGAATTGCGGCTGTACATCCGGAAACAAATGTCCGCGCACCGACGACCAGATGCCGTCGGCGCCGATCAGCGCAACCGCCAATTCCTCCTGCCGTGAATTGCCGCGGCGCTGCACGACCGTCAGGCCCTTGGCGTGCTTGGTCACGTCCTCGAACTGGTAGCCGAGCCGCAGGTCGATATCGGGATGGTCGTTGACTGCAGTCTGCAACGCGGCTTGCAGATCGGCGCGATGGATTACCCAATAGGGTGCGCCCGCGCGGAACTCGGCGGCCTGGCCGAGCGGCATCCGTGCAATCTCGCCGCCGGCCCGCGTGCTCAGGATGGTGACGGATTCAGGCGTCACCGCGCGTCGCGCAAGCACGTCCTTGAGCCCGAGTTCGACCAGGATGCGGCTGGCATTGGGCGAGAGCTGGATGCCGGCGCCGGCTTCCTCGAGCCGTTCCGCCTTCTCCAGCACGACGACGCGAAAGCCCTGCGCCGCCAGGGTCAGCGATGCCGTCAGTCCTGCGATCCCGGCGCCTGCAATGATGACGGTTCGCGTCAGCGCCACGGAGCGCTCAGGCGACCTTGTCTTTCAGCACGCATTCCGGCGGCCGCGCTTCGCCGGCCGCGAGGTCGGGCGCGAAGCGATAGAGCGTCGAGCAGTACGGGCAGATGATCTCGTTGTCGTTGCCGAGGTCGAGGAACACGTGCGGATGGTCGAACGGCGGGTTGGCGCCCACGCACATAAACTCCTGCGACCCGATCTCGATCACCGAGACACCGGCATCGTTATGGAAGTGCGGGACGACGTGGTCGGACATATTCTCACCTTGGTGGCAACGACGGGCAGACGCAATCAACAGCTTGCGGCATTGCGAAATGCCGCGCACCATACTGGCGGGAACAGTTGATTCCTAGAGCCCCGATGGCTCATCTGCTCATGCAAATTCGACACAATCTTGTCGTCCCAGAGAAGCCCTTCTTTGGTCGGACCCGTTGTGTCGCAAAAACGGCACACTATTTCCAAGGCGAATTAAACAAGGCGAATTAAACTTGAGGTTTCCAGCGCAATGAATCGGGTGCGCCTCAGCCTTGCGGTGGCCGGCGTGGCAGCGAGCGCGGCCATCGGTGCGGCGATTTGGCCGCATGCCCATGAGGCGAGCAGGGTGCTTGCCGCGCGCGACGATCCCGCTGCATTGGCCGACATCAGGCTCAATTCCGTGCTGCGCAACAAACCAGCGCTGATCTCCGACAATATCGAGACGGCACTCGCCTCGGGGGATGCCGACCTCGCGGCGAGCTTTGTCGCGCTTGCGGGCGAGAAGAATATCGCGCTCAGTGATGACCTCACAAAGCGCGTCGATGATGCGCGCGCCGAGCAGTCGTCCGCGACGCATTTTGCCAAGGGGTTCGCCACCGGCCTCGTGACCGGCAATGCCGACGATGTCGCAAGCCTGTCCGGCACGGTCGCGGGCGATCTGTTCGTGTTCGGCGATGTCAGGGATGTCGTGCGCGAGGGCAAGCACTTAGTGATGGGCGAGGATGTCGATCAGCTGGTGCTCGGCCTTGCGGCCGCGGGACTCGCCGTCACTGCGGCGACCTACGTCTCGGTCGGCGGCGCCGGGCCGCTGCGTGCCGGGTTGACGCTGGTCAAGGATACACGCAAGGCGGGACGGCTGAGCGAGGGCATGATCGAATGGGCCGGACGCTCGACCCGCGAGGTCGTCGACCAGCCGGCGTTGCGCGAGGCGGTCGCGTCCGGCTCGGTGCTTCGGCCCGCTGAAACCGCAACGGCGATCCGCGCGGCATTCCGTGCCGAGAAAGCCGGCGCGCTGGTGCGCGTCGCCAAGGATGTCGGACGCGTGGGCGAAGCGGCCGGGATGCGTGCGGCGCGTGACACGCTGAAGGTCGCGGAGAACCCGCAGGAGATCGCGCGCGCGGCGCGCATCGCCGAGGTGAAGGGTGGTCAGACCCGCGCGATCCTGAAACTGCTTGGCCGCGGTGCGCTGCTGCTCGTTGCCGGCACGTTCAATCTCACGATGTGGCTGTTCGGCGCGGTGCTCGCGCTGTTCGGTTTCCTGTCCTCGATCAAGGCCACCGCCGAACGGACGACGGCGTGGTGGCTGAGACGCAGCAAGGCGCTCCGCCTGAAGCGGCAGATGGCCGCCCAGGCTGCGCTGGCGAGCTTGCCCGCCCAGGGCTAAGCTTGCGGTCGCCGGTCGATCGCCAATCGCAAATCCCAAGTACTGACATCCCCAGTACTGAAATCCAAAGCACTGAAATCCCAAGAAGACGGAATGAATGATGCCGAGTTTCCATCACGGCGATGTTGAAATTGCCTATATCGACGAAGGCGCGGGCGAGCCGATCGTGCTCGTGCATGGCTTTGCCTCGAGCAAGAACGTCAACTGGATCTATCCGACCTGGGTGTCGGAGCTCGTCAAGGCCGGGCGGCGCGTCATTGCACTCGACGATCGCGGCCACGGCGAATCGGCCAAGCTCTACGATGCCGCGCAGTACGAGATCGCGATCATGGCAAGCGACGTGATCGCGCTGATGGATCATCTCGGAATCACGCGGGCCGACATCATGGGCTATTCGCTGGGTTCGCGGATGACGGCGATCCTGGCGCGCGAACATTCCGACCGGGTGCGCTCGGCGATCCTGGGCGGCATCGGCATCGGTCTGATCGAGGGCGGCGGCCCGGGCGAGGCCGTTGCGCTCGCGCTGGAGGCGGCGTCGCTCGAGGATGTCACCGATCCGGTCGGCCGCACCTTCCGCGCCTTTGCCGATCAGACCCGTTCCGACCGCCGCGCACTCGCCGCCTGTCTGCGCGGCTCTCGCCGGCTGATGACGCGCGAGGAGGCAGCCCACATCGGCGTGCCGGTTCTGATCGCGGTCGGCAGCAAGGACGAGATCGCGGGCTCGGCCTCAGCGCTGGGCCGGATTATTCCGGGCGCGGAGGTGCTCGACATTCCGAACCGCGACCACATGCGGGCGGTCGGCGACAAGGTCTACAAGACCGGGGTCATCGACTTCCTGTCGCGGCGGAGGTAGTTCGTCGTCGTTCTCGTCATCCCTGGCGAAGGCGCGCGCGGCCGCGATCAGCACCACGAAGGTCGCGACCCACACCATGCGCGCGCCGTAGCGGTCATGCGGACCGGAGATCACGCCGCAGATCACCGCATTGCCCAGCAACGCCAGCGTGACGGTGCCCGCCAGCAAAGTCAGATCGTCGAGCCGCCGCTGCCCGAGCCCGCGGCCGAACAGGATCACGACCAGCAGCATCGAGGCGAGCGCCACCGGCACGTGGATGCGGTTGATCGCGGTGAAGTCCAGATGCCACTTCTGTTGCCGGGCCGCGCGCATCGGCGCGACCTGCTTGGGAATGTAGCGCTCGATGATGCCATAAGTGTGCGGAATCCAGCCATTGGTGCCTTCGCCGGTCGCGACATGTATCAACTGGTCGACGGTCGCGGCCAGCGCCGCCTTGGCCTGCCACCCTGGATACTCGGCCAGCGAACGCTTCACGATGTAGCCCATCTCCTCATCGAGGCGCTGGAAGCGGCCGAGCGTGTCGAACATGCTGTGGCCCCACAGGAAGTCGTCGGCGGTCGGCGGCAGCTCGTCGCGATACGGGCACAGCTTCAGGTTCTCTTTGGCGCAGTGATCGCGCAGATATTTCGTGACGATGCCATCCTGCAGCATCCGGCCGAAGGCGACGCCAATGCCGCCGGGCGTCCAGGCCAGCGACCCGGAGAGCGCGAAGTTCGCCGCCAGCAGCATCGCCGCGCCGGTGACGATGGTCAGGCTGCCCTGCACGAGGCTCGCGATCGGGACACGCCGGCCAAGCCACGGACGCAGCATCCAGCCGACGCAGCACAGGCCGAGCAGCACCGCCAGCGTCGCGCTGTGGGTGGCGGCGGAAAACGCGATGAACGCAAACAGCACGGCCTTCTCGAGCGTTGAGATCCGATCGCCGCACACAATGAGGATGAAGAGCGCGAGCACCGAGAGGCCGGCGAAGATGTCGGTCAGCAGCATGCTGGCGAGCCACGGCAGGGCGGTGGTTGCGATCAGCGCGAGGCTGATCGCGATCAGCCGTACCGGCCGGGCGAGGCCCAGCACGCGGAGCGTCAGCTGCAGGATCCACAGCGTCGCCAGGGTCTGGATGCCGAGGTCGAGCCAGAAGCCCGACGTCTCGCCGACATGCAGGTAGATGCCGAACACCGTGGACCGGCTCGGCACCAGGTAACCCTCGTACCAGCGCGCCAGATAGCCGCCGGTATCCCATTGGAGCAGCGGATAGCCGTTCCAGAAGGCAGGGGCGAGCAGGAGCAGGGGGATGGCGATGGTGGCGATCCAGACCAACCGTGCATCGGTCAGCCGGGCGCGTAACGTCTGGGTATTGATGATGTTTCCCCCCCTTATTGGGGCCGACCATGCCCAAAACCACACTGGGAACGAAATCCGCCAATAGTTGCAGAAGCACGGCTTGATTTCGGCGAAATCCGGACCAACTCCCCTAGACGCCGGCCCGGGGGTGTTCGGTCGGGGTTTACTGTACCGAGCCTTCCCGGGACGCGCTGGGTCCACCGTGCTATAACGCACGTCAGAACAACCGAATTGCGAGAGCAGCTATGGCAGTTCATCACGTCAATCCGCAGGGGGGCAAGCTCGCGGCGCTCGATCCGATCTGGGATCGAATCCGCGGCGAAGCGGAGGACATCCTGCGGCGCGAGCCGGAGCTCGCATCCTTCATCTATGCGACCGTGCTGCATCACGAGCGCCTCGAGGATTCGGTGGTGCATCGGATTGCCGAGCGACTCGATCACGCCGCGCTGTCGGGCGACCTGATCCGCCAGACCTATGGCGAGACGCTGCGCGATGACCCCGACATCGGCAATGCGTTCCGCGCCGACCTCGTCGCCGTCTATGACCGCGATCCCGCGACCTCGCGCTTCATCGATCCCTTGCTGTACTTCAAGGGCTTTCACGCGCTGCAGACGCATCGTCTGGCGCACTGGCTGTATCAGAAGGGGCGCAAGGATTTCGCGTTCTACCTGCAGAGCCGCTCCTCGGCGGTGTTCCAGACCGACATCAATCCGGCTGCGAAGATCGGCCGCGGCATCTTCCTCGATCACGCCACCGGTTTCGTCTGCGGCGAGACCGCGGTCATCGACGACGACGTCTCGATCCTGCATGGCGTCACGCTCGGCGGTACCGGCAAGGAAAATGAGGATCGCCATCCGAAGATCCGCCACGGCGTGCTGATCGGCGCCGGCGCCAAGATCCTCGGCAACATCGAGATCGGCCATTGCGCGCGCATCGCTGCGGGCTCCGTCGTGGTCAAGCCCGTGCCGCACAACGTCACGGTCGCGGGCGTCCCGGCGAAAATCGTCGGCGAAGCCGGCTGCGCCGAGCCGTCGCGCACCATGGATCAGATGCTCAACGCGATCGGTCTTTGATTTCATTCGCTTTCTGATCGCGGAACGTTTTCGAGCGAAGCAGGCCCGCGAAAACACACCGACGATCATGTGCGCAACATCACATCGCCAAAGCCTGAAAAGGCTCTGGCGATCTTTGTCGTCTCGTCCTAAAACTCCCCCGAAAATCATCGACCCGATTGGAGACGGCAGTGGACGTTCAGGAAGTCAGGAAGCTCGACGCGTATCTGAAGCGCGTGTTCAGCAATCCCAAGATCCGCGTGGTGCCGCGGCCCAAGAAGGACGACTCCGCCGAAGTCTATATCGGCGAGGAGTTCATCGGCGTGCTGTTCGTCGACGACGAGGACGATGATCGCTCGTTCCAGTTCCAGATGGCCATCCTGGAAGAAGATCTGAGCGAGTAAGGCTGAACAGCCACTGCTTGTTAATTCGTCACTGCGATGCGCGCGGTGACGAACAAGTTACCCCTTCGCGCTGTGCATCTGCGCGGAGAGGCGGTTCATCGCCGAGGCGATGTCACGCCACTGCGCAAGCCAGTCGCGCGGAAAGCGGAAGGTCAGATCGGCGCCCTCGATGCGCTGCTCACTCAGGCACATGCCGGGCGTCGAGCTGTCGCGCGTGCAGCGCGCGATCAGCTGCGGCTCGCTCGCGGTGAACAGGTCCTCGCCGCCATAGGGCGTGTTGTCGCGGAATGCGCGCGTCGTCAGGCCGTCTTCGGTATTGGCGCGCTCGTCGAGATAGCGCGGATAGATCGTGCGCAGCCGCATCTCCGGCGCGAGTGAATCGTGATGCGCCGCGATCGATACGAAAATTCTGTCGATCGGCTGCACCTTGTCCTCGATCGTATCGGCACTGTAGTGCTTCGGCGCCGCCGGCGCCTGCAGCGACGGGTAGAGGAAGCTCAGATCGACCCGCTCCTGCGGCCCGGAGTGGCGCTGGATCTTCATGCGTACGGCCATGGGAGGCACGTTGAACAGCGTGCCGCCCACGCTCACCGGCAGCCGCGACGGATCGCTCGGCGGAATGGTCGTGTAGGTCGGCCACAACAGATAGGCGACGAGCGCGACCGCGCCGGCCGCGATGATCGCGGACAGGATGATCGGAACGAGATGTGCGCGCGGGTTGCGGCGCGTGTCGCGGGCGAGATGCTGGGCCGTCGAGAGGAGCGTCATGAGCGAGGCATGGATCAGATCTGAGGGTGCCGAATCACCCGACGAATATGCCACGCGGTGAGGGATTTCCGTACGATTCCAATGGAATCCGCGGCTGACGGGCCATGCGTAAGCGCCGTGCCGGGCGTGGCCGGTTAACCTTTTCTTAAGGATGATGTGGCGGCCGGCCGCCAATTCTGCGAAGCAAGGGTGAGTGGCCTGTTGCGTAGCGGAAGTTCCGATGTCACCCGATACATTCAATTCCCTGTTCTCGCTTTGCATCGGCTTCGCGTTCGCGGGCGCGCTGGCCAGCGGTTACCAGGCGATGGCGGAGCGCCCGGCCGGCTTCGGCCTGCTGCAAGAGGGCGTCGCGCCGAGGACCTTCGCCGCGGTCCCGTTCCTCGTGTTCGCGGCCCCCTTCATCATCATGCGCAACACGCTGCGCGGTGCGCGCATCGAGCGTCGCCGCTTCGAATTCGTGATGATGGCAACCGTGATCTCGGGCTTCTGGAGCCTGATGTCGGGCACCTTCTTCATGATGACGCTGCGCGCCGCCGGCGTGCTCGCCTGATCGGCTCGCCATCCGCATCGGATCGCGCTCACGCTTGCTTGAAACCACGCCGGCCGCTGTGTCATGGTCGCCTTCGATAAGGAGACCTTCATGGCGATCTACGAACTCGACGGGCTGGGGCCCGATCTTCCCGCTGACGGCAGTTATTTCATCGCCGACAATGCCGTCGTGATCGGCAAGGTGCGCCTCAAATCCGCGACGAGCGTCTGGTTCGGCGCCGTGCTGCGCGGCGACAATGAGTGGATCGAGATCGGCGAGGGCTCCAACGTCCAGGACAATTCCACCCTGCATGTCGACCCCGGTTTTCCCCTGACCATCGGCAAGAACGTCACCATCGGCCACAACGCGATCGTGCACGGCTGCACGCTTGAAGATGGCGTGCTGATCGGGATGGGATCGATCGTGATGAACGGTGCACGCATCAGGCGCGGCAGCGTCGTCGGCGCCGGCTCCGTCATCACCGAGGGCAAGGAGTTTCCGGAAAATTCCCTGATCATCGGCGCGCCCGCGCGCGTGGTGCGCACGTTGGACGCTGCGCAGGCAGAGGCGTTGTCGCGGCCGGCCAAATCCTACGCGATCAGGGGTCCGCAGTATAAGGCCGGACTGAAGAAGATCGGCTAAATTCTCAACGCCTGCGGCCCGGCTTGCGTGCAGCCTTCGGCGCTGCAGGCGCCCGCTTTGCCGCATCCTGAAGTCTTGCGCTCTTGCGCAGCGCATCCTTCAGGTCGATCGGAATACCGTGCTTCTTGAGCAGGTCGGCGAAAGCCTCGTCCGCGAGCTCCTGCAAGGTCGCCATCCGGTTGCGTCCAAGCTGCTTCAGCTTGTCGAACGTATCGTCGTCGAACTCGATCAGCTTGCGCAAATTGCATTGCTCCCAAACTGTATTGCCCCAGCGTGCGCTGGAACCGGCGTTCTGCGGACTCGTTGATGTCCGCAAGGAGAATTTCCATGCGCAAATTATCCGCTACCGCTGCATTCGCGACAATCGCCATTCTGCTGGCGCCCGCGGTTACCTTCGGCCAAGGCACCGGCGGCCCTTCGTCAGCCGGCCCGACATCGCCGCAAGCCGCGTCACCGCCCGGTACCAACAGCGCCGGGACCGCGCAATCCTCGGGGCGACTGAACAGCGGCGAGGGCGTCACCACCGGCGCGGCGACGACGACCGAAAGCGTCGACAAGGCCATCGCTGACGAGAACAGGACGGTCGACCGCCGGATGAAAGGCATCTGCCGCGGCTGTTAACTTTTGACGGCTGCGTCCTTGATGAACGCGGGTCGCGCAGAAGTGAGCGTGTCATAGGCGCGCGGAGGAAGTCGCGGTCCTACATTGGGTTAGCATGCGCGCGACGCGGCGGAGGAGGCTTGAAAACGAAAGCCTTGGAAAACGAAAGCCTTGGAAAAGGAGTGACGGGTGATGTTGCGTAAAACGATGATTGCCTTGCTGGCGACGGCCTCGGTCGGCCTGCTCACGGTCGACACTGCGTCGGCACGCGGCGGATTTGGCGGCGGCGGCTTCCATGGTGGTGGCGGTTTCCACGGTGGTGGCGGCTTTCATGGTGGCGCTTTCCGCGCAATGGGCGCGGGCGGTGGCTTCCGGTCGGCCGCGATCGGTGGCGGTTGGCACGGCGGTG
This sequence comes from Bordetella parapertussis, assembly GCA_943372075.1. Taxonomy (GTDB): domain Bacteria; phylum Pseudomonadota; class Alphaproteobacteria; order Rhizobiales; family Xanthobacteraceae; genus Bradyrhizobium. Next base: position 5,384 of record CALRXG020000131.1, on the reverse strand, counting down.
GCTGGCATGGTGGTAACTATCGCCGCGGCTGGGGCTACCCGTTCGCCGCGGCAGCGATCGGCTTCGGGCTCGGCTATGGCGCCTACGATTACTATGGCGGCTACTACGGCAATCCCTATTACGCCGGTTACGGCTACGACGACGGCTATGGTTATGGCTACGGTGACGGCGGTTGCTACGTCGTGCGCCGCGTGGTGTTGACGCCGTATGGCCGGCAAGTCCGGCCCGTGCAGGTTTGCAACTGAGCCATCCGCTGAAGCATGGCCGATCCGTCGGATCGCCATGCTGACGTCCTGGAATCGTCGCGCGGCCCCGACGTCCTGCTTGCCGGGGCCGCGCGCGTTGGTACGCCACTTGCCTCGTGTTGCGACAGCAGTTTGTGCGTGAACGTCACGGCGGAAGAGCCGGCTGCGATTGGAGCCGGCGCTTAGAGGATAACGAAGATGTTGACCATTCCTGATCTGACATTGCTGTTCATGGTGGTTGTTTCGGGCCTCGCCGTTGCGTTGATCTGCATGCTCCACGAACTCGAACCGAAGCTTGCACGGCTGCGGCTGAGAGGCGATCGCATCGTGCGCGGTCGCGACGAATAGGCTCCGCGGCCGGCAAGCGGACGAGATCCAGGGTCGGGGTGTGGAAGCCGGCTGTCGGCGTTGCCGGTCCAGTCCGGCCGCTGTGCCTGCCCTCAGGGCAAGCCGAAATCGCAGGGGGAAGATCGGGCCAAAAAAACAAGGCCGTCGACGTAGTATACCGTCAACGACCTTGCCAGCCCCGGATATTGAAATCGGCTCACGCCATCCGGTCACACGAAGATGACTCGGATTCGAAGTCCGATATGTGAACCAGTTCACAAAGTCCGGATTAATTCACGCTAACGGGCACTCCCCCGCGGCCATAGCAACGATCCTGGAATGCGAAAGTTCCACGTTAGATGCTGATCTTGCTCGGGATTTGGCGCAATTATGTGGCCGAGCCGTCGCGGCGTCAGCCTTGCGACCGTCAGCCGCGCGACCCGTGGCGCTTCCGGTTGGCGCTGCGGGTTGCCTTCGAGCGCGTGCGCGGGGCCGGTTCGGCCGCCGGCTCGTTGGCCTGCGCGCTCGCCAGGGATTGGCGCAGACCCTCGACCTGCTCGGTCAGTGCGGCGACCTGATCGGAAAGCTTCTTGGCGTCGGCCTGCTGCGCGGCGAACTGCTTGCGCATGGCCTGCAGCTGGTCCTGCACCACCTGCAGCTGGTCGATCGATTCCTGCTGGGTCTCCTCGATCCCCTTGGTCTTCTCCGCCAGGGCCTCGGAGACCTGGGCGGTCCGGGCCTGCAACTGGCGCGCCGCGACCATCCGGTCGGTCTCCGGCACGTTGCCGGTGAAGGCACGCCACAGCGCGATCGAGCCGATCCCGAACAGCACGAGCACCAACGCCACGACGCCGATCGCGATCGGCTGCACGCCAATCAGGCTGCGGGCTTGGGAATTCCGGGGGGCAAGTTCGACCATGCGACCAGAACCGGACGTTGTTGGAAAGGCCTCGAATACCACAACCTCATTGCGGGCAAAACCCGGGCTTCAGGCGGGCGGCACCAGGCTCCGTAAAATTCGCCGCAAATGCAAAGGCTTTTGGCGGAAGATGGCACCGCTCGGCTCAACCGGTGGGCGCGATCAGGCCGACCCTCATGTCCTTCGCGAGGTAGACACAGTTTCCATCGGCGAGCACGCGGCCATCGGCAATGCCCAGCACCAGCCTGCCGCGCCTGACCTGGCGGATGTCGACCTCGTAGCGGACCAGCCTGACGTCGGGCGTGATGTGGCCCCGGAACTTGACCTCGCCGACCCCGAGCGCGCGGCCTTTGCCGGGCGAGCCAGACCAGCCCAGCCAGAAGCCGATGATCTGCCACATCGCGTCGAGGCCAAGGCAGCCGGGCATCACCGGGTCGCCGGCAAAGTGGCAGGCGAAGAACCAGTGGTCCGGCGCAATGTCCAGTTCGCCGGCGATGTGGCCCTTGCCGAAGGCGCCGCCGTCCAGGCTGATCGCGGTGATGCGGTCCATCATCAGCATCGGCGGCGCCGGCAATTGCGCGTTGCCGGGCCCGAAATAGCCGCCTTCGCTCGAACGCAGCAGATCCGGCTTGCTGTAGGACGATTGCGGCGCGTGAAAGTCCTGCGGGTTGAACAAGATGGCCACCGACATTGGGGTTAAGGATGAACCTTAGGCTCGGCCTCGGCGCGCGGCCTTTGGCTTTGCGGTTTGCGATCCGGCGGGCAGGCGCAATGCTGCGGCCATGAAGGCCCAGATCTCGTCGGTCAGCTGCGCCGGATCGGGACGCCGTTCACCCGTGAGCGCGCCGATCAGCGCCTGGCGGATGCCGCCGATCATCAGCGCGATGGTGAGGTGAGGGTCGATGTCGGCGGGCACGATCCGGTCGCGCTGGGCCGCTTCGAGCATGCGGGCGCCGGCGGCCAACTGGCGGCTGGTGAAGGCGGTCTCGACATCGAGCACCTCGGAGGCGCGGCTCAGCGGTCCGATGACCAGCGGCGCGAACGGGTGGTCGTAGTGAAATGCGACGTAGGCACCGATCCGCTGCTTCTCCCGGTCGGCCCAGTTCCGGGCGGAGAGCTTGGCGCCGCCGAACGCCGCCTGGTCGAGGCGTTCATAGAAGTCATCGACCACGGCGGCGATCAGACCGCCCTTCGATCCGAAATGGTGGTAGGCGAGCCCGACCGAGACCTGCGCCCGCCTGGCGACGGCCTGCATCTCGAGATGCCCATGGCCTTCGATCAGTTCGTCCTGCGCGGCCGAGAGCAGCCGTTGCCGTGTCCCCAAGCCGGTCGCGTCCATGGCCTGCCCGATGATTGAACTGAATTCAATTCAATCGCGAAGATGCTACGATGTCAAGCCACGGCGCGGGACCGCGGGGGCGGACCGGTGAAGGGCATGCGATGGCATATGCGATCAAGACCGAGATCCGGGATCTGCAAGCGAAGGCGTTCACCTTCACCGCGCAGAAGACCATGTACGGCGGCAAGCGCATCGTCACCGGCGATACCGTCTTCGTGTTCGCGAGCGCGAACGAGCGCGGCAAGGGCCTGGTTGCGCGCGCGGTCGTGACGTCGGCCGAGCCGGTGGCGCGGAAGGCCGGCGTCGCGAGGCAAACGCCGCGGGTCAGCATCGCGGTGCGGCGCGTCGCGCTGGCGAAGCGTCCGTTGGGACGCGACCAACTCAAGCGCTTCAAGGATTGGGACGACGGCCGGCCAGAGATCGAGCTCAACTTCAAATTCTATCGACAGGCCACCAACAAGATCGTCGGTATCACGGAGGAGACGGCGGTTTTTCTCGACAGCTTCTTCTGAGGAGCGGTTGCGATCTTCAAGTCATCCATCGCGGCTGCGAGGTTGCGAAAATGACGCGTGTGTTCTGGTGGGATGAGGTCTCACAAAAGTGTCGTCTAAAATTTCTAATAGCGATCCCGCGGTGATCGTGTCGATGCTACGCCGAGCGCGACCGGCAAAAGGCAGACGATCGGCTCGCGCCAGGGAACCTGACAGGCCAATGCGTGGAACCGGAAAAATCAGCCCAACGCGCGATGGCGTGTTTGCACGGCGATTCGACCTGTGGTTAGGATATTGATGGCTTTCTACTTTCTTCCATGAAGATTTCGAAGCATGCCTTGTTGAGCTTTGCCGAAGAGCAAGCTGGGAGGAATCAATGGTGGCGGGCAAGACACTGTTGCCAGTTTTCATTGTTTATGTGTTGGGATGTCTTTTCACGATCGGCGCTTTCTATCGCGACAAGGAGCGCCGGATCGGCGCCAAGCAAATCGTCTGCACGTTGATCTGGCCGATCTGGTGGCCGGTTGCCAACGGCTTCGGACCGATGCTCGATGCCATCGATAGCGCGGCGACCGCGACGGAGGGTCGGAAGAGCATCTCGTTTGCGGTCGGGCTGTTCGCCGCCGGTCACTGTTTGTCGAGCAATTGGAGCGATTGTGGCGGTGTCGCCGCTTGCACCGGTGTAATCATGAAAAGCGCCGCGCTGTTCTTTCCACCACTGAACTTCGGCTATGTGACCTGGCTGGTTTCGCAATTCGCATAGGGAACAGCGCCCTGGTTTGCAGGCGTTCTTGGCGCCGACGGTTGGCCCGCACGCGGTGCTGGCACAATCCGGCGTGCTTGGAGCAGCATTGCGATCTTGCGAATTTCGACTGGTATCACCCGCCGTTCGTATTTCGCTACGAATAGCCAATCGCCGCCGCACGAGCAGGCGCCGTAGCGCCTTTCGCGCCTCTCAAAAAGGTTGCGGCCAGGCTTGGGGGAGCCTGGCCGCGCGCGAACCGGTCTGGGACGGGGAGGGGTGGGGATGTGACCGGGTCGCGAACTCGATTCCTTGTTGCCGCTCAGCGCGAGCTTGCGGTTGAAACTGCGGGGCGGTTGTCACCGAGCGAGACCCACACATTGGGATCGCTCTGCGATTGCCGCTTGACGAAGCGGTAGCCGGTCTCCGTCCAGGCGACGATGCTCTCGTTCTGATTATCGAGCACGAACTCGCCCTTGTCGGTCTTCACCGTCAGCACCGCGTGGCCTTCGCCCTTCTTGTCGCGCACCACCGTGATCAACAGCGCCTCGCGGGGCCAGCCGGCGTCCATCAGCATCTTGCGCTTCAGGAGCACGTAGTCCTCGCAGTCGCCGTAGCCGTCGGTCGGCAACGACCATTTCTCGATCACGCCCCAATGATCCATGTCGGTCATCGGCTTGATGGTCTCGTTGACCCACTTGTTGACCCGAACGAGGTCGCGCCAAGCGGTCTGCGACAACACGATGTCGCGTGGTTGCGTCGCGCCGCCGCGGCACTCGGCCGGATTGTCGGCGCAGAATTCGACCCAGCCGATCGGCGAACGCGCAACGTCACCCAGGCTGGCATAAACCACGTCACCGGCCTTGGCCGACACGCACGTCGCAAACAGAATGGCGGCAACCGCCAAACCTTTCCCCTGTCCCCTGAACCCAAACATCGTGGCCCCCGTTCTTCTTGTTGGGACCACATGTCGCACAAAGCTTTTGCGCCGCCGCTAAGTACGCAAAGTAGATTTGACGCGAATACTGGTAAAACCTGCGGCGAATTCGAACTGTACTTGAATCGAATTCGCGTAAAATTTGAAACAACTGCAATTGATTCAAACTTTATGCATTAACGCGGCAACCGTTGCGCCAGCGCGGTTTGTTGCGGCAAACGCCTCCGCCGTTAACCGCCGATTTCACCGGACCAAATGCGCCGAAGGCGGCCACCGGTGCACCGGTGGCCGCCTTCGCGCGCTGAAAATGGGGATGTTGAGCCGCTTTTCGCTTTACCTCGCGGTAACGCTCTCTTCTAGCGTTTCCGCGGACTGCTCGTGGAC
>CALRXG020000130.1:0-14627 GCA_943372075.1 Bordetella parapertussis | reverse complement strand
CCCATCCATGGGGGGTTCAGCTATCATACTTCCAAAGCCTTGACTACACGCCTGAACCGGCTCCCGAAAACGGCTTTTCGCCGCATTGCGAGAGCCGGCAACAGCTCAAATCATAGCCATTCCGCCGTTGACGTGAATCGTCTGTCCGGTGACGTAGCCGGCCTCGTTCGAGGCCAGATAGACGGCCGCGGCAGCGATATCCTCGGGCGTTCCAAGCCGCGCCGCAGGAACCTTCGCCAGGATGGTTTCGCGCTGCTTGTCGTTGAGCGCGTCGGTCATCGGCGTCTTGATGAAGCCCGGCGCGATGCAATTGGCGGTCACGCCGCGCTTGGCGTATTCGGCGCCCAGCGTCTTGATCAGGCCGATGATGCCGGCCTTCGACGCGGTGTAATTGCCCTGCCCCGGATTGCCGGTGACGCCGACGATCGAGGTGATCGCGATGATGCGGCCGAAGCGCTTGCGCATCATCAATTTGGTCGCGGCGCGCGCGAGCCGGAACGTCGCGGTCAGGTTGACCGCAATCACGTCGTCCCAATCCTCGTCGCGCAACTGGACGAACAGGTTGTCGCGGGTGATGCCGGCATTCGCGATCAGGATGTCGACCTGCCCCATCGCAGCTTCCGCCGCCGGGACCAGCGCCTCGACATCGTCCTTGCTGGAGAGATTGCACGGCAGCACGTGAACGCGCTCGCCGAGCTTGGCCGCAAAGCCGTCCAGCACCTCGCGCCGCGTCCCCGAAATCGCCACCGTCGCACCCTGAGCATGCAGCGCCTGCGCGATCGCGCCGCCGATGCCGCCGGTCGCACCCGTCACGAGCGCGGTCTTGCCAGTCAGATCAAACATCGAATTCTCCTCCCGGCTGCTTTAAGCCGAAGCTGCCAGCGCGTCCTTGGCCGCAGCGATATCGTTCGGGCCGCCGACGGACACGCCGACCGCGCCATCAGCGATGCGCTTGACGAGGCCACTCAGCACCTTGCCGGCGCCGATCTCGAAGAACCGCGTCACGCCCTGCCCGGCCATATAGGCGACCGACTCGCGCCAGCGCACCGTCCCGGTGACCTGTTCGACCAGGCGGCGGCGGATCTCGTCGGGATCGGAGATGGCGGAAGCCAGCACATTGGAGACCAGCGGCGCGGCCGGCGCCTTGATGGTGACGCCGGCGAGCGCCTGCGCCATCGCATCGGCTGCCGGCTGCATCAGCTTGCAGTGGAACGGCGCCGACACCGGCAGCAGCATCGCGCGCTTGGCGCCTTTGGTCTTGGCGATCTCGACGGCGCGATCGACCGCAGCCTTGTCGCCGGAGACCACCACCTGTCCGCCGCCATTGTCATTGGCCGCCTGGCAGACCTGGCCCTGGGCCGCCTCATTGGCGACCGCCACGGCGGTCTCGTAGTCGAGCCCAAGCAGCGCGGCCATCGCACCGACGCCGACCGGCACCGCCTTCTGCATCGCCAGCCCGCGGGTCCGCAGCAGCTTTGCGGTATCGCTGATCGTCAGGCTGCCGGCCGCGGCCAGCGCGGAATATTCGCCGAGCGAGTGCCCGGCCACGAAAGCTGCATTGCGGCCGACCGAGAAGCCCGCTTCGCTCTCAAGCACGCGCAAGGTGGCGATCGAGACCGCCATCAGGGCCGGCTGTGCGTTCTCGGTCAGTTGCAGCGTCTCGCCCGGACCATCCCAGATGATCGCGGTCAGCTTCTCGCCGAGCGCGGAATCGACCTCGTCGAACACCGCCCTGGCGACCGGAAAGGCGTCGGCCAGGGCTTTGCCCATGCCAACCGCCTGCGAGCCCTGCCCGGGAAACGTAAAAGCTGCCGTCATCGGCGATCCCTACCTTGTTGAGCGTGATCTCCGCGCAGGCGCCGCGCCTGCCGCAGGGGAAAACGGTATCCGCGTCGCGCGAACCGCGCCACGGCGGGTCCGGGCAATCCCTTGCAATCAAGCCTTGCAACCGGCCCCAGACCGGGCCGTAAGACACTGATGGGAGGCGCGATGTCAAGCCGCGCTGGCGGAACCCTGGGGATGCCGGGCCGGTTCGGCCCTAGAATCCACCGGCATTCTGGTCGGCGTTGACCTCGGCGCCGGCGCGCGCCCGGCGCGCGCTGTTGACCAATTGGCCCGGGCGGTCTTCCCGATTGGGCTTTGCGGTCGCGAGCCGCAGCACAGCCGTGTAGCCCGGCTGCACCTCCATCCGGTCGGCATAGCGGCTCCCGCTCAGGATGCGGTGCACGCGCGGCAGGTTGTAGCAGGGCACGTAGAACAGCAGATGATGCTCGAGGTGATAGTTCACGTAGTACGGCGCGATGAACAGCCGTTCGAGGACATTGGCCCGCGTGGTGCGGGTGTTGCGCAGCGGATCGGAGCTGTCGGGCACGACGGCGTGTTCGGCGATGTTGCGGATGCGCGTGATCACCATCATCCAGGTCAACAGCGGCACCAGCCACAACAACGGATAGGCCCACCACACGCCGGCAGCGGCTAAGCCTGCGAACAGCAGCGTGTTGGCGACGCATTGCGGCCCAAGCTTCTGCCAGAAGTTGGCGGCGCGCCGTGACAACGGCCACTCCTCCGGCCCGATCGCATTGAGCAGTTGCGCCTTGCGCTGCTGGTAGCCGGTCTGCCCGGTGATATCGCGGAAGAACTTGCGGCGGTAACTCATCCTGGTGATCGGAAACGGCGCCGACAGCACGAGATCCGGATCGTCCTCCTGCTGCGTGCGGGCATGATGCTGCAGATGATAGCGTCGATAGCCGCGGGTTTCGGCGAAGATCGGATAGGCGCAAAACCACTGGCTCAGCGTGAGATTGGTCTTCTCGTCCGCCGAGAGACAGCCATGCGCACCGTCATGCATCAGGATTGCAAGGCCGAGCTGACGCGAGCCGATGATCGCAACCGCAAGCAGATAGGTCAGCGGGTTGGGCCACCACGCGACCAGCGCGATCGCGCCCAGGATCAGCACCCAGGCATGCACGATCAACGCGACGCCTTTCCACGTCGTGCGCTCCCGCACCGCTACCAGTTCGTCTTCGGTCAGGAAATCGCGGGCACGCATGCGTAGTGCGGTCATCAGCCTGTCTCCCCGTCCGTTGCGGGTGAAGCGCTGCGATCGCCGACCAGGCGCAGCCGCGTCCCGTCATTGGCCGCCATCGAAGTTGCGGTCGCCTGTTCGCCGAGTGCGCGCAGCAATTCGCGGCACATGTCGTCGGCGCCGCGCCCCATGGCAAATCCTTCCACGATGACGCCGATCGCGATCGCCCAGAACCGACGCGAGCTCTCCTCCGGGGCGCGCAGCGAACGCCAGCCATGCCGCTCGACCTGGCCCGCATAGGCGCGTGCGCCCTCGCTATGCAGACGCTCGATGGTACGCTCGACCAATGGCGCGAGATCCTGCCGGCGTCGTGTCAGGGTCAGGGCCTCGGCGAAGAAGGCGACCGTGTCGGTCGCCGTGACGGTCGCGGCGAGCGCATGGGTGTAATCCCGAGGCGTGCGGGCCTGCAGGGCGGCCTGCTCGGTGGCGCGCGCGAGGTACAGCATGTCGCGGCTCGCGGCTTCGACGAACAGCGCCTCCTTGGTGCGGAAGTAGTAGGTGATCTGGCTTGGAAAGGCGTCGGCGGCCGCAGCGATGTCGGAGATCGACGTACCGGAGAGCCCGCGCTCCTTGAACAGCCGGCTGGCGGCGTCGAGCAGCAGCGAACGCATCTTGCGCCCAGCCGACCGCGTCGCACGCACCGCGTGCTTCGGATCGGGCGCGGACATGCCGCTAATGGTCTCCGAACCCATCTGATCGTCCTCCCGAGATATTTGTATGACATACAAACAAAGAAATCAATGTGGGACGGGGGAAAGTTGCGCAAATTTGGTCTCGAGCGCTAAGCCAGCCGCCAACCAGAGGGCCGAGAGACTTGCCTTCGTGGCCAAAATCCGTATAAAGCGCGCCATTCGTAGGCTCCGGCCGGGAGCTGAACGGACGGTCTCAGCAAATTCACCCGTTGATTTTGATGTGGCAGGGCCAGTCGGCCCGTCGTCCCGTGCTCCCGCCTTCTGAGCAGCTCGAGTCCTTTCCGAAGGTCTCGAAGGGCTTGTCGCCGGAACCTGCGCCAACACAGGAAAGGACAACCATGCCTCTTTATGAGCATGTTTTTCTCGCGCGTCAGGATGCGAGCACCCAACAGGTGGATGAACTGACGGCCCAGATGACGGGTATCGTCGAACAGGGCGGCGGCAAGGTCACCAAGACCGAGAGCTGGGGCGTGCGCTCCCTCACCTACCGCATGAACAAGAACCGCAAGGCGCATTTCGTGCTGATCAACATCGACGCTCCGTCGGCTGTCGTCACCGAGATCGAGCGCCAGGAGCGGATCAACGAAGACGTCATCCGCTACCTCACCGTGCGCGTCGAAGAGCACGAGGAAGGCCCGTCGGCGATGATGCGCAAGGCCGACCGTGATCGCGAGCGCGATGATCGCGGTGGTGGCTTCCGTGGCGACCGTGAAGGCGGTGGCTTCCGTGGCGATCGCGAAGGCGGCGGCTTCCGCGGCGATCGTGGTCCGCGCCGTCCGCGCGACGAAGAAGCTGCGACCGAGGAGTAAAGAATCATGGCTGATGCTGGTGCCCGCCGTCCGTTTTTCCGTCGTCGCAAGTCCTGCCCGTTCACGGGCGCGAATGCGCCGAAGATCGACTACAAGGATTCCAAGCTGCTGATGCGTTACGTCTCCGAGCGCGGCAAGATCGTGCCGAGCCGCATCACGGCCGTCTCCGCCAAGAAGCAGCGTGAACTCGCCCGCGCCATCAAGCGCGCGCGTTTCCTCGGCCTCTTGCCCTACGTTATCCGCTAATCGTCTCCGGCCGGCGGTACGCGCCGCCGGCCGCTTATTCTCATAAGGCTTCCGGGTCGTCCGGTCGCCGATGGTTGGGGTCCTCGATGCAGGACCCCTAACCGCTCGAAGGGGGCGGGACAGCTGATGATCGCGATATTCATCATTGGACTTGCAGCCGGCGCCGCGTCGGCGCTGATGTTCGCCTCGATCATTTCGGGCGCGGCGATCTCGATATTGCTGTTCTATCTCGCGCCGCTGCCGCTGATGGTGTCGGCGCTCGGCTGGGGCCCGCTGGCTGCCGCGATCGGCGGCGTCGCTGCGGCGTCCGTGCTCGGCGCGATCTTCGGGCTTCCCTACAGCATTGCATTCGCCATGATGGTTGCCCTGCCCGGCTGGTGGCTCGGCCACCTCGCGCTGCTCGGCCGGCCGGTCGAGAGCCCGGCGGCGGGCAATGGTGTCGGCCAGCAGCAGCCTGCATTCGAATGGTTCCCGGTCGGCCGCGTCCTGCTGTGGATCGCGGCTTTCGCTGTGATCACGACGAGCGGCGCGCTGCTCACTCTCGGCACGGATACCGGCACGATCACCAGCACGTTGCGGCGCGGCTTGCTCAGAGTGCTCGGCGCCGGCGAGGCGCAAGCCAGCGGCGAGGTCGAGCGGCTGGTCGACATGCTGGTGATCTTCGCGCCGCTCGCGGCGACGGTCATCGCGATGGTCACGCTGACGCTGAACCTGTGGCTGGCCGGCAAGATCACGCAGACCTCCGGACGACTGAACCGACCGTGGCCGGAACTGCGCAGCACTGCGCTTCCCGCCATGACGCTGGTCGCGCTGCTGGTTGCGGCCGGGCTCAGCTTCGTCGGCGGCATGCTCGCCTTGCTGGCCCAGATCATCACCACGGCGCTGGTGATCGCCTATGCGCTCGTCGGCTTCGCGGTGCTGCACACCCTGACGCTGTCGCTCAGCAATCGCGGCTTCTGGCTCGGCGGCATCTACGCCGTCGTTGCCATGTTCGGCTGGCCGCTGGTGGCCGTCTTCGCGCTTGGCATCGCAGATGCCGTGTTCGGACTGCGCCAGCGCTATCTGCAGACAAGACCGCCGCCGCTGCCCGCGGCATGAGATTTTCGATCCAACCACTTCAACCCGATACTTAAACATCTAAAGGAGAACCAACATGGAAGTCATTCTGCTGGAACGCGTCGCCAAGCTCGGCCAGATGGGCGAAGTCGTGCGCGTCAAGGACGGGTTCGCCCGCAACTTCCTGCTGAAGCGCGGCAAGGCACTGCGCGCCACCGAGGCGAACCGCGCCAAGTATGACGGCATGAAGGCCGAGCTCGAGGCCAACAACATCAAGGCCAAGGGCGAAGCCTCCAAGGTCGCGGAGAAGATCGACGGCCGCGACATCGTCATCATCCGCCAGGCCTCCGAATCCGGCCAGCTGTTCGGCTCGGTCTCGGTGCGCGACATTGTCCTGGCGCTCGCCGCCGACGGCATCACCGTGGCGCGTCCGCAGGTCTGGCTCGATTCGCCGATCAAGGTGATCGGCCAGCAGAAGGTCACGATCGCGGTTCACCCCGAGGTCGAGACCAGCGTCAACGTGACGGTCGCCCGCTCCGCCGAAGAGGCCGAGCGCATCAAGCGCGGCGAGGACATCTCGACCCGACAGGAAGACCAGGATGCGGCCGCCGAGGCGCTCGCCGCCGCCGGCGAGTTCTTCGATCCGGAAGCCCAGCAAGACGACGAAGAGGCGCCGGCTCCGGCTGCCGAAGAGAAGTAAGCGTCCCTCGATCGCCTACATACGACAAAGCCCGGCCTCATCAGGCCGGGCTTTGCATTCGCGCCGCCGCCTGATCGTCGAGCATCGCAATCGATGCCAGCGCGGTCGCGGTATGCTTTTCCTTGCCGTCGATGATGCAGAACACATCGGCCGCCACGACGGCGACCTGACGTCCCGGCTTGATCACGCGCGCGCGGCAGATCAGGCGATCGCCCGATGCCGGCGACAACAGGTTCAGCTTGTACTCCGCGGTCAGCGCTGGCTGGCCGCGCGACGTCGCCGCCGCGATCGTGGTGGCGTTGTCGACCAGAAACGCCGTCACCCCGCCGTGGAACAGGCCGTGCTGCTGCAACAGCTCGGGCCGCCGGTCGACCGCGAGCGTACAAGTGCCGCGTGACAATTCGGCCACCTCGGCACCGACAAGACCCATGAAGCCCTGACGGCCGACATTGTCGCGAATCCGTGTTGCGATCGGCGCGAAGTCGGGATCGGTCTCGCTCATGATGTTTCTCCTGCTCGCTCCGGCGCGCCCGGCGCCACCACCGCGCGGATCGCACAGGCGATCAGCGTCTCGACCTGTTCGCGCGGGTCGCTGTGATGGCGGCCCGACAAATAGGCGCGGCAGAAGATCTGTGCCGGCCCGATGATCTGGCTGAAGAACAACATCGCGCTCATCGGCAGCAAGTCGCCCCGCGCCAACAACGGCGCACGCCAGCGCTCGATGCCGTCGGCGAGCCGCGCGTTCTCGGTGCGCTGTGCGCCGCGCACCTCCTCGCCCCACTCGCTGCGCGAAATCTCGAACAGGAAGCGCGCCTCGCGCCGGTTGGTCACGACCCAATCGAGATGGGCGTGGATCAGCCGCGCGACGCCCTCGCGAGCGCCGCAGGTCTCGTCGACCGAGGTGATGATCGCAGCGTGATAGGCTTGCAGGATCTCCAGCAGCAGCGTTCCGGCGAGCGCTTTCTTCGAGGTGAAGAAATGGAAGAAGCTGCCGTTGGACGCACGGGCGCGGGAGCGGATCTCGGCCACGGTCGCCCCCTCGAAACCGTCGCGGTCGAACACCGCCAGCCCCGCCGCCAACAGGTCTTCGCGCGCCGTGCTCACCCGATCTCTCCTTCCTGGATCAATACTCTAGAGTGATACTCTAATCGCGGTCAAACGAATACGCCGGACCTCGCGGCCCGGCGTTGGCGATTACTTCGAGGTCGGAGCCTCCGGCGGACCGGAACCTGCCGTCGGCGGCGGTGGCGGTGGCGGTGGCGGTGGCGGAGCAGTCGCAGCGACCGGCGGCGCGGCGGGCGCCGGTGTAGGAGATGCGGCTGCGGCCGGTTCAGGCGCGGGCGTCACTTGGGGAACCGGATCCGACCGCACGGGCGCGGTCTCGCTGCTGCTTTTGGGCTCGGTTTTGGGCGCGTCGACTTTCGCCGTGTCGGGCTTGTCGGCCCCTCCGGCCGCCTCACCCTTCGGCGTCTCGTCCGACTTCGGCTCTTCGGCGGGCTTGCCGCGGCGGCCGTGCTTCTGACGCAACGGCTTGCCCTCGCCGGCGGCCTGCGGCGTCTGGCCGTCCTCCGGCTTGGCGCCCTCCGGCGTTTCGCTCGGACGCGCCATGCGCTTGCCGCGGTGGCCGGCATGTCCCTCGGCCTGCGGGTTCAACCCATCGGCGTCGGGCCTGGCACCTTCCGGCGCTGCTGCACCCTGACGCTGACGGCGCGCCGGACGCTCGGACGGCTGTTCGGGCGATTGGGTCGCCTCCTGGCGGCCTTCCCTGCCCTTGGCGCCCCTGGGCTGATCCTTGGCCTGGTAGCGCGGATCATTGGCGCCGTTTGACATCAGATAGGTCGCGAGCACACCGGCCATGTCGCTGGACGTCGTGTAGTGCTGGCGCAGGAAGCCTGGCAACGAACCGGCCGGCACGGTCTTCAGGAGACCGCGCGGGCTCTTGTGGCACGCCGTGCAGGTACTCGCGAAAATCTGGGACGGGCTTTTGCCGGCTTCGAGGTTTTGCGCACGCACCGATCCAGCCGACAGGCCAATCAGAAGCGTCACCGTCGCCAGACTGAGGGCTCGGCTCAACATTCCTTAAGTCTCCAGATTCCGGAAAAATCGCCGCCTGCGCCTCATGGATCGGCCGCGGCGGTCACCTTTTAGCCGATTATCCCGCGAATGGAAGCGCACGCGTGACGCATCCACGCAATTGTCACATTTTGGAATATCGGCTTTGAGCACAACGCAATAGCGCGATCCAATTCCCAACCTATGTTTCGTGTGGGGACACATTGGGGTGATCAGCTCCGGTGGTGTCGGTGTGCAGCTTGCCGTTCCGTTGGTGTCTCGATGGACCGATTGTTGCGATACTTCTTGGGGCGTTTCATCCGCCGCGGTTCGATCAAATTCACGACCGCGAGCGGCGCTCAATTCAACTGCGGTGACGGGACTGGCGTTCCGGTCGCGGTGCGCTTCCTGACCAGGGCGGCCGAAGTCCGCGTCCTGGTCGATCCCGAACTTTACCTCGGCGAAGCCTTCATGGACGGCACGTTCGTGGTCGAGCAAGGCACTATCGCCGACGTATTGGCCGTCCTGATGGGCCAGGCCGCGATGTTGCCGAATTTTGCCCGGCTGCAGGCCTGGCTGCGCTTCCTGGGACGGCGCGCCCAGCAAATCAACGTGCGCGGCCGGTCCAAAAGCAATGTCGCCCGGCACTACGATCTCGACGGCCGGCTCTATTCCCTCTTCCTCGATGCCGACAAGCAATACAGCTGCGCCTATTTCGAGGCACCGGATGCGACGCTGGACGATGCCCAGCTCGCCAAGAAGCGCCACCTCGCCGCGAAGCTTCTGATCAAGCCGGGCCAGCGCATTCTCGACATCGGCTCCGGCTGGGGCGGCCTCGGCCTCTATCTCGCCGAGATGAGCGGCGCCGACGTCACCGGGGTCACCCTGTCGACCGAGCAGTTGCAGATTTCCAACGCCCGCGCGGCCGAGCGGAGCCTGGCGCATTCGGCGCGCTTCCTGTTGCAGGACTACCGCGACATCCCGGGCCCGTTCGACCGTATCGTCTCGGTCGGCATGTTCGAGCATGTCGGGGTCGCCTATTACGAAACCTTCTTCAAGCGCTGCTCCGAACTCCTGAGCGACGACGGTGTCATGATGCTACATTCGATCGGCCGTTCGACCGGTCCCGACGTCACCAGCCCGTGGATCCGGAAATATATCTTCCCCGGCGGCTATATTCCGGCGCTGTCCGAGGTCATGCCGGCCATCGAGAAGGCCGGCCTCTTGATCTGCGACATGGAGATTCTGCGCCTGCATTATGCCGAGACGCTGAAGGCATGGCGCGAGCGCTTCATGGCACGGCGCGAAGAGGCCGTTCGGCTCTACGACGAGTGCTTTGCCCGGATGTGGGAGTTCTATCTGGCAGCTTCGGAGATGTCGTTCCGGGTGCAGAACATGATGAACTTCCAGCTCCAGCTCACAAAGCGCCAGGGCGTGGTGCCGATGACGCGTGACTATATCGGTCGCGAGGAGGCTCGCCTGCGGCTGAAGGAAGCCGGCGCTGCCAAGCCCCGGCTGCAGCTCGCCGGCGAATAAATTCAAAACCGCGGAAACGGTCAGTTGCGCAGGCTGTAAGCCGAGCCGTGATGAGCGAAGGTCGGGGTTGCGCACGCCAGATGGGCCTTGGCGGCCGAGATCAGACCAAGGTCGCAGGAAACACTCCGGACCTCCGGGCGCGCCGCCTGCTCCATGGCGCTCACCAGCGCCACGAGCCAGCGCCGGTCTCGCCCACCCGGGCGGCCAAATGCAGATCGCGCCGTCTGAAACTCTTGGGCCATCTCCGCCGTATCTTTCCTTCCGTCAGCGAGGACAACCCGGAATCCGCCGGGTCGTTCCCGCCAACTTGCCGCAAAGAAAGTGCGGCACGTGTGACCTGCTTCACAGAGGTCCGTTCCGGTTTGTCGTAGTGGTCCGGAATGACCCGAGAAACGCACCAGACGATGTTGGACCCGCAGCGCGACCTCGTGACCGACTACGCCCTGATCGCGACCGGCGTGGCGGCTGCCTTGATTGCACTGGCCTTCCTCATCTTGGTCTGAGGAACCGGGCCTAACAGCCAAACAACATCTCAGTTGGTGCGACGGCCCGGAAAAAGGTTCAGGCCGCCCGGAACTCCCGCCACATGCGCCGCCGATCGGCGGCCCTCCCCCACGATTCCCGACCAAACCCCGTCAAGCGGAATGCATCCGGCGTTCCGGATTCACACATTGCATTGTGTGAATCGTGCATAAGGCACATCCGAGCTTTCGCTTTGTGGCCGGCTGGCGCTTGATCGCCGCCCCATATCCGGAAATCCCAGTAACGACGAAATCAGAAGAATAAGCTGGTCCATGGCCTTGATTGATTCGAACGTTCACAAGCTCGCGCCCGACGCCGCATCCCCGACCTACCGGAATGCGCCGCACAACATTGAAGCGGAACAGGGACTGCTGGGCGCGATCCTGGTCAATAACGACGCCTTCTACCGGGTCTCCGATTTCCTGGAGCCGAAGCACTTCTTCGAAGCCATCCATCAGCAGATCTATGAAACGGCCGGCAGTCTGATCCGGATGGGCAAGGTCGCGAATCCCGTGACCCTGAAGACGTTCCTGCCTGCCGAGCTCGACCTGGGCGGCATGACGGTCAGCCAGTACCTCGCTCGGCTTGCGGCGGAAGCGACCACCATCATCAACGCGCAGGACTACGGACGTACCGTCTATGATCTCAGCCTGCGCCGCAACCTGATCCAGATCGGCGAGGAAATCGTCAACGTCGCCTACGACGCACCGGTCGATTTTGCCCCGCGCGCGCAGATCGAGGATGCCGAGCGGCAACTCTACAGCCTTGCCGAAACCGGCCGCTACGATGGCGGCTTCCAGCGCTTCGCGGATGCGCTCACGGTCGCCGTTGATATGGCGGCAAAGGCGTTCCAGCGCGACGGCAAGCTGTCGGGCATCTCGACCGGCCTGCGCGATCTCGACGCCCGCATGGGTGGCTTGCAACCCTCCGACCTCATCGTACTCGCCGGCCGCCCGGGCATGGGCAAAACGTCGCTTGCCACCAACATCGCCTACAACATCGCCAAGGCCTATGTGCCCGAGGTCCAGGCGGACGGCACCACCAAGGCAGTCAACGGCGGCTGTGTCGGCTTCTTCTCCTGCGAAATGAGCGGCGAGCAGCTCGCCACCCGTATTCTCGCCGAACGCACCGGCATCCCATCGAGCCATATCCGCCGCGGCGGCATTTCCGAACTCGATTTCGAGAAGATCCGCGACTGTTCGATCGAGTTGCAGTCGCTGCCGTTCTATGTCGACGAAACCGGCGGCCTCTCGATTTCGCAGCTCACCGCCCGCGCCCGCCGCCTCAAGCGGCAGAGGGGCCTCGACCTGATCGTGATCGACTACATCCAGCTGCTGCAGGGTTCGGGCAAGAAGGGCAATGACAACCGCGTTCAGGAAATCACCGAGATCACCACAAATCTGAAGGCGCTGGCGAAAGAACTGAACGTCCCGGTCATCGCGCTGTCGCAGCTCTCGCGTCAGGTCGAAAACCGCGACGACAAGCGCCCCCAGCTTTCCGACCTTCGTGAATCCGGTTCGATCGAGCAGGACGCCGACGTCGTGATGTTCGTGTATCGCGAGGAATACTACCTCGCCAACAAGGAGCCGCGCCCCGGCACCCCCGAGCACGAGAAATGGCAGATGGAGCTGGAACTGGCCCATGGGAAGGCCGAAGTCATCATCGGCAAGCAGCGCCACGGTCCGACCGGCACCGTCGAACTGCACTTCGAGGCCAGCGTCACCCGGTTCGGCGATCTCGCACCCGACGGTCAAATTCCGGATCACTCCCATTGATTCCGGGACGCGGTTGAACGCCGCAAGCCGCGCGCGTACAACTTCGCCATGAACACCGTGACCGACGCGAAATCGCAGCTGACGCCCGAAGCCAATCTGCTGGCGGCCCATCCGACCGCCACCGGCATCCTCACCGTCGACCTCGACGCCATCATCGCCAACTGGCGCAAGCTCGAAAAGACCGCGGTGCCGGCCGAATGCGCCGCCGTGGTCAAGGCCAACGCCTATGGCTGCGGCGCCGAGCAGGTGTCGCGCGCGCTTGCCAAGGCCGGCTGCAAGACCTTCTTCGTTGCCACCGTCGAGGAGGCCGCCGTGGTCCGCGCGGCGGCACCGCAGGCGACGGTCTACGCGCTCGGCGGCTTCTTCCAGCAGACCGGCGACGCCTACGCCAAGATCGACTGCAAGCCGGTGATCGGCGATCTCAACGAGCTTGCCGAATGGGACGTGTTCTGCCGCCGCTCGGGCTGGTCCGGCGGCGCGGCCGTTCATATCGATACCGGCATGAACCGCCTCGGCCTCACCGTGAGCGAGGCACAGGGCATCATCCCCCGCATCAATGCCGGCGACCACGGCATCACCCTGGTCATGAGCCATCTGGTTTCCGCGGAGTCGCTCAACAGCCCCGTGAATGCAAAACAGCTTGCCAGCTTCCGCGAGATCGCAAGCCTGTTCACCGGCGTGCCGGCCTCGCTGGCGAACTCCTCCGGGGTGTTCCTCGGCGCCCAATTCCAATTCGAAATGGTGCGCCCCGGCTGCGCGCTCTACGGCGTCAATCCGACGCCGGAGGCCGACAACCCGATGCTGCCTGTGGTCGACCTCAAGGCGCGCATCGTGCAGATCCGCAATATCGATCGCGGCGAGACCGTCGGCTATGGCGGCACCTGGACGGCGCGGCGGCCGACCCGGCTTGCGATCGTCGCGGCGGGCTACGCCGACGGCTATTTTCGCGCCGCCAGCGCCAATGACGGCACCCGCGGCGCCGAGGTCGTGGTCGCCGGCAAGCGCTGCCCGATCGCCGGCCGCGTCTCGATGGACCTGATCGCGGTCGATATCACCGACCTCGACAAGAACGCCGCGCGGCGCGGCCACATGGTGACCTTGATCGGCGAAGGCATCACCGTCGACGAGGTCGGGCATCATTTCGGCACCATCGGCTATGAGGTGCTGACCAGCCTCGGCCGCCGCTTCGTGCGCATCTACAAGGGCGGCGACGCTGTCGCCCCGGGCGAGGCCGTCGCCGAGAAGAGCGAGCCGGCCGCGACGCAAGCTGCGCCGCCGGCCTTGCCGACGGCAGCGCCCGCGGCGCCGCCGCCACTGCCGTCCGCCTGACCAAGCGCGACGTCGCGATCGAATGCGCATGAAGATCGCGACCTTCAACATCAACAACGTCAATCGCCGGCTGCCGAACCTGTTGCGCTGGCTGAAATCGGCCAAGCCTGACGTCGTCAGCTTGCAGGAGCTCAAGGCCGGCGACGGCGAGTTTCCCCATGCCGCGATCGAGCAGGCCGGCTACGGCGCGGTGTGGCAGGGACAGAAGACCTGGAACGGGGTCGCGATCCTGGCCCGCAAGGCGGAGCCCGTGCTGATCCGCACGGCCCTGCCCGGCGACGCCGGCGATCACGAGGCGCGCTACATCGAGGCCGCCGTGCGCGGCATCGTCGTGACCAGCCTCTATCTGCCGAACGGCAATCCGCAACCCGGTCCGAAGTTCGACTACAAGCTCGCCTGGTTCAAGCGGCTGCGCGCGCACGCCGCCAAGCTGCTCAAGCAGGACGTGCCGGTGGTCCTCGCCGGCGACTACAATGTCGCGCCGACGCCGTTCGACATCTATCCGACGCGCTCCTGGGACAAGGACGCCCTGATCCAGCCGAAGAGCCGCGCCGCGTT
Organism: Bordetella parapertussis; assembly: GCA_943372075.1. GTDB lineage: Bacteria > Pseudomonadota > Alphaproteobacteria > Rhizobiales > Xanthobacteraceae > Bradyrhizobium. The sequence continues at coordinate 267 of CALRXG020000130.1, read as the reverse complement.
CAAGACGCTGGTCGACCAGGGCTGGTGCGATGCGATCCGCACGCTGCACCCGGATGATCCGATGTTCACGTTCTGGGACTACAAGCGCCAGCGCTGGCCGCGCGATGCCGGCCTGCGGCTCGATCATCTGCTGCTCAGCCCGCAAGTTGCGCCGCGGCTTGCGAAGGCCGGCGTCGACCGCGACATCCGCGGCGAGGAAGGTGCCAGCGACCACGCGCCGGCCTGGGTCGTGTTGAAGTGATGTTTTTGCGTGTCGCGCTCGAGCCG
>CALRXG020000129.1:0-14650 GCA_943372075.1 Bordetella parapertussis | reverse complement strand
TGTCCGCGCGCTCACCCGCTCCGGTCTGCTCGCGGAGGATCTCGACTACCATGTCGTCCGGGCCGCGATGGTAATCATGTTCCTGTTCTTCGGTTACCAGAAATGGTTTCCGTACGAATTCGAACGGTTGGTGCCGTTCATCAGCAACGGGCCGCTGATCTGGTGGCTGTACCCGGCGTTCGGCCACGCCGGCGCCAGCTACTTCCTCGGCGCCTCGGAATGGACGTTCGGCGCGCTGCTGCTCGCGGGCTTCTGGGACAAGCGGCTCGGCGTTCTCGGCGCCCTCGGCTCGACCGGCACTTTCATCGCGACGGTCACCATCATTCCGTTCATGCCTGACGGCTGGGACGTTGCCGCCGGAGGCTTCCCCGCGATGACCGGCAATGTGCCCTTCCTGATGAAGGACGTCGTTCTGCTCGCCGTCTCGCTCTACCTGCTGCGACAGGACGTGGTTCGCCTGACGCGGCAATAGCCGGCATCCGCCGATGGCATGGATCGCCGGCGAGCCTCGCGCTCGCCGGCGATTGCGCGTACCGAGAGATTGCGCAGGCGCCGCAACTCTGGCGCATAGCGACATGGCAGCCATCACTGCGCGCATCCGATCGCCGATGGCTCCTTGAAGGCCAAGTCTTTAGAGCCGAGTTCGTAACCCATTTCCGAATTTGCCGAATGCTTTGAAATTGGCCAACTGTAAAGCGCAGCCGGCCGTGCTGCCTTGCCGTTTGGCACGGACGCATCGTTCATCCCCATGCAGGAATGAACTGTAGCTCTCCGGCGGTGAACATAGTTCCGCCGCGCGGTCTGCGCTAAGAAGTGACGCCGGTGTTGTTCTGGGGTTGAGTTGATGAAGAAGGACGACGTCACATGCCCACGCTGCGGGGCCGGGTTCCGACGCCTCGAACTGACCTCCGGATCGGGAAGCACGGGCGAGTATCGCTGCCCGGTCTGCCAGACAAGCCTCGAGCAGTACGATGGCGACAAGCTCGTTGCCTATCGCCTGACCATCCAGCCCTCCATTCGCGGCTTGAAGACCTGATCAGCCGCGGCACATGAAGTGGCAATCAAGATGTCCGCTTCAGGATATAGCTGTCCATGATCCAGCCGTGCTGCTCACGCGCATTGCGGCGCGCGGCGACGATGCGAGGGCCCGTCTCCGCGAGTTCGCCCGCCATAATGATCTGATCGGGCATGCCGAGATAGGCGCCCCACCAGATCTTGAGGCCCGCGGGATCCAGCGTCTGAAACGCCGCGCCGCCGTCGAGCATCACGACCACGGTATCCGTGCCGGACGGCCAGCCGCCCTCACGCAATCGCCGGCCTGTCGTGACCAGGAACGGCTCGCCGATCTCGTTGAGCGGCAGCGCATGTGCCGCGCACAGCGCCTGGATCGACGTGATGCCCGGGATCACCTCGATGTCGGGCAGCGGATCGAGCCGTCGCGCGATCCGCAGGCTCGAATCGTAAAGCGAAGGATCGCCCCAGATCAGCAAGGCGACGCGTCCCTCGCCGCCGAGATGTCGTGCGATCTCATCCGACCAAGTCGTAGCGACCGCATCATGCCAATCGTCGACACCTCTCCGATAGTCCTCATCGCCGGCGTCACGCACCGGCAGGTCGAACTCGGCGATCCGCGTGCGATCGTTGCTCAGCGCCTGCGCGCAGATCGTTCGACGCAGGTCGGCGAGATCGGACTTCGCGGTGCCCTTGCGCGGGATCAGGATCAGATCGGCGGCATTGATCGCGGCCGTTGCAGCGAGCGTGAGCTGTCGGGGATCGCCACAACCGATACCGATCAGCGAGAACGTCAACATGGCTGCGTCACCCCTGCTCCGGCGCCAGCGCACCGAACAGAATGACGGCCGCCGCGGTGGCAGCAGTTGCATCCGTGAGCCGTTCGGCCAGCGCCGCGATCGTGGTGCGGACAAGCCGCTCGTCTGTGTGGCCGAGCGACTCCGCCAACAATGCGGGCGTGTCGGGAGCGAGACCCTGCGCGATCAATTTCGCGGCCAATGCCGGAAACGTGCGCCGACCCATATAGACGACGGTGGTCGCCTCGGGATCGGCCAACGCCACCCAGTTCAGATCCGCGGGCAATTCGCCGGTGACATCCGCGCCGGTCACGAACTGGACCCGGCGCGATGTCAACCGCCGCGTCAGCGGAATGCCGGCCTGCGCGGCGGCAACCGAGGCCGAGGTCACGCCGGGGATGATCTCATAGCCGATGCCGGCGGCACGCAGCGCCTCGATCTCCTCCTCGAGCCGGCCAAAGATGCCGGCGTCGCCGGACTTCAGCCGCACCACCCGCACGCCGGTCGCGGCATAATCGACCAGCAGCCGGCTGACGTGATGCTGCCGCGCCGACTGCCGGCCGGCGCGCTTGCCGACCGCGACGAGATTGGCGCCGGAACGCGCGAGATCGAGGATCGCGCCGGAGGCAAGGTCGTCATAAAGCACCACGTCGGCGTCGCGCAGCCGCGCGGCTCCCTTCATGGTCAGGAGTTCGGGATCGCCGGGGCCGGCCGAGACGAAGGAGACGAAGCCGCTCACCGGTCCTCCGCGATCAGATGAAAGAATGTGCCGGTTGCACGGCCGCGCCGCGATCCGGTCTCCGCGACGATCGCGCCGGTCGCGTCGCGCACCACCGCGAGCGGCATGTCGGGCTGCGAGATGATCGTCGAGTAGTGAAACTCATGGCCGCGCAGGCGTGCCCCTGGGCGATAGCCCGGCATCGATCCGGCCAGTTCGGCGAGCCGGTAGCCGAGATGCATGCGGCGCTTGGCATAGCTCGTCTCGAGGCCGAGCAGCCCCGCCATCTCGTGGCGCGCGCCGTCGGCATCGGTGAGCGCGGTACCCAACACCATGTAGCCGCCGCACTCGCCATGCACCGGCTTCGTCTCGGCGAAGGCCCGCACCCCGTCGAGGAAGTGCTTGTTTGCCGCGAGCCGGCCGGCATGCAGTTCGGGATAGCCGCCAGGCAACCAGCACACATCCGCGGCCGCATCGGGGCCCTGATCGGCAAGCGGCGAGAACGTCACGATCTCTGCACCGGCTCCGCGCCAGGCCTCCAGCATATGCGGATAGACGAAGGAAAACGCGGCGTCGCGCGCCAGCGCGATACGCTGGCCGGGCGGTGTGATGTCCAGACTGCGCACGGCCGGCTGCGGCGACGAGACCCGGGCCGATCGCAGCACGGCGTCGAGATCGACATGCTCGACGACGAAACGCGCGGCCTCACTGATGAGGCCGTCGATCTCGGCCTGCTCTTCGGCCTGCACCAGACCGAGATGCCGCTTCGGCAAAGCGATCTCGGCGTGGCGAGGCAGCGCACCCAACACCGGAATGCCTGCGCCAGTCATGGCATCGCGCACCAGGGCTTCGTGCCGCGCACTGGCGACACGGTTGAGAACGACGCCGGCAAGCCGAACGCCGGCACGAAAGTCGCGCAGCCCGGCGGCGATCGCCGCCGCCGTCTGGGCCTGGCCGGAGGGATCGATCACCAGCAGCACCGGCCATCCCATCATCGCGGCAATATCGGCCGTCGCCCCGGTGCCCGAGACGCCGCGCGCGGCGACGCCGTCGAACAGGCCCATCGAGCCTTCCGCCAGCACGAGATCGGCATCCGCACCGCGGCTGGCCAGATGCGCGATCGCATCCGATGCCATCGCCCAGCTATCGAGATTGACGGATGCCCGGCCGGTCGCGACCGCATGGAACGCCGGATCGATGTAATCGGGCCCGCTCTTGAGGCATTGTATCTTGAGCCCGCGATTGCGCCAGGCGCGCGCCAGCGCCAGGGTCAGCGTCGTCTTGCCGACGCCGGATGCCGGCGCCGAGATCACGAGCCCGGCGGTCATCGTGATGGCTCCGGAAAGCGCGGCGCCTCGCCCACCGGACGGTAGCGGCGGTCATAATCGGCTGCATAGAGGCGGCTTTCGGCGAACTCGTCCGCGCCGAGCGTCCTGCCGACCAGGATCAGTGCGGTGCGTTCGAGCTCCGGTCCGATCGCGGCATCCAGCGTCGCGAGCGTGGCGCGGACGATGCGCTGGTCCGGCCAGCTCGCGCGCCAGACGATCGCCACCGGACAGTCCGCGCCATAATGCGGCGTCAACTCGGCCACGACCTTGTCCAGCAGGTGGATCGAGAGATGGATCGCGAGCACCGCGCCGGTCGCGGCAAAAGCCGCGAGCGTCTCGCCGTCCGGCATCGCGCTCGCCCGGCCCGGCGTGCGCGTCAGCACCACCGATTGCGCAAGCCCGGGCAGCGTGAGCTCGGCCTCCAGCGCCGCCGCGGCCGCCGAGAAGGCCGGCACGCCGGGCGTGACCGAATAGGGAATCTGCAACGCGCGCAACCGGCGCAATTGTTCTCCCATCGCCGACCAGATCGAGAGATCGCCCGAATGCAGCCGCGCGACGTCCTTGCCCTCGGCATGCGCCGCGGCGATCTCGGCGATGATCTCGTCAAGCGACAGCGGCGCGGTGTTGATGATGCGCGCATCCTTCGGGCAATGCCCCAGCACGCCTGCAGGCACCAGCGATCCGGCATATAGACAGACCGGGCACGAGGCGATGAGATCGCGCCCGCGCAAGGTCAGGAGATCGGCAGCGCCCGGTCCTGCACCGATGAAATGCACCGTCATTCACCGTCTCCTTCCGCGATCGCCGCGGTCGCCATTCGATCCTGCGAAATGGCCCTCGCCGCAATCAGCCGCGCACCAGGTCCAGCCGCCGCGATCGCCGCAGCCTCGGCGACGGAGCCTGTACCGAACCTCGCACTGATCAATTCAGATTGCGTCAAGGTTTCGATCTCGGCCAGCGCTTCTGCCGGAACGCTCCGGATCGCCAGCCCGAGTTCCTGCGCCAGCGATTTCAACGCCTGTGCATCGGCCTTGTCGCTCATGGTCGCGAGCGCCGCAAGCCCTTCGGCGCCGCCGGCAGCGCGGAGGGCCTCGCGCAAGGACGCGACACTGGCATCGCGCCTGAATCCGAGACCCGCGACCTTCATCTGATGGCGCTCCACTGCACGATCGGTCGCACGGCCTTCCAGGAGCGATAGCGGCCCAGCGGCTCGACTTGTGCGATCTCGACGCGCATCAATTCACCGCCATGGCGCTGCTGCAGATCGGACAGCAACGCCTCGGTTTCCAGCGTCACCGCATGCGCAACCAGCCGCGTGCCCGGCGCGATGCGCGCCCAGATCGCAGCGAACATATCAGCATCGAGGCCGCCACCGATGAACACGGCATCGGGCGCCGCGAGCTCCGACAGAATGCCCGGCGCCTCGCCTTCGATCACGGCGATCCGATGACTCAAGCCGAAGCTCGCCGCATTGCCGCGGATACTGGCGGCCCGTTCGCCGCGCGCCTCGATGGCGACAGCCGTCCCGCCGCACAGCGCCCATTCGATCGAGATCGAGCCCGAGCCCGCGCCGACATCCCACAGCCGCTCGCCGGGCCGCGGCGCAAGCGCCGACAGCGCCAGCGCGCGGACCGGCCGTTTCGTCAGCTGTCCGTCATGCGCAAAGAGTGCGTCGGGAAGGCCGGAGCTGCGCGGCAGCCCTTGCGCGCCCCTCGCCTCCAGCGCGACCGCAACCAGGCTTTCGCCTGGGCCGCCCGCATAAGCGTCAGCCCGATGCTCGGTGATCCCTTCCCGCGGTCCGCCGAGCGCGGACAGCGTCCACATTGCCGATGCCCCCCAGCCGCGCTCCGTGAGCCAGCCTGCGAGATCGGCAGCCGCCTTGCCATCGCGCACCAGACAGATCATCCGCGCACCGCGCACGAGATGCGGCATCAGTCGCTCGAACGTCGCAGCATGGAGACCGAGACAGACCGTATTCTCCAGCCGCCAGCCCAGGCGCGCCGCCGCCAGCGAGAACGTCGACAGCGCGGAATGCGCGATCCATTCGCCGGGTTGCAACCGCTCGGCAAGGCTCGCACCGGCGCCATGCCAGAACGGATCGCCCGAGGCGAGCACAACAGTCGGACGACCGCGGCAGCTCAGCACGATATCGGCATCGAACGGCACCGGCCAGGCACGGCCACGCTCGGTGATGCCGGCCAGCGCGAGATGCCGTTCGCCGCCGAAAACCACCTCCGCTTCACCAAGCGCCTTTCGGCTTGCATCGGAGAGCCCGGCAAGGCCATCTTCGCCGATGCCGATGATGATCAACCAGGGATTACCCATGATGCGCGCCCTGATCCTGGGTGGAACGGCCGATGCCAATTCGCTTGCTGCTGCGGTCAGCCGCGCGCGGATCGAGGCGATCTATTCCTATGGCGGCCGCACCCATGCGCCGGCCGAACAGCCATTGCCGACCCGGATCGGCGGCTTCGGCGGCGTTAGCGGCCTTGCCGACTACCTGCGTCGCGAACGCATCACGCATGTGATCGACGCGACGCATCCGTTCGCCGCCGAGATGAGCCGCAACGCGATCGCCGCCTGCGCGCAGGCCGCAACGCCGTTGCTCGCGCTCGAACGCGCACCCTGGGACACGACTCCCGGCGACCGCTGGATCGAGGTCGCGGACGTCGCGGCCGCAGTCGCGGCTTTGCCGGAGAACCCGGCCCGGGTGTTTCTCGCGATCGGGCGCCAGCACATCGCGCCGTTCGGCACCCGGCCGCAACATGCCTACACGTTGCGATTTGTCGATCCGCCCGGCGAAATCCTGCCCTTGCCCGATGCGGACGTCATCGTCTCGCGTGGCCCGTTCACGCTCGAAGGCGAGCTCGAAATGATGCGCGCGCGCCATATCGAATGGATCGTCGCCCGCAACTCCGGCGGCACCGGCGCGCGCGCCAAGCTCGACGCCGCCCGCGGGCTCGGCCTTCCCGTCATCATGATCACGCGGCCGCCGCTGCCCGACCGGCCGCGGGTCGACAGCGTGAGCGAGGTGATGGAATGGCTCGGTCATCGGACCTGCCTCGGCGCATAGACCCAGCGGCCGACCCGCCGCGTCGCCGAATTGCCGACGATCACGAGCGTCCGCATGTCGGCCATTTCGGGCCGCGCATCTTGCAGCAAGACCGTCTCGATCCGCTGCTCGGGTGTCGAGACGGCGCGCGCGAAAATCATGATGCGCTCGCCGCAGCCCGCCTCGCGCAGGATCTCGAGCACGCGACCGAAACCGTCCGGCCGGCTGGCCGAACGCGGATTGTACATTGCAATCGCGAAGTCGGCGTCGGCGGCGAGCCGCAGCCGCTTCTCGATCAGCGGCCACGGCTTGAGATTGTCGGAGAGGTTGATCGCGCAGAAGTCATGACCGAGCGGCGCGCCCGCGCTCGCCGCCGCCGCCAGCATCGCCGTGACGCCGGGCAGCACACGGATCGGCAGCTCATGCCATTGCGGCGCATCCTCCAGCGCCTCGAACACGGCGGATGCCATCGCGAACACCCCGGGATCGCCTGAGGACACCACGACAACATGGTGCCCCTCGGACGCAAGCCGCAGCGCCTCGCTGGCACGCTGCACTTCCACGCGATTGTCGGAAGGATGCAGCATCAGCCCGGCGCGCGGCGGCACACGCGAAACATAGGGCGCATAGCCGATGATATCGGTCGCCACCGCGAGCGCCGCGGAAACCTCCGGTGTGATCAGCGCCTCGTCGCCGGGTCCAAGCCCCGCGATGGTCAGCGTGCCGGTCACTGCCCCGCCTCCCTACGCCGCCCCTGCCCGTGCACCAGCACGATCGCGAAATACGGACAGTCGGCCTCGCCGATTTCGGCGAGCCTGATGACGCGCTGAGCCGGCATGGTGCCGCGCTCGACCAGCCACGCATCGTCGAGACGCCCCGCGGAGGTGAGCGCACGGCGGATCTTCGGAAGATTGCGGCCGGTCTTCATGACGACCAGCGCATCCGACTGATGCATGCGCTGCACGAGCTCCGCCTCCGGCAGCGTGCCCATCAGAACGGTGGTCACATCGTCGGCAAGCGCGATCGGCTGCCCGACCGCATTCCAGCAGCCGACCATGCCGGGAATGCCGGCGACCACCTCGATCCCGACACGCCCCTGCAGGCGCGAATGCAGATGCATGAACGAGCCGTAGAAATAGGGATCGCCCTCGCACAGCACGACGATGTCCGTCTCGCGCGCGAGCCGCAACAGCCGCTCGGCCCATTCGTCGTAGAAATCCGCCAGCAGCCGCGCATAATCCGGATCGTCGAACGCGATCTCCGTGGTGACCGGATATTCCATCGGATATTCGTTGACGTCGGCCGCGAGCATGCCGTCGACGATGCGGCGGGCCTGGCCCGGCTGCCCCTTCTTGCGAAAATACGCGACGTGCTTCGCGCCACGCACGATGCGGTCGGCGCGCACGCTCATCAGATCCGGATCGCCTGGGCCGAGGCCGCAGCAGATGATGCGTCCCATCGCTATTCGCTCCGGCTTGCCAGCGCGTTGACGGCGGCAACCGTGATCGCCGACCCGCCGAGGCGTCCCTCGATCGTCAGCGCCGGTACCGGCGGATCGGCCATCAATGCCGCCTTGGATTCGGCCGCGCCGACGAAACCGACCGGGCAGCCGATGATCGCCGCCGGCCGTGGGCAGTCGGTATGCTCCAGCATGTTGAGCAGATGGAACAGCGCGGTTGGTGCGTTGCCGATCGCGACGATGGCGCCGGCCAGATGCGGCCGCCACAGCTCGAGCGCCGCCGCGGAGCGCGTGGTGCGCATCGATTGCGCGAGCGCGGGCACATCAGGGTCTCCGAGCGTGCAGATCACCGCGTTGCCGGCCGGCAGGCGTGCGCGCGTAATGCCCTCCGACACCATGCGCGCATCGCAGAGGATCGGCGCGCCGTTCTGCAAGGCTTCCCTTGCGCGCGCAGCCATGCCGGCCGTGAAGCGCACACGCGCTTCCAGCCCCACCATGCCCGCGGCATGGATCATGCGCACCACCACCGGCTCCTCGTCGGACGTGAACCGGGCAAGGTCGGCCTCGGCGCGGATGGTGGCAAACGACTGGCGATAGATCGCCGCGCCGTCGGTCTCGTAGACGTGCGGCATCAACCGCCTCCCGTGAGCAGCAAGGGGTTGGCGGCGAGGTCCGCGCCGGTCAGGCCTCGCGTGACCGGCGTATCGCGCGTGGTGCCGTGGCGGATCAAGTCGAAGCCTTCTCGCGTCGCCACGAGCGTGATGTCAGCAGGACCGGAATGGGCACAGCCCTTGCGGCAACCGGAGACATGCAGTCGGGCATCGGGCGGCATGTGCCGGGCGAGCGCCGATGCCAGCATGCGCGTATCGGCATGCGCCTCGCCGCAGCGTGGCGCGCCGCTGCACGCGATGACGCGAAACGCCGGATCTTTGGCATCGGTGACGAGGTCCGCCCCGCGGGGCATCTGATGCATCCCCTCCACCAGCAGCATCCGCCACGGCGTCATCCGGAGCGCCTGCGTGGATGCGGCGAGATGGTTGAGCGCCTGGTGCGGCATTTGTCCGAACGCAACACCGACCATGGCGCCGATCGGATGGAGGCCCGGAACAGGTTCCGCCGATCGGACCAGCGGCTCGGCATCGCCGCGCAAGGAGTCGGGCAAGGCCGCACCGCTGGCCAGATGCGCCGCCATCCGCCGCTTCTCGCCCCCGGCACCGCCGGAGGCGACGAACCATTCGGCCAGCGCCAACGCGACCTGCACGGCCTCGCCGCGCGTGACTGAACGCCCGTGCTCCGCGCCATCGGCACGCACCAGAGGACCACCATTGCGATCGCGTTCGATCCTGATGTCCGCCGACGCGCCAGCCAGCACGCGGGCGTCGCCGTCATCGATTGCGAAACCGAACTTGGTCGGAAGATCGAGCGAAGCACCGGCGAGCGCCCGTTCAAGTTCAGCGGCAAGCGGAACGGTGTCATCGCCGACGGTCCAGAACGGCGTCACCAGAATGTTGCGCTGCGCTTCGGTCCCGGAATCCGCGTCCAGCAACCCGAGCGCGCCGAGTCCATCGATCAAGGCCGGATAACCCGCATCGCTGACGCCGCGGATCTGGAGATTGGCGCGGCTGGTCAGGTCGATCAGGCCGTTACCGTATCGTGCGGCCAGCTCGGCGATTCCCACCGCCTGTGCCGCGTCCAGCCGTCCGCCTCGCGGCCGAATGCGCAACACAAGTCCGTCACCTGACTGCATCGGCCGCAGCGCGCCGGGACACCAGCCCTTGATCGCAACCGCGCTCATGTCGCCTCCTGGAGCGCCGCCGCGATCGAATTGCGCCGCGTCTGCCAGAGCGACGCGTCATGCAGCCGGGCAAAGCAAGTTTCGATCGCAGTCAGCGCCGCCGGGTTCTCGCGCGCCATGAAGGCGCGAACCTCGTCATCGCCGAGCGTCGCATCGTAGTAGAGGTCGAACAGATGCGGCGGCACCGCACCGGCGAGATGGGCAAACGCCGCCATATGCTCCAGCGTCGCCGATATCTCGGCGGCGCCGCGGAAGCCATGGCGCATCATGCCTGCGATCCATGCGGGATTGGCGGCACGCGCCCGCACCACACGCGAGATTTCCTCGGTCAGCGAGCGGGCATGCGGCTGATCCGGCCGCGTCGCGTCGAGGTGATAGAGCGACGGGATCTTGGTGCCCAGCCGCGCAGCAGCCGCCGCGATGCCGGCCTCATGTGCGGCATAGTCGGCAGCCAGCAGCAGGTCGGTCTCAGGCAGATCCTGGGTATGCACGAAACTGTCAGCAGCACCGAGCCGGGCCTCGATGCCTGCGCGATCGGGTCGTATCTCGCCATCGGACGCAATGGCCCAGGAGGACGCCGACAACCACGCCTCGCCGGCGGCGTCACGCGCCTCTTGCGTGAAGACATCCGCTAGCGACGCAATGCCAACGCCATAATGTCCGGGGCGCGGACCGAACACGCGCGCGATGCGCTGCCGGTAAGGATTCTCGTTCGCCTCATCGCTGCGTTCGGACAACGCTTCCGTCGCAGCTTCGAACAATTGGGCAAGCCCCGAAAACACGTCGCGGAACAGGCCCGACACGCGCAGCGTCACGTCGATACGAGGACGGCCGAGCTCCGCCGGCGCGATAATGTCGTAGCCGGTCACCCGGCCCGATCCGTGATCCCAACGCGGTGCGATGCCGGCAAGATGCAACGCCATGGCAAAGTCCTCGCCGGCGGTGCGCATCGTCGAAGAGCCCCAGAGATCGACGACCAGTCCCTTCGGCCAGTCGCCGTGATCCTGCAAATGACGGCGCAGCAGTTCCTCGGCGAGCTTCACGCCTTGCGCATGCGCCGACGGCGTCGGCACCGCGCGCGGGTCGACCGCGAACAGATTGCGGCCGGTCGGCAGCACGTCGCTGCGCCCGCGATAGGGCGAACCCGACGGCCCCGGCGCAACGCGACGGCCGGCGAGCGCATCGAGCAACGCGGCCTTCTCCGCTTCGCCGCAAGCGCCCTGCCCGAAGACGTGCAGGCCGTCGCCGAACTGGCTCTCCTTGAGATCGCAGACGAAGCGGTCGATTTGCGGAATCGCCTCGGCCGCCGAGACCGACGTTGCGAGACCCAGATCGTCCTCCAGCCCTGCGACGCGCGCCTCTTCGCGGATCGCAGCGATCAGGCGCTGCCGCCGCGCCGGATCGAGACCGTCGGCGGTCGAATACTCATCGAGCAGGCGCTCGAGCGCACGCAGGCTTTCCGGCACCGCGGCTGGCGCGAGCGGCGGCGGCAGATGACCGATCGTCACGGCGCCGATCCGGCGCTTGGCCTGCGCCGCCTCACCGGGATCGTTGACGATGAAGGGGTAGACAAACGGCAAATCGCCGATCAGTGCCTCGGGCCAGCACGCGGATGACAGCGCAACCGATTTTCCGGGCAGCCATTCCAGCGTGCCATGCGCGCCGATGTGGACGACGGCATCGATAGCCTGCTGCCGGAGCCAGAGATAGAACGCGACATAGGCATGACGCGGCGTGCGCGACAGGTCGTGATAATCGGCATCGCGGTGGCCGACATCGCCGCGCTCCGGCTGAACGGCGATGACCGATTTGCCGCACCGGATCGCGGCGAAATGAAACGCACCGTCACGGCAATCGGGATCAGCCTCCGGCGCCCCCCATGTGCGCGCCAGATCATCCTGGAGCTGCTCGGGAAGACTGGAGAGCGCGTTGCAATATTCGCGCACGTCCCATGTCAGTTTTCGGCGCAAGAGCGCATCGCCCAGCGACCTCACCGGCTCGACGTCAAATCCCGCAGCCGCGAGATCGGCCAGCAACGCCTCGACCGAGGCCAGCGCATCGAGGCCGACGGCATGCGCGATCTGATGCGGACGGCCCGGATAATTCGAGAGCACCAGCGCAAGCTGCTTGTCCTGCGTGGGCCTGCCGGCAAGCCGGTACCAGGCTGCGACACGCGCGACGATCGCCGCGACGCGCCCGGCATCCGGCTGATGCGCGAGATGCGCGAATTGCAGATCGGGATCGCGCTCGCCCGGCTGCTTGAAGCTCACGACGCCCGCGAACAGGCGGCCATCGACCTCCGGCAGCACCACATGCATGGCGAGATCGCCGGGCGACAGGCCGCGCAGCGACAAGGCCCAATCCTCGCGCCGCGCGGTGGATAGCGCGACCTGGAAAACAGGACACGATGCGACGTCGAACGGCGTCGTGCCGTCGTCCCCGGCCGCGGAGAATGCGGTTGCATTGACGATGGCGGCCGGCGCGCATGCTGCGAACTGCGCGCGCAGCCAACCGGCGACACCCGCCGCCTTCAACGAGGTGACGAAGATGCCGTGGGCATCAAAGCCCTTGTCGCGCAACGCATCGATCAATGCGTCGACCGGCGCGGTGTCGCCGGCCGCAAGATAGGAGCGATAGAACGCCACCAGCGCCCGCGGCCGGCCATCCGATGCCGGCAGCGCCGCGACGACACTCCGGCAGGGATCGTAAACGCCGATCTCGGGAAGATCGATCTCGCCGACGACAGGCCCGGCATAGAGTCCGGACGCCAGCGCCAATTGCGATATCACCGCCTGCGCGGCAACCGGGCCTCCCTTGTCGCAGAGCACCTTGAGTCGGCGCAGCGTCGAGACCGGCAAGGTCGAAAACTCGTCCAGCCGCAGATCGTCGCGGCCGTCCGCCGGCAGAACCACCAGTGCGATGCCGCGCTCCTTCGCCAGCCGGTGCACCGCGGCCAGGCCGTAGGACCAGTAGGGCTCGCCACCGATCAGACGGATGAGAATGCCGCGCGCATGAGCGAGCGTCCGCTCGATATAGGTATCGACCGACAGGGGATGGCGTAGTTCCGCGAGATTGGCCAGTCGCAGCGACGGCAAAGCGGCACGGCCGCGCCGCCAGCCGGCCGCGAACGCCGCGAGATCGCTGTCGGAAAACGACAACACCACCAGGTCGGCCGGATCCTGGCCGAGGTCCCTTGGCGTCGCGGTCTCCTCAAGGCCGCGACTCTCGCGGAAGATGACATGCATCAGACACCAAGCCGGGCCCTGATCGCCGCTTCATCGATGTCGCCATGCTCGCCGATCACGACCAGCTTCGATTGCCGGGGTCGCGCGCCCCAGGGCGTATCGAACTGATGCCGCACCCGCTCGCCGACCGACTGCACCAGCAGCCGCATCGGCTTGCCGGCGACCGCGATGTAGCCCTTGGCACGCAGCACGTTCTGCTCGCGCGCCAGCCCCTTGATCGAGGCGACCAATGCGTCGATGTCGACGATCTCGGGCAGATCGATCACCACCGAATTGAAATCGTCGTGCTCGTGTTCCTCCTCGCCGTCGTGATGCGACGGACGTGACGCGAGATCATTTTCCGCCGCGGCGCCGAGACCCAGGATCACGCGCGCATCGATCGTGCCGTCGACGACGGGCAACATTGGCACTTCGCGCGGCATTTCGGCAGCGATCACCTCCTTGGCCGCCTTGATCCCCTCGGCGCCTGCGAGATCGGCCTTGGTCAGCAGCACGATGTCGGCACAGGCGATCTGGTCCTCGAACACCTCGGAGAGCGGCGTCTCGTGGTCGAGATTATCGGCGGCGGCGCGCTGCGCATCGACGGCGACCGGATCCGGCGCGAAACGACCGGCGGCAACGGCCTCGGCATCGGCCAGCGCGATCACGCCGTCGACGGTGATTCGCGAACGGATCTGCGGCCAGTCGAACGCCTTGAGCAGCGGCTTCGGCAGCGCGAGCCCCGAGGTCTCGATCACGATGTGATCGGGCTTCACAGGCCGCGCCAGCAACTGCTCCATCGCCGGGATGAAATCGTCGGCGACGGTGCAACAGATGCAGCCGTTGGCGAGCTCGACGATATTCTCGGTCGGACAATTGGCATCGGCGCAGGATTTCAGGATGTCGCCATCGACGCCTTCGCTGCCGAATTCGTTCACCAGCACCGCGAGCTTCTTGCCGTTGGCGTTGCGGATCAGATGCTGGATCAGCGTGGTCTTGCCGGATCCGAGAAAGCCGGTCACGACGGTGACCGGAACCTTGGCGAGCGTGGTCATTCGGCGGCCTCCGGCACGACGGGAAGAGGTGGAATGCGAGCAAGCGATTGCTTGCGGAAAATTTCCGGACGGCTGCGCCACGGCACGATCCCGTCGGGCGCCGCGGCATAGGCGGATGCGCCGGCGATCACATCCCCGGCATTGGCTTCGGACAGCCGGCCGTAGACATAAGACCACCGCCCCGGCGCGCTGAGCGCGACCGAGCAGCCTT
>CALRXG020000128.1:0-14681 GCA_943372075.1 Bordetella parapertussis | reverse complement strand
GGCGGCGGCGGCGATCGCGAGCGGTGCGGCCGGCTGGTCGGATGGCGCGGTGACCGTCGTCGTCGGATCGGCTGCCGGCGCTGCCGCGGCGGCCGCGATCGCGGCGCCAGCCGTTGCGGCATTGGATGGATCCGGCTGTGGCGTGGCTTGCGCAGTCGCCGATGTGCTGGCCGTGGATTGCGTGTCGGTGCTCGACTTCGAGTCGTCCGATTTCGATTTCGACTTGGTCTTGCGCGACGAGGCGTCGTCGCTGTCGACCTTCCTGTCGTCCCGCGAGCTCGTGGAGTCCCGCGACGTCCGGTCGGGGGCTGTGCTGTTGTCGCGAGAGCGCGTATCGGTTGCCGAGGAGGCATCGTCAGACCGGCGCGCGGGCGCCGGTTGCGTGTCGTAGCGGCTGCTATCGCTGCTGGACACGGTGCTGCTGTCGACCAGCGCGGCAAAACCGTCATTGCTGGTGCGCGAGCTGGAATCGGACCGTGCCGGGCGCGGTGTCGCGCCCTGAAAAGACAGGCCTGCCAATGCTTCCGACGTGACGCTGACCACTACCAACCCTCGCAAATGAGACTTCCGGCGTTCTGTCAGCAAGGAGTGGGCCAACCCTGCCGGGCAACAAATATTGAGATATTTCAATTTGTTACCTTTGGCCCTTACGGGCTGGAACCGGTTCCCGACCGGCCTTCTTTTTGCCCGGCGGCAAGATTTGCCGTCTGCGCGTGGCACGCCACGGCTTGCGCCGGATTGCCTCGCTGGAATACGGCCTATATTAAAGGTGGCCTCCAACGCGTCCTGAACCGACCGAGCCGATCTTGGACGCGTTCTAAGGCTCTCTGGACAAAGGCTTTTTCCAATTTCGTCGCGGAGCGCATAAGCTCGCCGCGACAGTGACCAATGACCGCTTGAAGATGCGCAACAGTCTGGACCTCGAAGGCCGCCCTGAAGACACCCGGATCGTCGTTGCGATGTCCGGCGGCGTCGACTCGTCGGTGACGGCTGCGCTGTTGAAGTCGCAGGGCTATGACGTGGTCGGGATCACGCTGCAGCTCTACGACCACGGCGCTGCGGCCCATCGCAAGGGCGCCTGCTGTGCCGGCCGCGACATTCACGACGCGCGCAATGTCGCCGAGCGGATCGGCATCCCGCATTACGTGCTCGACTATGAAAGCCGCTTCAAGGAATCGGTGATCGACAATTTCGCCGACAGCTACGCGCTCGGCGAGACGCCGGTGCCGTGCATCGAGTGCAACCGTTCGGTCAAGTTCCGCGATCTGCTCGCGACCGCCCGAGAGCTCGGCGCGCAGGCGCTCGCCACCGGCCACTATGTCGCCTCGCGTCGGCTCGCGGATGGATCGCGCTCGCTGGTCTGCGCAGCGGATGCCGACCGCGACCAGAGCTATTTCCTGTTCGCCACCACGCGCGAGCAGCTCGACTTCCTGCGCTTCCCGCTCGGCGACATGACCAAGCCGGAGACCCGCGAACTGGCGCGCCGTTTCGAGCTCGAGGTCGCCGACAAGCAGGACAGCCAGGACATCTGCTTCGTGCCGACCGGCCGCTACACCGACATCATCGGGCGGCTGAAGCCGAATGCGATCGCGCCGGGCGACATCGTCGATCTCGCCGGCAACGTCGTCGGCCAGCATCAGGGCATCGTTCATTTCACGGTCGGCCAGCGCAAGGGCCTCGGCATCGCCTCCGGCCATCCGCTCTATGTGGTCAAGCTCGACGCGGCGATGCGCCGTGTCGTGGTCGGGCCGCGTGAGGCGCTTCGGATGGATCGCATCGCGCTGCGCGATGTCAACTGGATCGGCGATGGTGCGCTCGAGCGCGTGATCGGCGAGGGGATCGAGATCTATGTCCGCGTGCGTTCGACGCGCGCGCCGCAACCGGCTTGGCTGCGCGCCACCGATGGCGGTTATGAGGTCGAGCTCGTCGCCGGCGAGGAGGGCGTGTCGCCCGGCCAGGCCTGCGTGTTCTATGACGCGGCCTCCGGGCAGGCGCGGGTGCTCGGCGGCGGCTTCATCAAGAGTGCGAGTGCGAGCCGCGCAGCGCGTGGCGTGACGCGCGATACGGTGGCGCCGCTCGCGGAAGCGGTTCGCGGCTAGCACATGATCCGGAAAAGTGGGAACCGGTATTCCCTCGCGACAAACGCGTTCCGCGTTTGCGCGGAGATCAAGCGCAAACAAAGCTAATTTCGGGGGCAGGGAATGGCTGGGGACATCGACCGCGAGGGGGTCGAAAAGGCGTATGGCCGCTGGGCGCCGATCTACGATCTGGTGTTCGGCAAGGTGTTCGATCAGGGCCGTCAATCGACCATCGCGGAAGCCGACCGGATCGGCGGACGTGTGCTCGACGTCGGCGTCGGCACCGGATTGTCGCTGTCGGAATATGCGCGCACGACGCGGCTCTGCGGCGTCGATATTTCCGAGCCGATGCTGCGGCGGGCGCTCAAGCGCGTGCGTGCGATGGGTCTCTCCAATGTCGAGACGCTGGCGGTGATGGACGCCAAGCACCTGGCATTTCCGGATGCGTTCTTCGACGCGGTGGTCGCGCAATACGTCATCACCGCGGTGCCGGATCCCGAGGCGACTCTCGACGACTTCATTCGCGTGCTGAAGCCCGGCGGCGAGCTGATCCTGGTCAATCACATCGGCGCCGAGAGCGGGGCGCGCCGGCTCTTCGAGCTCGCCTTCGCGCCGTTGGCGCGGCGGCTCGGCTGGCGCCCGGAATTCCCGTGGGCGCGGCTGACCGATTGGGCCGCCCGGCATGGCGGCGTCAGTCTCGCGGAACGCAGGCCGATGCCACCGATGGGGCATTTCTCGCTGATCCGGTTCCGCAAATCGTGAGCCTGCGGCGATTTTGACTCGGAACATCGGCGCGTCGTTCCGGTTTTCTCGTTATGACGATCAACCGAACACTCGCTTTGTCCTGGGTGCTGATGTTGGCGCCGGCCGTGGCCGCGGCGCAGGCGCCGCCCGCGCCAGCCACGCCACCGGCACAGACCGCGCCGCCGGCGCCGTCACGTGCCGTCCAGAATCAGAATTGCGCGCCGCAGCAGCCGTCGCATCCGGGCGGGGCGGCTTCCGAGGGAACCACCACTGGACAGGGCGCCCAGCCGCTGGGCGACAAGCTTGCCAAATCCGACGGTGTGCTGTGCCCGCCGGCCGGCGTCGATCCCGAAATGCGTGCTCCGACCCCGCAGGGCGGCAACACGCCAGTGATTCCACCACCCGGCAGCCCCGGCGGCGACCCGTCGGTCAGGCCAAAATAGCCTCTCGCCGCAATAGTTTGCGGCCCCGTCCAGCTTTGCTTGACAGGCGCGCATGCCACTCTTTATATGCCGCGCGTTCGCTAGGAGCGGCTCCACGCCGCGATCCGCGAGCCCATGGCGGGGTAGCTCAGCTGGTTAGAGCACGGGAATCATAATCCTGGGGTCGGGGGTTCAAGTCCCTCTCCCGCTACCATCTTTCCCCTTGGCCTTGCCGACATTGCTGAAGGTGACAGGGGATTCCAGGGGCGTGGCCATCACGCAGCCTCCTTCGCTCCCGTGATCAGGGAGGTGACTTCCTCGGGGCTGCTGTCGCCGATCGCCTTGTCGGCCCGCTTCTCGCCGCGGCGCATGACGACGACGCGATCGCAGACCGCGAAAACGTCGGGCATGCGGTGCGAGATCAGCATGACTGCAACGCCTTGCTCCTTCAGACGATGGATCAGGCTCAGGACCTGCTCGACCTGACGGACCGATATCGCCGCGGTCGGCTCGTCCATCATCACCAACCTGGCGTTGGAGAGCCGCGTCCTGGCGATCGCGACCGCCTGACGCTGGCCGCCCGACATCTGCCTGACGAGATCGTCGGGGCGGGTTTCCGAACGCAGCTCCGCGAACAGCTCACGCGCACGCGTCGCCATCGCCTTGTGGTCGAGCAACGCGAACGGACCGCGCTTGCGCTTGAGCTCGCGGCCGAGGAACACATTGGCGGCCGCCGTGAGATTGTCGGCCAGCGCGAGATCCTGATAGACCACCTCGATGCCGACCGCGCGGGCGTCGATCGGGCGGACGAAATGAACCTCCCTGCCGTCGAAGCGGATCTCGCCCTGGCTTGGCGGGAAATTGCCGGCGATGATCTTGACCAGCGTCGACTTTCCGGCGCCGTTGTCGCCCATCAGGCCAACCACTTCGCCGGGAGCGATGCGGAGGTCGACGCCATGCAACGCACGAATGGCGCCGAATTCCTTGCCGATACCCTTCAACTCCAGGACCTGCAGTCCGGCGTCGTGAGGGATCACCATGGTTGGCCTCGCTCAGGCATGCTGCCAGACCGCCGCCGGATCAGAAGTGCACAAGGGTGCGCAATCCGAGAATCCAGGCGTTGTCGGTCTTCACGCCGGCCGCATTGTATCCGCGCCCGCCGGGATTGATCACATACTGGGCGTCGAACTTGAGGTTCATCCAACCGGTCGCCTGCCATCCGTACCAGGCTTCGATCGGAACTTCGTTGCCGCCTGCATTGGGGGTGAGGGCGGCGGAATTCACGTGGGTCGTGCCCACCGCGAAGCCGACCTCATCGTCCGGGCGCCAGGAGAACGTTCCGGTGTGCCTGAAGCCGAGCGCGATCTGGTAGTCCTGATACGAGGTCCGATGATCGGCGACGGTGGTATTTAGGAAAGTGTACCAGCCCTGTGCCTTCGGTCCGTCAACGGTCAGCCGCTGCAGGATCGATTCATAGACGCCGTAGCGGCCGCGTGAATCTCCGAGATTCTGATCCGAGACGCCACCGATGCCCGGCGCGATCGCGATGATCCCCGGCAGGCCGCCGTCGATCGTCGAGGCGCTGTCATACCAGCCGCCGAACCGCCAGGTCCCGTTCAACGGGCCGCTCGGTGCCCAGACCACCTCGACCGGCACCAGCACGCCCGAGGCTCGGCTCGAGCCGGGGACGCCGGGCAGGAAGTACGTCGCGGAGTCCGACGTCGTCAGATAGTTCGGATTGGCGTCGTAGACGCCGACCGAAAGCTGCCATTCCTTGGTGAAGTTGTAGTGGACGACACCGGCCCATTGGCTCACCGGCCAGTTGTAGATGTAGCCTCCCTGGATATTGCCGGGCTGACCGCCGCAGAAGGTCAAGTTGATGAACTCGCAGAGACCGAAGAAGAAGTCGGAGCCGACGGGAAGACGGCCGCCTTTCAGTTCGAGGCGATCATCGAACAGCTTCTGCGAGTAGTAGAGTTCGGTCAGGCGCAGGATACTGCCGCGGCCGAACACTTCGTTGGTCAGCTGCAGGGCCGGAATGCCTGCCTCGTCATTCAGGTTGCGGCCGAAGCGGTCGACCAGTGTCAGGCCGACCGTGCCGCCCTGGATGCCGGCAAGCTTCGCCATGTCGAATTTGGCCTGGAAGAACAGCTGTCCGGCCTGGGTCGCGGTGTTTCTGTTGCCGCCCGACAGGTTGCCGACAGCTTCGTCACCCAGCGTCAGGGCAAGAGAGATGCCGCGGTCCTTCAGCTGCGTCCTGCCGAGATCGCCGAACAGATACGGCCGTGTCCAGAAATCGTCGGTTTCTGTGTAAGGCACAGGCGGAGCCTTGGTGAACAGATCGGCCGCATGTGCGCCGCCACCGAACAGAGATAACAAGGCGATCCCCACGCCGCACGCCCACGCGGCTACAGACCTAAGTGACATTTTCTGCACTCCCAGCGTCCCCGGCTTTGTCGATTTTTGTGTCACGTCCCGCCCAAAGCCCTGCAGCGTGGAACGCGCTCCGTTCATGATGCCGAACGTTCAACTTGAGATGGAATTTGCGGGCGTGCCAACGCCCGTCGAGAGGGGTGAGGGTCTGTCCGCGCCCCGGCCGGACCCGCGGTGTAGCGCCAACATCGACGCGACCCCCGTGCGCTTGATCGATCTGATCCATCGAACTCTTCCCCACGTTGCTCTATTCAAGTCGCCGCGGCCCTATTCCCGATCGCGGTGCTTTCGAATTGTCATGCCTGATCGCTTGTCGTCGTCGGCAATGCAGCAGCGCCCTGCGGCGTTGCGCTTTGCAGAATTGGGGTGTCCTTCTTCGGCGCCGTGCGGGCGAGGCCGGCCAGCGCGGCCTTGCGTCGCCGGCGCGCCTGCAATTGCTGATCCGCCAGCACCCCGATCAGAATCACGGTCCCCATCACCGCGAAGTTCAGCGAATTGGGAATGCCCAGGATGTTGACGAGGTTCTGCAGCACCTGCAGCAGCGCAGTCCCGAGCACGATCCCGAGAATGGAGCCCTCGCCGCCGCGCAGGCTGCAGCCACCGAGCACGGCCGCCGCGATCGCGTAGAGCTCGTAGAAATTACCGAAGGAGCTCGGCGAGACCGAGTTGGTGTAGAAGACGAACAACACGGTCGAGACGCCGGCGAGCCCGCCGCTGATGTTATAGGCGGTCGCGATCACCATGTTCGTGTTGATGCCGGAGAAGCGCGCCGCTTCCTCGTTCTTGCCGACGGCATACAGCCAGCGGCCATAGACCGAACGATGCAGCAGCACGCCGAGGATCAGCGCGAGGATGATCAGGAAGATGAAGGTGTTCGGGATGCCAGCGATATTGCCGGAGGCGATGTTGCTCAGCGTGCTGGCCTCGTCGCCATAGCCGAAGCCGCGCGTCGAATCGCTGGTGTAGTAGCGCGCGGCGCCGCGATAGATCAGGAGCCCGCACAGCGTCACGATGAAGGGCTGCATCTTCAGGCGGGTGATCAGGAAACCCTGGATGCCGCCGAGCGCAAGGCCGCCCATCAGCACCAGCAGCAGCGCGAAGGGCCAGGGCACCTGATACGTCGTCAGCAGATCGATGAAGACGACGCCAAGCAGCGCGAACATCGAACCGAGCGACAGATCGATGCCTCCGGTGATGATCACGAGCCCTTCGCCCAGTGCGAATACGCCGAACAGCCCGATCAGGTTGGCCATGTTCAGCAGGTTCACCAACGACAGGAAGGCCGGATTGATCGCGCCCGTGATCGCGGAGATCACCACCAGCAGCGACAACAGGCCGAGTTCTTTCTTCATCATGACGCGGCGGTCTCCACGGTCTCCAGCGCCTGGCCGACCGCCAGCCTCAGCACGTTGTATTCGCTGAACTGCCCGCGCTCGAGCACGCCGCTGACGCTGCCTTCATGCATCACCGCGACCCGGTCGGAGACGCCGATGACTTCCTCCATGTCCGAGGAGATCATCACGATCGCTACGCCCTGGTCGGCGAGGCCGCGCATCAGCGCGTAGATCTCGCTCTTGGCGCCGACGTCGATGCCGCGCGTCGGCTCGTCGAAGAACATCACGCGCGGCTGCATCGACAGCCACTTGCCGAGCACAACTTTCTGCTGGTTGCCGCCGGAGAGCGTCGCGGCCTCGATGTCGACGCTCGGCGCCTTGATCGACAGGCGCCTGGCCTGATCCCTCGCGATCTTGCGCTCGGCCGCGCCGTTGACCAGCCACATCCGCGCGTGGTCCAGCAGGCTTGCAAGCGTCACGTTTTCCCGGATCGGCAGCTCCAGCACGAGCCCGGATTTCTTGCGGTCCTCCGGGACCAGATAGATACCTTGCCGGATCGCATCCCGCGGCGACGCGACGCCGACCCGCGCGTTGTCCATCCTGATTTCGCCGCCGAGCAGCGGGTCGACGCCGAAGATCGCGCGGGCAAGCGAGGTGCGGCCGGCGCCCACCAGCCCGGCGAGGCCGAGGATCTCGCCGCGTCGCACCGACAGGTCGATCCGGCGATCCGGAAAGGCCGTCGTTACCACGCCGGCGATGTCGCAGCCGCCCGGCTGTGGGGCGCATGCCGGCGGCGTGTATAGTGCCTTCAGGTCGCGGCCGATCATCAGGCGGATCATCGCGGCATGGCTGAGCTCGTCGCGCGCCAGCTCGCCCACCGTGCGTCCGTCGCGCAGCACCACGACGCGGTCGGCGCAACTCATGATCTCGCCGAGCCGGTGGGAGATGTAGATCACCGAGATGCCGTGCGCCTTCAAATCGGCAATCACCTCGAGCAGCCGCTCCGTCTCCGAGATCGTCAGACTGGAGGTCGGCTCGTCCATGATGATCACGCGGGCGTCGATCGACAGTGCCTTGGCGATCTCCACCATCTGCCGCTCCGCGATCGACAGATTGTCGACCAGCGTGTTCGGCGTGAAATCGGCGCCCAGCCGTTCCAGCAGCGGCGTGACGCGGGCGCGCATCTCGGCATTGTCCACCAGCTTCAGCGGGCCACCGGCAAGCTTCTCGCGGCCGATGAAGACATTGGCTGCAACGTCGAGATTGTCGAACAGGTTGAGCTCCTGGTGCACGAAGGCGATGCCGGCATGGGTCGCCTCGCTCACCGTCATCCGGGCGTGATCGGTGCCGCCGATGCGGATCACGCCCGCGCTTGGCGCGATTACGCCGGCCAGTACCCGCATCAACGTCGATTTGCCGGCACCGTTCTCGCCGATCAGGCCCAACACCTCGCCGTGATGCAGGCGCAGGTTGACGTCGTCGAGCGCCCGGACGCCGGGGTAGGTCTTGCTGATTCCACTGAGCTCGAGCAGCGTCTCGGCCATTCGGCATGTCCTCCTGCACGACGCCCGACGGCCTGCTGGCGGCCGGGCGCCGAGGCCGGCTGAAGTTACTTCTTCAACAGTTCCTTCAGATGTGCGGCGAACTCCGCGACATTGGCCTTGTTGATCACCTTGGTCGGTACGATCAGCTTGGCGTCCTTCGGGATCCAGGACTTGTCGCCGTTCAGTGTCTTGATGATGTTGACGGCGGAGAGATAGCCGAACTCGTATGGCTGCTGCACGACGGTGGATTCGATCGTGCCATCCGAGATGCCGCGCAGCGTTCGCTGGTCCTCGTCGAAGCCGACGATCTTGACCTTGCCGGCCTTGCCGGCCGCCTTCACTGCGTCATAGATCAGCGGCGTCTCGTAGCTCCACAAGCCGGCCAACAACGCAATGTCGGGATATTTGACGAGCACGTTCTCCATGTTCGCCTTGGCTTTGGCAAAGTCGACCTGATCGGTGAACACGTCGACCAGTTCGACCTTGGTGCCGGCGATCGATTCCTTGATGCCTTGCACCCGCTCGCGGGCGTTGTCGGCGTCCATCGTTCCGACGAACAGCGCGATCTTGCCGCCGTTCGGCAGCGCCTTCTTGATCTCTTCGCCCGCCTGCCGGCCGGCCGCGACGTTGTCGGTGCCGATATAGGCGACGCGGTTGCTCTGCGGCGCGTCGCTGTCGGTCGTGATCAACACGGTCTCGGCCGCGACCTTGTTGAGTTGTTCGGTGGCGTGCGGGGCATCGTCGACGGAGATCGAGATGCCGGCGACGCCGCGCACCAGCAGATCGTCCAGCTCCCGCCGCTGTCCCGCCGCGGTACCTTCGTTGGTGACGATCAGTTCGATATTGTAGTCCGGATGCTCTTTCTGGGCCTTCTCGAGCCCGCGGCCGGCGATGGTCCAGAAGTCGGCCGCAACATTGGTCACCAGCGCGATGGTCTTTTTCGGCTCCGCCTGTACCGCGCCCGTGGCGATCGCGAGCGCTACCGCGCTGGTCAGCAGCGGCAGAATCAACTTCTTTATTGGGCCCTTCATGAGCACCTCCCTTTGGTCGCCCCGGTGGGTGGGGCGTCATGCGCGGCGCTTGCTACGCCTTATTTTATTCAGATCGTGAAGAAACTAGGAAAGGTTGATGTTCAGTCAAGGATGCTTTTGCTGGTTTCTTCACGCATGAATAGTACACATGGTACGATGATAGTAAATCTGGCGAGTAAAAATACCTTCTGGTTGTGCTTTTTCGATTACACCGGGTGCTGAACACGTTGATTAACTTCATAGGACAAATTAAAGAGGCGATATGATCGAGCAGACCGAGCCGTCGAGACGTGCTTCCGGCATTGGCCGTGGATCGAACCGCGGCCGTCTCGTCGAGATGTTGCGGCGTCAAGGGCCATTGCCGCGCGTCGAACTCGCGCGCAGCACGGGGCTGAGCTTCGCGGCCGTTTCGGCCATCACGTCGAAACTGATCGCGGACGAGGTGCTCTGTGAGGCCGAGACCGAGACGGTGTCCTGGCCCGACGATAGCGACGACGAGGACGCGGATGGGCTGACGGGCCGTCGTCGTGGCCGGCCGGCGGTCCTGTTGACCTTGAACCCGGAGTTCGGCCGCATCGTCGCGGTCTCGCTGCGTATGAACATGATCGAGACACTGATCGCGGATTTCAGCGGCTCCGCCCTGGCGCAATCGCGACTTGAACTCCCGACACGTGCGCTCGATGCGAGCGCGTTGCGTCATCTCGTGGTGGCGCAGATCGATGCCATGCTTGAGGCGACCGCTACGCCGCGGCATCGGCTGTTGGGAATCGGGATCGCGCTGCAGGGCATCGTCAACGCCGATACCGGCCGGCATTTGTGGAGTCCGGCGCTGTCGGCGACTGACGTCGATCTCGCGCAGCCGGTCCGCGAGGCATTTGGGGTCGAGCCCGTGATGGCGAACGACGCGGTTGCCGTGGCGCTGGCGCTGACGGCCGCGGAGCCGGCACTGGCGCAGGGTCTCTCGGCTACCATCGTGGTCGGCCACGGTGTCGGAATGGGTGTCGTCATCGACGGTGAAGCGCGTTGGGGCGCCGACGCGGGCAGCGAGATCGGCCACGTCAAGCTGGCGTCGGACGGTCCGCAATGCCGCTGCGGCCAGCGCGGTTGCATCGAAGCCTATCTCGCCGACTACGCGCTCTATCGCGATGCCCGCACCTTTCTCGACCTGCCGCCGGCGGCGTCGCAACAGCCTTCCGAGGCACAGATGGCGCTGCTGCGCGAGCGCGCGCAGAGCGGCGATCCCCGGCTTGAACAGGTATTCCAGGCCGCAGGCCGCTCGCTGGCTGAGGCGGTTGCGGCAACGATCTCGGTGCTGCGTCCGCATCATGTCGTGCTGGCGGGCCCCGGCCTGCAGGCCTTCGAGATGATGCGCCATGCCTATGAGGAGCGGCTCGAGCAGGCGGTGCTGCCGTGGCTGCTCAAGTCGACCGCGATCTATGTCCGTCCCAGCGAATCGGCGGCGATCGTCGATGGCATGGTGCGGCGGACGCTGCGGGTCGTGGACCGAAACCACATGGAAGCCACCGACTGAACACCGAACGCAGCGGTGTTTGCTTGCGCCGCGGCAACGCAACCGACGCCGCTCCGGCGCCAAAAACGAGAGAATGCCAAATGCAGGGCGCGATCTATCCAAGCCTCAAGGACCGGACCGTGGTGGTGACGGGCGGCGGTTCGGGCATCGGCGAGGCGATCGTCCGCCAGTTCATCGGCCAAGGCACGCGGGTCGGCTTCATCGACATCGATTTGACGTCCTCCGAGCAGCTGCTCTCCGATCTTGGGGCACATGCCAACGTACATTTCGAGCATGCCGACCTCCGCGATATCGGCGCGCTCAGGCGTGCGATCGCTGCAATCCGCGAGACGCTCGGGCCGATCACGGTCCTGGTCAACAACGCCGCGCGCGACGACCGCCATGCGATCGAGGATGTCACCCCGGAGTTCTGGGATGAGCGGATCGCCGTCAACCTGAAGCATCAGTTCTTTGCCGCCCAGGCCGTCGTGCCGGACATGAAGCAGGCGGGCGGCGGTTCGATCGTCAACATCGGCTCGGTGAGCTGGGTGATCGGTCAAGGCAACATGCCATGCTACACGACGGCCAAATCGGCGGTTCAGGGGCTGACCCGCGCGCTCGCCCGCGATCTCGGGCCGCACAACGTACGGGTCAATTCCATCCTGCCTGGTTGGATCATGACGCAGCGGCAGCAGGATCTATGGTTGACGCCGGAAGGCGTGACCGAGCTGATGCAGCGCCAATGCCTCAAGCGCAAGCTGGTGCCTGACGACATCGCCAACGTCGTGTTGTTCTTCGCCGCCGCCGACAGCGGCGCCTGCACCAACCAGAACTACATCGTCGACGGCGGCTGGGTCTGACGCGGCGCTTAGGAAAAATCCGAAGCGGCTTCCGGAGACCATGCGCAACAAAAGCCGTAGCGCGACGATGATTTAGCACGATCTCATCGCGCTTGGCGCTTCGCGCCAGAAATCTCGTTCCTGCGTAGCCGGGCCTCGATCCTCCCGATCGCCAAATCGCAGTGCTGCCTCGTTGTGTTCCGATGCTCCTGCGACTGCGACTAGCGGGCACCAGATCCGGTCAACGCATCACGAAGTGCCTGGATGCGCTTGTTGAGTGAGATCAGTTCATCGACCGTGAGGCCGGAACGCGCCAGCAAGGTATCGGT
Organism: Bordetella parapertussis; assembly: GCA_943372075.1. Lineage (GTDB taxonomy): Bacteria > Pseudomonadota > Alphaproteobacteria > Rhizobiales > Xanthobacteraceae > Bradyrhizobium. The sequence goes on along the minus strand of CALRXG020000128.1, from coordinate 2,417 downwards.
CAAGCAGCCGGTGCGCGCTTGCATCGCCTTGCCGCTGGCGGTCAGATGGACGCCGACCTGCCGTTCATCCTCGGTGCTGCGCCGGCGCTCGACAAACCCGGCGGCTTCGAGCCGCTTGACCAGCGGCGTGATGGTGCTGGGTTCGAGCGCAAGCCGATCGGCAATCGCGGAAATCATCTGTCCGTCTTTTTCCCAGAGCACGCTGAGAACGAGGTACTGCGGATAGGTAATGCCGAGGTCGTCGAGCAGCGGCTTGTAGGCGCGGTTGATCGCGATGGTCGTTCCATAAAGCGAGAAACAGAGCTGGCTATCCAGCGGAATTGGTCCCGGGGGAGGCATGGCAGGGGCCCTTTCTTTCGTTGTTCCCATAGCTTACCACCAAAATAGTTATCGCGATAAAAAATATCTAGACAGGCATATCGGGCTAAGCTATAGAATGATTATTGCGATAAAGATTATCGCGAAATAAACATCAGGAGACTATCCATGTCCATCACCACCAAACTGCTCGCCGCCGCAGCGTCGCTGGGCCTCGCCTCGGCAACCATCCCCGCGGCTCACGCCCAATCCGCCCCCGTCAAATCGATCGTACTCGTCCACGGCGGTTTCGTGGACGGTTCCGGATGGGAAGGCGTCTACAAGATCCTGAAGAAGGACGGCTACAAGGTCAGCATCGTCCAGAACCCAACCACCACGCTGCCGGATGACGTCGCCGTCACCAAGCGCGCAATCGCCGCAGCGGACGGCAATGTCATTCTTGTCGGCCACTCCTATGGCGGCGTCGTTGTCACCGAGGCGGGCACCGATCCGAAAGTCGCGGGGCTGGTCTACATCACGGCGTTCGCGCCCGATCAGGGTGAATCGGTCGGTAAGCTGATCGCCAATCCGCCGCCCGGCGCGCCGGTGCCGCCGATCCTGCCGCCGAAGGACGGTTTCCTGTCGCTCGACCGCGCGAAATTCGCCGCTTCATTTGCCGCCGACGTGAAGCCCGATGTCGCTGCGTTCATGGCCGACTCGCAGGTGCCGTGGGGTGTTGCCGCGCTGAACGGCGAAGTGACAGTGCCGGCCTGGAAGAGTAAGCCGAGCTGGTATCTGGTCGCGACCAACGACAAGATGATCCCGGTCGACGCGCAGCGGATGATGGCCAAGCGCGCCGGTGCTAAGACCGTCGATCAGGCCGGCAGCCACGCGATCTATGTCTCGCAGCCGCAAGCCGTCGCGGCCATCATCGAGCAGGCAGCCAAGGGCGCCGGTGAGAGCAAGAAGTAAGCCAGACGTACCCGCGATCCGAGCTCCCCGATTGCGCCACGGCTTTCGGGGAGCTTGCGCGTTTGCGCCGCTCGCGGAACACGCGGTGAGCAAGGCTTGATCGAAAAACGGGGAGCCATTCCAAATGCGCCGTAGAATTACCTGACCGGATGGTCGATAAATGGCCGCGGCCTGATTGATTTGGACGACAGTTCGGATGCCGGCTGGTGGAATGGAGAGACATGGCCCGATCGCGCGCCAAGGACTACGACGACAAGCGCCTCTCGATGCTGCATCGCGCAGCTGAGCTGTTTGCCGCATCGGGATATGTCGGCACGTCGATGAACACCATCGCCGATGCCTGCGGCGTCTCGAAGGCGCTGCTCTATCACTATTATCCCGACAAGGAAGCGATCCTGTTCGATATCCTGTCGTCGCACCTCGAGACGCTGGTGGAGGCGGTTCGCAAGGCGAGCGCGGCGACCAGCGATCCGGTCGAGCGCTTCGGGACGATCGTTGCGACGTTGCTCGAGCTCTACCGGCATGCCGACGCCGAGCATCAGGTCCAGATCGCAAGTCTCAAGTTGCTGCCGAAGGAGAAGCAGCAACCGCTGCTTGCGAGCGAACGCATCCTGGTCGGGATCATGTCGGACGCGCTGGCGGCTGCAATCCCCGCGGCGAAGCAGAAGCGTGTTCTCAAGCCGCTGACAATGAGCGTCTTCGGCATGCTGAACTGGCATTACATGTGGTTTCGGGAGGGCGGGCCAATGACCCGCGCCGATTATGCCGACTTCGTCGCGCAAATGGTGTTGGCCGGTGCGGAGGAGGCGGCGGTCGTCCGGCCGCGCGGCAAGAAGAACGCGGCCGGCCGGAGCCGGCAGGCCGCTTTGTCCTGAGCTGAAAGCCTACGCCCGCATCGCGTTCATCGTCAGCAGTTCATAGGTTGCCGCGGTCTCGCCGGTACCGGTCGTGATCTCGACGTCCCAGCGCACCTCGCCATACTGCTTGTTGCGCGGCGTCTTCTCCTTCGCGGTCAACCGCACCTGGATCTGTTCGCCCGGTTGGACCGGCTTGACGAAGCGCAGTGAGTCGAGGCCGTAATTCGCCAGCACCGGTCCGTAGTCCGGATCGACGAACAGCCCGGCCGCGAACGACAGCAGCAAATAGCC
>CALRXG020000127.1:0-14766 GCA_943372075.1 Bordetella parapertussis | reverse complement strand
AACGTAAGCGTTCCTTCGTGCGGAGCCCATAGCGAGCTGCGTCATCTCGGCCCGGCCCATATAGTTGCGATGGTGAGGCCCTTCGGTCGCGGCTATTTGTCGTCTGACAATTCCGCCGTTTCCTGCATGTCGTTTCTTTCTCTACGCCTGGAAATTCCGACTTCTTGCACATTCGAACCGAAATTGGCCAAGTCTTCTCCCCAGGTCGTGGTTCAGCACGCGGACGCACGTGGCCTCTTTGATGGCTTGATCTGGCCGAAGACCGGCTGCGCCTCGATCGTCTGAGCCGCAACGCCGTCGCTCAAGACTTTCTTCCCCTGGGCTACGCCCATTCCTCGCGAGGCAAGAAAGTCTTTACGACGTCGTCCTCCGCTTCGCTCCGGCCCGCAACCGGGTGCGTCGCCGATCGTCCTCGGCCTGTCCATCGCCATCGAGGCCGCGGTGGTCGCGGGCTCGAAACACAACAGGAGAAGTGACATGGCTAACATCGGTTCTTTCAAGAAGGTCGGCAACGATTTCCAGGGCGAGATCATCACCCTCAGTCTGCAGGCCAAGGGCGTCCGCATCGTCGCCGAGCAGAACCGCTCCTCTAACGAGAACGCGCCCAGCCACCGCGTCTTTGTGGGCCGGGCCGATTATGCGAAGCGTGGCGTTATGCGGAGTGGTGGCGTCTGAGTGCAGGTTTTCCGCGGGTTTCGGGACCGCCGCGCTCCGCATAATATCGTGAGAGAAGCAGCGGCGCCTCGCGCAGGGCGAGGCGCCGCAAGCTTGCGGGTCAGCGCGACCAGACCAGCGCGTAGCCGTCATCGACCGCGACGAGGTTGGCGTAGATCGGCGCTGAGAAGGACGGGTCGTCGAGCTTCACCGAATGATAGACGGTGTTCTCCTTGGAGGTCCGCTGCCACGCGGCACCTATCTCGACGTTGCCGGCCATCACGCGCAGGCTCGGAGCCTTCTCGTTCTCGGACGGTTCGGCCGGAAGGAAGCGCGCCTTGATGTTGAGCGAGAGCGTCTTGATGGTGCCGCTGTAGGATCCATCTTCGGCGCGGGTGAAGGTGCCAATCTGAGCCATGGTGATCTCCTGTTGTTGTATCCAAGCCCGCGACCATCGCGGCCTTGATGGCGATCTTTGAGCGCCGCAACGACCGGCCCGCAGCCTTGGCCCGCAGCGAAGCGGAGGATGGCGGGCTGAGCGATCTTGTTGCCTCGCGAGGAATGCCGCCGCTTGGCGGCAGGGGAAGAAGATCGCGAACGAGCCATTGCGGGTAAAGGTCGGCGAGCGCAGCGAGCGTATTGTGGCGCGTGATCTGCCAGCAAAAGGCCGCTATGGTTTAGGCGGAAGCAGCCCCACAGGAGAGCATCGGCTCAAAGGCACTTCACAACTGCGGCAATGACGGCGGCGTCACGGCAGCATTCCGCTCTCCCGGTGCAATTGAGCGCCATTAAGCCTCACCCGTAAGAACGCGAAGAACCGGCCTATGCGCGCTGGCAGCAACAGCGAGAATGCGGCACGCGCAGGACAAAATGACGCCGCCGAGTGAGGTGCGCCGACTCGGTCCAAACAGCCCCGATCTTCTGTGGACAGACGGCCTTGTCGTGACGCCAAGCGCTCGGACCGTCGCAGAACGCCGCATGCTGTGGCCTCCAAGCAACAAAGGAGGCAATCATGTCGAAGCAGAAACGCAAGCATTGGAACAGCGTAGAGAGTCGGCTGCACTTTGCGAAACCGTATGTCGATGGCTTCGAGAACTGGCTTCAAGACCATGGATACACGCCGAGCACCATTGAAGAGAAGGTGAGACTACTCGCAGGCTGGACCGACTGGATGCATGCGGCGGGTTTTGCGCTCGACAATGTTTTGGACGGGCTCACTGCATCCGCGGCTGCCTTCAAAGGGAAGAAGAGCATCCGCGCCTACGCCGGCGCAGGTCGGCTGTTCATCCGCTATCTTCAAGATCGAGAAACCCTTCCCAGATCGGCACCACCGCCATCGCCGACAGAGATCTGGCCGCTCCTTGCGGCATTCCGGCGCTGGATGCGCGACCAGCGTGGTGTGGTCAACTCAACGCTCGATACCTATCAGTCGACCCTGGTCGATCTTCTCGAAGCGCTCGGCGACAATCCAACAGCCTTTACCGCCCATGCAATCCGAGCCTTTGTCCTTGAACGTGCCAAGCCGCACAGCCGCGGGCGCGCTAAATCGATTGCCGCTGCAACACGGGCGTTCCTCCGCTTCCTGGTGGCGACTGGACAAAGCCCGGTAGGACGCGATTATGCCGTCCCCGGCTTCGCCAACTGGCAATTGGCGTCGGTTCCGAGATTCCTTGCCGCAGACGATATCGCCCGCGCCATCGCAGCTTGCGAGGGCGAAGGGCGGTTGCGCGACAAGGCGATCGTTCTGCTGCTTGCCCGTCTCGGGTTACGGGCCAGCGAGGTGGCCGATCTGAAATTGGCCGACGTCGACTGGCGGAATGGGCGCATTACCGTCGCCGGCAAATCCAGACGCGAGGAGTGGCTTCCGCTGACCCAGGAGGTCGGCGATGCGATGATTGCCTACATCGAGCGAGTCAGGCCACCGTTGTCGACGCCCCGTTTGTTCATCACCGAAGCCGCCCCGGTTCGACCGCTGACCCGCATCGCCATCAAATGCATCGTGCGTCGCACGCTGCTCCGAGCCGGGATCAAAAGTGCCCATCAAGGAGCCCATGTGTTGCGCCATTCCGCAGCCACGACGATGCTTCGGCATGGCGTCAGTTTGACAGGCGTCGGCGCCGTCCTGCGTCACCGATCGCCGGCAATGACGATGCACTACGCCAAGGTGGACTTCGCCCTCTTGTCGGAGATCACGCAGCCCTGGATCGGGAGGCTGCCATGCTGAGCGATGACGCGGAACGTTACATCGAGCTTCGCCGGACTCTTGGCTTCAAGCTCCGAAAGCCGTCGCGACACCTTCAATCCTTTGCGCGCTTTGCGACGGAAAAGGGCGAGAGTTATGTCAGCGCCGCCACAGCGCTGGAATGGGCGACGATGGCGCCAACTCGGTGCACCCGGCATCGCCGCCTCGGTGACGTGGTGCGGTTCGCGCGCTTTTTGCGGGCCGAGAATACCGCTCATGAGGTGCCGGTCATTCTCTTTGCCGAACGCGCATCGCGGCCCGTTCCCTATATCTACACGCCGGATGAATTGACTCGGATCCTTGAGGGCGCCGGCCAACTCCGCCGGCAAAAGCCCAACCCCTTACGTCGGCAGCTCTATGTGATGCTGTTCGGATTGATCGCCGCCACGGGGCTGCGCGTATCCGAGGCGCTCGACCTTCGGTTCGACGACTTACTGGCCGACGGTGTCTTGCATATCCGCGACACCAAGTTCGGCAAAAGCCGGCTCGTGCCGTTGCACCCGACCGTGGTGGAGGCTCTCGACCGCTATCTCGACAGGCGCCGCCTTGTCGCGGGATCGGACGATCACCTGTTCCCCTCGGCGAAGGGCAAGAGACTCGCCTCCAGCACGGTGAACTATACATTCCGCTGTGTCCTGCGGTTTGCGAATATTGCTCCGGAGCGGCCCCGGCGGCCGCGCATTCATGACCTTCGCCATAATTCCGGCACCCGGATTATTCCGGCAACTGAGAGGCAACGTGTGTTTTTCCCGACAGATCACGTGATCTTGAAAGCATCGTTGGCGGCGTAATCCGAGCTCCTTTACCAAAGGTAAAGCACGATCGCTGAGACGGCCGATAACGAGATGGTCTTCACAGATTGGCCGATAACGCGATGAAGCAAGTTGTTCGCAAGCGAGTACTGCCTATTGCGATCTCGTTCTTGCGAGCAATTTCGGCTGTCGTCCGCGGCTGGGGACTTTCCCCCGGCTTTGGAGACAGACCATGAAGACCAGTCGCGGCACTTTGACGGCGCGTGCCGAACGCGTGTGCGTAAGGCCACTCGCATATTACATTGATGGATTTGCGCAGTTCCTCGCGGGCCAGGGTTACGTTCCCGGCACGGTAAAAACCAAGTGCGCCTTGGTGGCGTATTTTGACCGGGAACTCAAGCGAGTCAGGCTACCACTGTCAAAGCTTGACGAGAAGCGACTCAAGCAGTTTCACGCTCGCCATCGCGGGGTGATGGGACGCGGCGATGCGTCCACTGGTCATCAACTTCTGGAGTTTTTACGCGGCCTCGGAGTCATTCCTGCGCTTGTACAAAAAACAGACCGGACCGCCCTGGGTCAGCTCACGCAAGACTACGAGAGATTCTTAAGTTCGGAGCGCGGCTTGGCGCCCGCCACATTGACCAGTTATCTACCCATCGTGCGAAGCTTTTTGAGCGAGCAATGTGGAAGCAACGCACTGCGCCTCGCAGATCTGCGCCCACAGGATCTGCACCGCTTTATTCTTCGTCAAGTTCCACGTGGCAGTCGCAACTATGCGAAGCTCACCGTCACGGCACTGCGTTCTTTTCTGCGCTTCCTGCGCCAGCGTGGAGCGATAAAGACGGATTTGGCCGCCGCCCTATTCGGGGTGGCTCACTGGCGATTGTCTCACCTACCCAAATTCCTTCCGCCCGACCAAGTCGAGCGGCTGCTTCAGTGCTGTAACCGCAATACTGCCTCCGGCCAACGTGATTACGCAATCTTGCTGATCTTGGCTCGACTCGGCTTGCGCGGTGGGGAAGTGCTGGCCATGACTTTGGATGACCTGGACTGGGAGCGGGGCGAGATGCTCGTTCGTGGCAAGGGTCAGCGGTTGGAGCGATTGCCGTTGCCCAAAGATGTGGGCGCAGCACTTGCTCACTACCTGCGTCACGTTCGACCTGCATGTTCAACGCGCAAGGTATTTATCCGCCTAAAAGCGCCGCGGCGCGGCCTTCGTCTTAGCGCCATTTGCTGCGTGGTTCGTCGCGCGCTCGGGCGTGCCGGATTGAACCCCCATTTCAAAGGGGCGCATCTGTTGAGGCACTCGCTGGCCACCAAGATGCTTCGCCGTGGCGCATCTCTTGATGAGATCGGTCAGCTTCTTCGTCACCGGCAGCCTACAACTACGCAGATCTACGCCAAGGTCGATATCAAAGCGCTGCGCGGCATTGCCCTTCCATGGATGGGAGGCGTGTCATGAGTTCGTTGCGAACCGCGCTTGATGAGTACCTCACCTTGCGTCGCGCGCTTGGCCACAAATTGGTTCTGGAAGGGCGCTTGTTGCAGCGATTTATCGCGTTCGCCCAACACGCACGCGCCGAGTACATTACTACTGAGCTGGCCTTGAAGTGGGCGACCCAGCCGGCCGATGCGCGACCCGCCCAATGGGCCAACCGCTTGGCGATGGTGCGCCGCTTCGCGCGATACCGCCTTCCCAGCGATCCGCGCACCGTGGTGCCGCCGCCGGATTTGATTCCCCATCAGTACCGTCGGGTGGCGCCCTATCTCTACAGTGACGGGGAGATTCTCCGGCTGCTCAAGGCTGCAAGGAAGTTGCCGTCCACGATCGGGTTGCGGCCCCACACCTTTGCCACGCTCTTCGGGTTGTACGTCGCCACCGGTCTGCGAGCCAACGAGGCCTTGCATCTTGATCGTGACGATGTGGATCTGATCAATGGCGTGCTGACGATTCGGGACAGCAAGTTTGGCAAAGCCAGGTACATTCCCGTGCATCCTTCCACGCAACGCGCCTTGCAGCGCTACGCAAAGCTTCGGGATCGTTTGTGTCGCACTCCGAGTTGCACCCGATTCTTCCTCACCGACCGCGGAACCCGCGTGACGTATGACACGCTGCGCTGGACGTTCGTCAAAGTTTCTCTCCAGATCGGCTTGCGCGCTCCCGGTGATTCGCACGGACCCCGTCTGCATGGGTTCCGCCACCGGCTGGCCATCAACACCCTCCTCAAGTGGTATCGCCGCGGGGTCGATGTCGAGCGTCATCTGCCCGAGCTCAGCGCCTTTTTAGGCCACGCGCACATCACGGATACGCAGTGGTACCTCACCGCGACCCCACAACTGCTGCGCTACGTGCTGCGGCGCGTGGAACGATCGGAGCGGAGGACACATCCATGAAAGGCGCCAGCCCATTTCCCGCTCTGTTAGAGTCGTTCTTCATGGATCGACTGATGCGACAGCGGCAGGCAAGTCCCCACACCATCGGCAGCTACCGCGACACCTTTCGCCTGCTGATGCAGTATGCGCAGCAGCGGCTGCGCAAAGCGCCTTCACAGTTGACCGTGCCGGATTTGGATACGCCGTTCCTCGGCGCCTTTCTAGATCATCTTGAGCAGAAACGCGGCAACAGTGCCCGCAGCCGTAACGTGCGTCTCGCCGCCATCCATTCGTTTTTCCGTTACGTTGCATTGCATGCGCCGGAGAACAGCGCCGTGGCGCAACGCGTGCTCGCCATGCAAAGTAAACGCTACGTGCGTCGGCCGATCTCATTCCTCACGCCGGTTGAAATAGACGCTCTACTCGCCGCGCCGGACCTCAAGACGTGGAGCGGCCGGCGCGATCGAACCGTCTTGCTGTTAGCCGTGCAGACCGGGCTGCGCGCCGCAGAACTCACCGGCCTGCGCTGCGAGAACATCGTCTTGGGCACCGGTGCGCACGTGCAGTGTTTGGGCAAAGGACGCAAGACAAGGTGCACCCCGCTTCGGAGAGATACCATCGCGGTGCTGCGCAGTTGGCTACGAGAACGTCAGGGTCAACCCTCCGATCCGGTCTTTGCAACCACGCGGGGTCACGCTTTGGGTCATGACGGCTTGGAATATCTGCTTAACAAACATCTGGCCGTCGCCCGCCGGCACTGCCCCTCGCTGATCAAAAAACGCATCACCCCGCATTCCTTGAGGCATTCGCTTGCAATGAACCTGCTTCATCACGGCGCTGATCGGTCCGTTATTGCTCTCTGGCTCGGGCACGAAAATCCAGAAACAACTTCGGTGTACTTGCAAGCCGACATGCAGCTTAAAGAAAAGGCTTTGGCGAAGAGCACGGACACTGGGGCTCGCGCCTCTCGTTACCGGCCCACCGATCGCGTTTTGGACTTCTTGAGAACGCTTTGATTATGCCGCCAATCATGCGCACACGATCGCGCGATCCGCCGCGAAATACGCACAGCGCCCGCGAGTTGCCGGAATAATCCGGGTGCCGGAATTATGACGCTAATTCCGCCGGCGGAATTATCGCCATAGCTTCGCGACGCATGTTCTGGAGCAATGCAACACCGAGCGCGACGCGGTCGCCCGACACTTCGTCGCGCTGGCGACCTATCTGGGCCACGTCGATATCAAGCACACTTACTGGTACCTACAGGCGACACCGGAACTGATGACCGACATCGCCGCCGCGGCCGAAACGTTGATCATGGGGGAGCCCATATGACCCTCCTTGCTCCTCTGATCACCGGCTTCCTGCGCGACTACATGCCCCGTCAGCGGGGCTATAGTCCGCATAGCTGCGAGGCTTATGCCTACAGCTTCCGGCTCTTGTTCGCCTTCGCGGCGAAGCGCATCCAGACAAAACCCTCGCAGCTTCTTATCGAACAGCTCGACGCGGCATTGATCCTGGACTTTCTTGGTCACATCGAGCGCGAGCGCGGCAATGGAGCCGCCACCCGCAATCTGCGCCTTGCCTCGATCAAGACGTTCATGCGCTACGTTGAATACCAGGTGCCTTCGGCTCTGGAGCAGATCGGTCAGATCCACGCCATCCCCGTCAAGCGCCACGATCAGAAGCTTATCCGTCACCTGGTCATGGTGGAGGTGCGCGCGATCCTGAATGCGCCGGACCTCACGACACGTCTGGGCGTACGCGATCGGGCGATGATGCATCTTTGCTTCGCGGCCGGACTGCGTGTCTCGGAACTGGTTGGGGCCATGATGGCGAATCTATCCCTGCAGCGGCCGCCGAGCCTTCTGGTCCTGGGCAAAGGTCGCAAGGAGCGATGTCTTCCGCTTTGGAAAGAAACCGCAGCCGATCTGCGGGCGTGGTTGACCCTGCGGGGCTCGGTTCGTGTGCCCGAGCTCTTCGTCAATGCCGAAGGAGCGCCGATGACGCGGGCCGGCTTCGAGTACGTGCTGGAGAAGCATGCTCGGGCGGCGGCCGAGACGTGTCCGTCCCTATGCAACCGTTCGATATCGCCTCATCAGCTGCGCCACAGTTGCGCGGTGATCATGTTGCAGGCCACACACGACATCCGAAAGGTCGCCTTGTGGCTGGGCCATGCCGATATCCGCACCACGGAGGTCTACCTGCGGATGGATCCCTCCGAAAAGCTGGAGGCGGTTGAAGCGGTCGTTCCGCCGGAGCTGCGGCGCGGACGGTTCAGAGCGCCGGATGCGTTGATCGCCTCTCTGTTAGCGGACACATCGCCGCCGCCGGCGTGAAAAAGCCGAGCTTCACCGAGTGGTCGCGGTCCGTCGATATCCTCGGTGCAGCCCTTGCTCGCTTGCATTGCCCACCCAGTTCCGGCAGTTGTCGTTCGATCGCAAACCGGCGAGCGAATGCCTTGAGCCGTGCGTGATCGTTGACGATGCGGCAGCGCCATCATCGCCGTGGTGTTGGTATACTGGGCCATCATCTCCGTTGCTGTGCGCAGCCTGCGAACACGCGGACCTTTTGATGTCGGATCACGCCCCGGGATGCGGTCGCTGCGCTTCCCGGCCTGATCCCCGCAACGCTTGCAGCAACTTCTTTCCCCGCTGCTGCGCAGCTTCCTCGCGCGACAAACAAGTTGCCTTCAGCCGTCCTGCGCTGCGCTGCGGGCCTTACGGCTGCGGGTCGGCCGTCCCGGGGCTTCGGATCGCCATCAAGGCCGCGATGGTCGCGGGCTTGAAACAGAAAACGGAGATTATCATGGCCCAGATCGGTACCTTCACCCGCGGCGAAGACGGCGTGTTCGCCGGCACCATCAAGACCCTCTCGCTCAACGTCAAAGCGCGCCTCGTCCCAGCCGACGAATCCACCAACGACAAGGCCCCGGACCTGCGGGTGCTGGTGGGCAACGTCGAGATAGGTGCCGCGTGGCACCGCACCTCGAAGGAGAACACCGAGTACCACTCGGTCAAGCTCGACGATCCGTCCTTCCCGGCGCCGATCTACGCCAACCTCTTCAAGGGCGAGACCGACTACACCCTCGTCTGGTCACGCTGACCGACCGCTACCGCGACGGTTCGCCCGCCGAGCCGTCGCGGCTCTTCCCTCGGGATTATGTGGAGCGCGGCGAGCCCGAAACCCGCGGAAAACCTGCACTCAGACGCCACCACTCCGCATAACGCCACGCTTCGCATAATCGGTGTTGGACGAAGCCGCTCCGCGGCAGAACACTCGGGAAGGGTGGCCCATCGTCGGATGAAGGAATGCGGCTGAAGCAACTGTAACCGCTTTGGCGTGCCATGGTGAGACGTAATTTGCAGCGTTCATAGGCTTGGCTTCGAGCAAGATGGCGTTGCTGCCCTCTGGCAGTTTTCGTTTTTTTTGCCAAGGAGCCTTCAATGACCCCGCTTCGGTTACGCATGATAAACGACATGCAGATCCGCAACTTGTCACCGCACACGCAGGAATCCTATCTGCTGCAGGTTTCGCAGTTCGCCCGCCATTTTGCGAAGTCGCCGGCTTTGCTTGGGCCGGAAGATGTCCGCGCCTACCAAGTCTATCTGACGAACGAGAAGAAGCTGGCGCCGAAGTCGATCCACGTGACCGTCTCAGCGCTCCGTTTCTTGTACCGTGTCACGCTCGGCTTCGAATGGGATTTCGACCTCATCATTCCATGTCCAAAGGTGCCCAAGACGCTCGCCGTCATCCTCAGTCCCGAAGAGGTGCTGCACTTCCTCGGCTGCGTGGAGAGCCTCAAGCATCAAGTGATCCTGACGACATGCTACGCCGCCGGTCTGCGCATTTCCGAAGCGGTACGCCTAAAGCCGGGGGCCATCGACCGACAGCGGATGGTGCTACGCGTTGATCAAGGCAAGGGGAAGAAGGACCGTTACGTCATGCTCTCGGCCCGGTTGCTGGAGACACTGACCGACTATTGGCGCGCCGTCCGGCCGAGCACGTGGATGTTTCCCGGCGGTATCCCCAATGAGCCGATATCGACCAACGCGGTGCAGGACGCCTGCAGCAAGGCACATCGGTTAACGGGCCTTGCCAAGCCCGTAACGCCGCATTCGCTGCGGCATGCCTTCGCCGTCCATCTACTCGAGGCCGGCACCGATCTTCGCACCATCCAGCTCTTGCTTGGCCATCGCAGCCTGTCCACAACCGCGCAATATCTCCGGATAGCCACGAACAAAGTCTGCGCGGCGACCAGCCCGCTGGAGCTGCTGCCGCGCCCAATCCCTAAGGCACCACCACCGCCGCCGCCTGAACATTTCTGACGGCGGCCCCATGGGACGCTCAGGTCCGGAAGTGGCGGATATCTTCCGCCGCTATGGTGTTGCCTGGCGCGAGCAGCACTGGAGGTCTCTATCGACCGAACGACGTGCAGCAATGACGGCGATCGAGCGCTGCCGAACGGCCGCGCTCGGTGGCCATGTCGAGCAGTGCGATCACTGCGGAGAGCGGCGGATCTCCTACAATAGCTGCCGCTCGCGCAACTGCCCCAAGTGCCAATCGCTCGCGCGGGCAGAATGGATCGAGGCCCGACAAGCCGAGCTTCTCGATACGCAGTATTTTCACGTTGTTTTCACCATACCCGACCAAATCGCAGCGATCGCATTCCAGAATGCCGGCACCGTGTACGATATTATGTTCCGCACAGCTGCAGAGACTTTGCGGACTATCGCTGCCGACCCCAAGCACCTCGGTGCCGAGATCGGGTTCTTTTCTGTCCTTCATACTTGGGGCCAGAACCTCCTTCACCATCCCCACCTCCATTGCGTCGTTCCTGGAGGAGGACTGTCCCCGGATGGCAGCCGCTGGATCGCGTGCCGGCCCGGCTTCTTTCTTCCCGTGGCCGTGCTTTCCCGTCTGTTCCGGCGCCTATTTCTCAGCGCCTTGCAAAAGTCGTTCGATACCGGCGAGCTACAATTCTTCTCGTCGCTGGAACCGTTGCGTGATCCGGCTGCGTTTCAGCGTTATCTGAACGAGGTCCGCAGAATCAATTGGGTTATCTACGCCAAGCCGCCATTTGGCAGCGCCGAACAGGTTGTGCACTATGTCGGCCGCTATACGCATCGAGTAGCGATCAGCAACAGCCGTGTCATCGATATCGAAGACGGCAAAGTACGCTTTCGATGGAAGGATTACCGCCACGGAAGCCAGCAGAAAGTAATGACGCTGGACGCCGGGGAGTTCATTCGGCGTTTCCTCATCCATGTCCTGCCCGAAGGCTTCAAACGTATTCGCTACTATGGTTTTCTGGGTAACCGCTACCGCAAGCAAAAGCTCGCTCGCTGCCGTGAACTGCTCGGAATGATATCCGCCGATGCTCATTCGGAGCCGGAAGAGCCATCCGATTGCCCCGAGAAGGCTGAGCACTGCAATGCCGCTTCCTTGCGTCAATGTCCATCCTGTCATCAAGGCCACATGGTGTGCGTCGAGGTCTTGCAGCCAGGTTCGTTCAGCGCCGCTCGTTCACCGGACACTTCTTGATGCGAGACCTCAATCAAACCGCCACCTTCCTTTTCGCAATTCTTCCGGCCGTCGTGGCAGCCGATAGATGCCCTGTTGTCGTTCTTCCGACGTCAAACCTCCGGCGCTTCGCATTTTTCGGCTACTTCGCTTCCCAGATGTTCCTTCCACCCAGTACTTTCGTGATAATGTCCGCTTTGGACTTGTCTCCAGTCCAGATCACGACGTCCACAAATAACGGCGCAGTGATTCAACACCCATAGCTGCAGCGGCGTGCCCGCGGCTTCGTCCAACACGTTTTTAGATTACCGGCGCCCCTCGCGAGTGCCCGTGTTGGGTGCTGAACCACGCGCCGCCAATCTAAAAACGCTCTCTATTATGTGGTGCACCACATAACGCCGAGATCGGAGCAGCCTGGTCGAAGCGCTCCGAGGAGGGCCGCGACTATCTCTCGCTCAAGCTTGACGATCCTTCCTTCAACGCGCCGATCTACGCGAACCTGTTCGACGACGAGGGTGGGGAAGGCTACAGCCTGCTGTGGTCACGCTCGCGTAAGAACGGCGACTAAAGCGTAGAGCTCGCTCCGCCCCGCCCGAGTTCCTCCGGGCGGGGCTTCTGTTTGGTTCACTCTTGGGAGATCGCGATTGGGTGAAGCTAAGCATCCAAGCTTCAACGCTCCGACCACGCCAATATGCTCGACGACGGAAACGCCTACGATTTGTTTCCGCGCCCAGACCGCTTCAGCAAGTCTCCCGGCTCCGATCCCAATGCTTCGGCAATTTGTCCAAGCACAGTAACACTTGCCGATACGTCGCCGCGTTCGATAGCGCCGACGTAACGAGCGCTTAAGCCCGCACGCTCGGCCAGTTCCTCCTGCGTCATTTGTAGCTCGTGGCGTCTCCGACGCAGGTTTACCGCCATGATCTCCTTGAGATCCATAGCGACATGGGAACCCGAACCGGAACGATCGTTCTAGGAACGATCGTTCCTATTCGCCACGAGATATGCTATTCAATCAATACGCGGAGGCGGACGGTCGTTCTTGATCCCGGTGGGGATGCAATGCCAAGTCGGGCTGGTGGAGCCGATCAAAATAGGGCTAAAGTAAGTCTGGCGAACAGTTATGGCTTGCAGTGAGTTGGAATCATTCGCTCTGTGACGAACGCATGAAAAAACCACTTCCAGATCCCGACGTGGCCGACGTAGCTCCGACAGACCCCGTTCTCACGGTGTACGATGAGGAGCACGTCATCACGTATCTACGAATGCTCGATGCGGACGCGGAAGGAGCAGACTGGCGCGAGGTGGCTCAACTGGTACTAAAGATCGACCCAGAGCTTGAGCATGATCGCGCAAGGCGTGCGTTCGATACCCATTTGGCTCGTGCGAAATGGATGACGGAGAAAGGATATCGTCATTTGCTGCGCGGCGGCGCATCAAATCCGAATCTTTGAAGCCCTTCCGTAGAGGAATTTACTCCCTGATTTCCGTGTTTGATCCGATGCATCACGCGATGCAGGATCAGGGACTTCCTCAACCAAAGCTGGTCGGGTTTATCGCGTTTCAATTTCGCAGTGCGATGGGGACGCGTAATGCCAAAATTCGATTGGAGATCGCCAGACGCCTATGATCGCGTTCAAGAGGCGGAAATCACCGGACTAGCGTGGGAATGTCTCCGCCGTAATCCCGATTTCGGAGCTGATTGTCGTAGCGCCTTAGAGGCGCTTCCCAAGGCAAGCCCGGAATTCCGCCAGCGTTGGGGCTTGTCTTTTCGTAGCTGACCCCAGCCATTCCTGCCTCGAACAGACCGTCTTCTGGGCGCCGGAAGTTCTGCCGACGGTCGTTCCGGTGCGGCCTGTATCGCACGCGGTCCCCCAAGCGAGCGTCGCCCTGGATCTCGGCAGCTTGACCGACGGTCAGCTGCGGCAAGGCCCTGATGGTTGGCACGCAGTATTGCGTTTGCAGAAGGTAGAACATCGCGTTTGGTTCAAGGAAGCGCCGGTCGTTGCCGGTACCTATGCGGTCGAACTGCCGCTCGACCCTGACTTTGAATTCCGCGCGGATGCAGGCAAGCGGCTGTGGCGCGCCCTCAATGGCAGGCCTCCGGGGCCGCCGCTGCATGCGCTTTCCACGCATCGCCGGCGCCGGCTCGCGCTTGCTCTGCGCGCGCTCGATGCGCGCACGGACGGCAGTACCTACCGGGAAATAGCAGAAGTCCTGTTCGGCGCCGGACGCATTTCCGAACGCGACTGGAAGACTCACGACCTGCGCAATCGGACCATTCGCCTGGTCCAGAGCGGTCTTGCGCTGATGCGTGGCGGCTATCGCGCATTGTTGCGTCCGACATCTCGCAAAAAATAGGACGCGCTTCAGGGGTATCGAAAATGCGCCCCCTTATCTTCGGCATCCCCCTTCGAGGCTCTACTCCGCCAATGTGTCCGTTGACGCGCCGCCAAACTCGCTGGCGCTCCAGACGACCGCGGAGTTTTTCAGATGGGCGATCCTACCGCCGGCTTGCCGCCACGATACTTGCGCACCGCCGAGGCGGCCCGATTCCTCAGCCTTTCCGGCCGTACCCTGGAAAAACACAGGACTTACGGCACCGGACCGGCTTACCGAAAAATCGGCGGTCGCGTCGTCTATGCGCTCGACGACCTCAAGGCTTGGGCCGACCGTGGCACCAAGACGTCAACCAGCGATCCCGGTGCCGGCACCGTGCTGCCTGCAAAGCGGCACGCACCCGTTCCTTATGCGGGGAAGGAGCGGCGCTGACAGATGTCCGAGAGCAATTTCTCAGCACGGGGGCGCCGTCGCTCTGAGCGCGATCAACTCGATCTATTTCGTGCATTGCCCGGCGACTTGGCCGCACGCGATGCGCAAGATTTGATGGCCTATCCGTTCTTCTCGCTGGCAAAGTCCAGGCGGATCATTCCGATCGATTTTCGCGTCGGGACCATCCTGATCCGCGTCGAGGCCGTGCCAGAGCACGGCATGGCGACGATCTGGGACGCGGACGTTCTGATATGGGCGGCTTCGCAGATCGTTGAGGCTCGCGACGCTGGCCTGAAGACATCGCGTCTGATGGCCGCGACGCCATACGAGATCCTGACCTTTGTCGGGCGCGGCACCAGCGTGCGTGACTATGACCGTCTCAAAGCTGCACTCGATCGGCTTCAGTCAACGACCGTCGTGACCTCAATCCGCCAGCCGACGGAGCGGCGG
>CALRXG020000126.1:0-14788 GCA_943372075.1 Bordetella parapertussis | reverse complement strand
GTCAAGGTCAACATTCGCGAGAAGGTCGCGAAGGATGACGGCAACGATGATTCGCCGTTCCAGCCGGGTTCGCCGATGGAACGCTTCTTCCGCCGCTTCGGCGGTCCGGATGGTCTGCCCCCCGGTCTGCGCGGTGGACCGCGTGGCGGTGGCGTGGTGACGGGCCAGGGCTCCGGCTTCTTCATCTCGGCTGACGGTTATGCCGTGACCAACAATCACGTCGTCGACGGCGCCGACAAGGTCGAAGTCACCACCGACGACGGCAAGACCTATTCCGCCAAGGTGATCGGCACCGATCCGCGCACCGATCTCGCGCTGATCAAGGTCGAGGGCGGCTCCAACTTCCAGTTCGCCAAGCTGTCCGACACCAAGCCGCGGATCGGCGACTGGGTGCTGGCGGTCGGCAACCCGTTCGGCCTCGGCGGCACCGTGACCGCCGGCATCGTTTCGGCCTCCGGCCGCGACATCGGCAACGGTCCGTATGACGACTTCATCCAGATCGATGCGCCCGTGAACAAGGGCAATTCGGGTGGCCCGGCGTTCGACGTCTCGGGTGAGGTGATGGGCGTCAACACCGCGATCTACTCGCCGTCCGGCGGCAGCGTCGGCATTGCGTTCTCGATTCCGGCCGCCACCGTCAAGAGCGTGGTCGCCCAGCTGAAGGACAAGGGCTCGGTCAGCCGCGGCTGGATCGGCGTCCAGATCCAGCCGGTGACCTCCGACATCGCCGACAGCCTCGGCATGAAGAAGGCCGAAGGCGCGCTGGTCGCCGAACCGCAGGCCAATGGCCCCGCGGCCAAGGCCGGCATCGAGTCCGGTGACGTCATCACCGCGGTCAACGGCGAGCCGGTGAAGGATGCGCGCGAACTCGCCCGCACCATCGGCGGCCTCGCGCCCGGCAATGCCGTGAAGCTCAACGTGCTGCACAAGGGCCAGGACAAGACCGTCAACATCACGCTCGGTCAGTTGCCGAACAGCCTGGAAGCCAAGGCTGACACGGACAACAGCGACAAGGGCAACTCGTCCCGTGGCACCGACGTGCCGAAACTGGGCCTCACCGTGGCGCCCGCCAACAGCGTGGCCGGCGCCGGCAAGGAAGGCGTGGTCGTGACCGAAGTCGATCCCAAGAGTGCTGCCGCTGAGCGGGGCTTCAAGGAAGGCGACGTGATTCTCGAGGTCGCCGGCAAGTCGGTCGGCACTGCCGGTGAGGTGCGCGATGCAATCACCGCGGCGCGCAATGACAACAAGAACAGCGTTCTCATGCGCGTGAAGAGCGGCGGTTCGTCGCGCTTTGTGGCAGTGCCGCTGGCCAAGGGATAACTATCTATGAGTTGGGAAGCGTCGCCGGCATCAGTCGCCCCCGCCGACGGCGCTTTCCGGGGGGCGGGCCCCTTGCTCGCTCCCTATGTTGCCTTTCGATGGAATATGCCCCCCTCCGTCGGAAGGTCTCAGGGCGGTGAGGTCCCCCAGCTTCACCGCCCACTTTTTTCCTCCCCGCATGATCCGGAAGAGTGGCGACCGCTGTTCCGGTCGGATCATGCAGCCACAAGATTTCGAGATTGCGCGCGGTCGTCTTGCATGTGCAGGCCGGCCGCGCCATGCTGAGAGAGGGCCAATTCCCGTGACCGCAACCGCTCCGCAAATGCGCATCCTGATCATCGAAGACGACCGCGAGTCCGCCGACTATCTGGTCAAGGCATTCCGTGAAGTCGGCTACATCGCCGATCTCGCCTCCGACGGCGAGGAAGGCCTGTCGATAGCCGAGACCGGCGATTACGACGTGCTGGTGGTTGACCGCATGTTGCCGAAGCGTGATGGCCTGTCGCTGATCGGCAGCCTGCGCGACAAGGGCAACCGGACGCCGGTCCTGATCCTCTCGGCGCTCGGCCAGGTCGATGACCGCATCAAGGGCCTGCGCGCCGGCGGCGACGACTATCTGCCGAAGCCCTATTCGTTCGCCGAGCTGCTGGCGCGCGTCGAGGTGCTGTCGCGGCGCAATGTCGGTCCGGCGGAGGAGACCACCTACAAGGTCGGCGATCTCGAACTCGATCGGCTGTCGCATCGCGTCGCGCGCGGCAAGGACGAGCTGACCTTGCAGCCGCGCGAATTCCGGCTGCTCGAATATCTGATGAAGCACGCAGGCCAGGTAGTGACGCGCACCATGCTGCTCGAGAACGTCTGGGATTATCATTTCGATCCGCAGACCAACGTCATCGACGTTCACATCTCCCGGCTGCGATCCAAGATCGACAAGGGGTTCGAGCGCCCGCTGCTGCATACGATCCGCGGCGCGGGGTACATGATCCGCGACGGCATCAGGTAGATCGTGACGGCCTTCGGCAAACTGATCCGCACCACCGCGTTTCGGCTGACGCTGGTGTATCTGTTCCTGTTCGCGCTGTTCGCCGCCTCGTTGCTGGCCTACTTCGCCTGGAACACGCGTCGGCTGATCACCGAGCAGATCACGGTGACGGTCAACGCCGAGGTCAACGAGATCACCGACATCTATAATCGCCGCGGGCTACGCGGCCTGCTCAACAGCATGGGCTATCGCGCGCTGCGGCCCGGCGCCAACCTCTATCTCCTGACCGCGCCGAACGGGCAGGCGCTGGCCGGCAATGTCGGCTCGCTGGCGCCGGGCGTGATGAGCGTCCAGGGCTGGACCGAGACCGCCTATCGCCGGATCGACGACCAGGACAAGACCGACCATCGCGCGCTGGTGCGGGTCACCCAGATGGAGAACGGCTTCCGCCTCCTGATCGGTCGCGATCTCGAGGAGCGGCGGCGGCTGTTCGGCATCGTCGCCAACGCGGCGCAATGGTCGATCCTCGTGGTCGTCGTGCTCGGCATCGGCGGCGGCATCTTCGTTGCGCGCCGCGTGCTGCACCGGATCGATGCCATGACCGGCACCACCAAGCGCATCATGGCGGGCGATCTCACAGGCCGGCTGCCGGTCGGCCGCAGCGGCGACGAGCTCGACCGCCTGGCGGAAAATCTCAATGCGATGCTGGAGCGCATCGAGGCCCTGATGACCGGGCTGAAGGAGGTCTCCGACAACATCGCCCATGATCTCAAGACCCCGCTGACGCGGCTGCGCAATCGCGCCGAGGAGGCGTTGGCGCGGTCCGGCTGCGAGGCCGATTATCGCGCGGCGCTGGAGCGGACCATCGAGGAGTCGGACGGGCTGATCCGCACTTTCAACGCGCTGCTGATGATCGCGCGCGCCGAGTCCGGCCAGGCCCGCGGCAACATGGACGATTTCGACGGTGCCGACGTCGCCAATGGCATCCACGAGCTGTACGAGCCGCTGGCCGAGGACGACGGCATGACGTTGCAGGTGAAGACCGAGCCGGCACCGATCCACGGCAACCGCGAATTGATCAGCCAGGCTGTCGCTAACCTGGTCGAGAACGCCATCAAGTATGGCAAGCCCGGCTCGGGCGTCGAGCCGCTGAAGACCGATGCGCGGGAGATCCTGATCGAGGCGCGGCGCGAGGGCGATCAGGTCCTGATCAGCGTCGCCGACCACGGCCCGGGCATCCCCGAGAGCGACCGCAAGCACGCGGTGGAGCGTTTCGTCCGGCTGGAGGCGAGCCGCACCTTACCTGGTTCCGGTCTCGGCCTCAGCCTGGCTTCGGCGGTCGCCACGCTCCATGGCGGCGAGCTCCGGCTCGGTGATGCCCATCCGGGACTGGTGGCGACCCTGGTGCTGCCCGCCCGGGCGGGCAGCAGTGACAGGCTTGCGGCTCAAACGCAGGATGTGCCACAGAAGGCGGCATGAATGCCGCCGCGCCGGGAAACGCGGGTCGACATTGTCTGGCCGCGCGGTTTGCGGACGGACCGTATGTCGCCGCGCCCAACTCCGCCGATCAACGCCTGACGGACTGGTTCGCCGAGCTTGAGCCGGCGCAATCGGCCGCGCTCGAGGCGATGCTCGGCCATCCCTTCGCGCGGGACATTCTGCGTGGCATCGCCGAATACTCGCCCTATCTGTTCGAGCTCGCACGTGCCGATGCTGCGCGGCTGATCCGGATCCTGTCGTGCGACCCGGAGCCGCATCTGGCCAGCCTGATCGAGACGACCTCGCGCGAGGTGCTTGCCGCCGGCAGCGAGGCCGAGGTGATGGTTCTGCTTCGCCACATGAAGGCGGAGGCGGCGCTGATGATCGCTCTGTGCGACATCGGCGGCATCTGGCCGGTGATGCGGGTGACCGCGGCGCTGACCGACATCGCGGTCAATTCGGTGCAATTGGCGCTGCGCTATCTGTTCCGGCAGGAGGTCGCGCGCGGCCGGATGACCGCCGCCGACCCCGAGCATCCCGAGGTCGGCTCGGGCCTGATCGTGCTCGCGATGGGCAAGATGGGCGCGGGCGAACTGAACTATTCCAGCGATATCGATCTGATCGTGTTCTTCGATCGCACCGCCACGTCGCTCGCCGAGGACATCGAGCCGCAACCGTTCTTCGTGCGCGTCACCCAGGCGATGTCGCGAATGCTGCAGCAGCGCTCGGGCGAGGGCTATGTGTTCCGGGTCGATCTCCGGCTGCGCCCGGACCCGGCCTCGACCCAGGTCGCGATCTCGACCGACGCGGCGTTGCATTATTACGAGCGCGAGGGACGCACCTGGGAGCGTGCGGCGATGATCAAGGCGCGGCCCTGCGCCGGCGATCCCAAGGCCGGTGACGCGCTGATCGCCGAGCTCGCGCCGTTCGTCTGGCGCAAGCATCTGGACTTCGCGGCGCTCGCCGACGTCCACGACATGAAGCGGCAGATGCAGACCTATCGCGGTCAGAGCGAGATCTCGGTCGAGGGCCACAACGTCAAGGTCGGCCGCGGCGGCATCCGCGAGATCGAGTTCTTCGCCCAGACCCAGCAGCTGATCGCCGGCGGCCGCCATCCCGAGCTGCGGGTGCGGCCGACGCTGGAGGCGCTCAACGTGCTCGCCGACAATAACTGGATCACCTTCGAGGCACGCGACGAACTGACGGTTGCCTACGAATTCCTGCGCCGGGTCGAGCACCGCTTGCAGATGATCGCCGACGAGCAGACCCACTCGCTGCCGGAAGCGCCCGAGGAGGTCGAGCGCTTCGCGCATTTCTTCGGCTACGAGAATCGCGAGGCTTTCGCCAGCGATCTGCTCCGTCAGCTCAAGATCGTGCAGAGCCACTACGGCAAGCTGTTCGAGGGCGACGATCCGACCGGTACGGCCAAGCTGCCGGATGTTGATTACGGCGCCGGGCCCGAGGACGGTCGCCTGATCGAACATCTCGCCCAACTCGGCTTCAAGAAGCCCGTGGCGGTGGCCGGTACCGTGCAGCAGTGGATCGCGGGCGACTATCGCGCGCTGCGCGTCGAGGCGACGCGGGCGGCGTTCCTCGAGTTCATTCCCGGCCTGATCGACGGCCTCGCGCATGCCGAGGAGCCGGACGACGCGGTGGCGGCATTCGATCGTTTCCTCGGCGCGCTGCAGCGGGGCGGGCGGCTGATCTCGCTGCTCAGCCAGAACCGCGATTTCGTCGCGCTGGTGGCGCTGATCCTCGGAGCCGCACCGCGGCTCGGCGATATGCTCGCGCGGCAGCCGCAGATCATGGACGGCCTGGTCGATCCGCGTTTCTTCGGCGCGATGCCGGACAAGAAGGAATTGTCGGAGCGGCTTGCCACCACGTTGCAGGATGCGTCGTCCTACGAGGACTTCCTCGATCGTCTGAGACTGTTCGGCCAGGAGAGCCTGTTCCTGATCGGCACGCGGATCCTGTCCGGCACGGTGTCGGCGCAGCACGCCAGCACCGCCTTTGCCGATGTCGCGGAGGGCATCGTGCACACCGTGCACGGCCTCGTCACCGACCAGTTCGCCGCGCAATACGGCCGGATCAAGGGGCAGGAGACCGCGATCCTGGCGATGGGCCGGCTCGGCAGCCGCGAGATGACGGCGTCGTCCGATCTCGATTTGATCACGCTCTACGATTTCGACAGCGAGGCGCCGGACTCCGACGGCGAGCGCTCGCTGCACGGCGCGCAGTATTTTGCCCGCTTCACCCAGCGCCTGATCAGCGCCTTCACGACCCGGACCAATTACGGCGTGCTCTATGAGGTCGATATGCGGCTGCGCCCGTCCGGCCGTGCGGGCCCGGTCGCCTCGCGGATCGACGCGTTCTCGGACTACCAGGAGCGCGAGGCCTGGACCTGGGAGCACATGGCGCTGACGCGCGCCCGCGTGATCTCGTCGTCGCCTGAATTCCGCGAGAAGATCGCGGCGATCATCCGCAGCGTCCTGACCCGGCCGCGCGATGCGGCGTCGACCGCGGCCGACGTCGCCGACATGCGGCGCGCCATCGCGCTGGAGAAGGGCGAGGACGACGTCTGGGACCTCAAGCTCGCCGCCGGCGGGCTCGTCGACATCGATTTCATCGCGCAGTATCTGCAGCTCGCGCACGCATCAGCGAAGCCGGAGATCCTCAGCGTCTCGACGTTGCAGGTGCTCGACCATGCCGCCAAGCTCGGTCTGCTCGGCCAGTCCGAGGCCGAGATCCTGCGCTCGGCGGCGCGGCTCTATCATGATCTGACGCAGATCCTGCGGCTCTGCGTCACCGGCAAGTTCAATCCCGAGACGGCGGGCGAGGATCTGCTGCGCGTGATGGCGCGAGCCGGCGACGCGCCGGATTTCTCCGCGCTCGAAGCGCGCTTGCGCGAGACCCAGAGCGAGGTGCGCCGCGTCTTCAACGCGATCGTGGGCGGGGGATAGCCCACCCGACGATTCCGCTCTATCCACGTCATTGCGAGCGAAGCGAGGCAAAGCAATCCATCGCTCCGCAAGCGGAGAAATGGATTGCTTCGTCGCTATCGCTCCTCGCAATGACGGCTGTGCGAGCCGCGCTAAGCCTGCTGCTTCAGCTTCTGCAGTGCGTCGAGCACGTCGGGATCGAGGCCGGCGCCGCCGGCGTCGAGATGGGCGAAGATCTGCTTGCGCATCCGTGGGTCCCAGAACTTCCAGATATGCTCGGAGATGCCCTGCACGGCGCGGTCGTGGCCCTGGCTGTGGAAGAACTTTCCGATCTGGTTCGCCATATAGACCAGCTTTTCAGGCGACGACGACATAGGCTGACTCCTTGCCGGGTACCGCGCCGGTGACGCGGCCCGGGTGGGTAAAGATCTCAAATCCGTCCGCGCGGGCGATCGCGGCGAGTGTGATGCCGGCGGCATCCGCCATCCGGACCGCAAGTGCTGTTGGTGCCGACACCGCCGCGATCAGCGGTGCGCCGATCGCGGCAGTCTTCTGCACCATCTCGACCGAGACGCGACTGGTCAGCAGCACCACGCCGTCGCTGGCAATGACCTTGTCGCGCGCCAGCGCGCCGGCGAGCTTGTCGAGCGCATTGTGGCGGCCGACATCCTCGCGCAGCGCCACGATGCCGCGCGTGGCGGTCCAGAACGCGGCGGCGTGCACGGCGCGGGTCTGATGGTTGATCTCCTGCAGCGGCGCGACCGCGGCCATCGCCGTCATGATCTCGCGCGGCGTGAACACACGGCCCGCCGGCACCACGGCGGCCGGCCGGACCGCCTCGCTGATCGAGTCGATCCCGCACAGGCCGCAGCCGGTCGGGCCGGCGATGTTGCGTCGCCGCTCGGCGATCCGCTCCGCCTTGTCGGGCCTGAGCCACATCCGAAGCTCGATGCCGTCATCGAGCTCGACGATGTCGAGGGTCTCGATTTAGCCGGCCGATTGCACGATGCCTTCGCTCAGGCTGAAGCCGATGGCGAAATCGCTGAGGTCCTCAGGCGAGCCCATCATCACCGCGTAAGTGCCGCCATTATAGGTCAGCGCCAGCGGCGTCTCTTCCGGGATCAGGCGCGCGCCGTCGCTGAAGACGCCGTCGCGCCAGACCTTCCGGATCGCCTTGTGGACGGGCTCGCGCATCGCTACTCGGCGGCCTCCACCACGGGCGCGATGCGGCGGGAGTTGCGCGCCTGTTCGTCATAGGCCTTCTGCCAGTCGCTCGGACCGTTCGACGGCGAGATCTGCACCGCGGTGACCTTGTACTCCGGGCAGTTGGTCGCCCAGTCGGAGAAGTCCGTCGTGATGACGTTGGCCTGGGTGTCGGGGTGATGGAACGTGGTGTAGACCACGCCCGGCGCCACCCGGTCGGTGATCAGCGCGCGCAGCGTCGTCTCGCCGGCGCGGCTGTTGAGCCGCACCCAGTCGCCGTCGCGCACGCCGCGCTGCTCGGCGTCATGCGGATGGATCTCGAGCCGATCCTCGGCGTGCCAGACCACGTTCTCGGTGCGCCGGGTCTGCGCGCCGACATTGTACTGGCTGAGGATGCGGCCGGTGGTGAGCAGCAGCGGATAGCGCGGCCCGGTGCGCTCGTCGGTCGCGACATATTCGGTGACGATGAACTTGCCCTTGCCGCGCACGAAGCCGCCGATATGCATGATCGGCGTGCCCTCCGGCGCCTTCTCGTTGCACGGCCATTGCACCGAGCCGAGCTCGTCCAGCTTGGCGTAGGAGACGCCGGTGAAGGTCGGCGTCAGCGCTGCGATCTCGTCCATGATTTCGGACGGATGGTTGTAATGCATCTCGAAGCCCATCGCCTTGGCGAGCAGGATCGTCACTTCCCAGTCGGCATAGCCGTTGCGCGGCGTCATCACCTTGCGGACCCGCTGGATGCGACGCTCGGCATTGGTGAAGGTACCGTCTTTCTCGAGGAAGGTCGAGCCGGGCAGGAAGACGTGGGCGTAGTTCGCGGTCTCGTTCAGGAAAAGATCGTGCACGATGACGCATTCCATTGCCGACAGCGCCGCCACCACGTGCTTGGTGTTCGGGTCGGACTGCAGGATGTCCTCGCCCTGCACGTAGAGCCCCATGAAGGTGCCCTCGATCGCGGCGTCGAACATGTTGGGAATGCGCAGGCCCGGCTCCTTGTTGAGCTTGACGTTCCACATCGCCTCGAACTGCTCGCGCACGGCGTCGCCCGCGATATGCCGGTAGCCCGGCAGCTCGTGCGGGAACGAGCCCATGTCGCAGGAGCCCTGCACGTTGTTCTGGCCGCGCAGCGGGTTCACGCCGACGCCGGGGCGGCCGATATTGCCGGTCGCCATCGCAAGGTTGGCGATCGCGATCACCGTGGTCGAGCCCTGGCTGTGCTCGGTGACGCCGAGCCCGTAATAGATCGCGCCATTGCCGCCGGTGGCGTAGATCCGCGCCGCCTCGCGCAGGTCCTTCGGATCGAGGCCGGTCATGATCGCGGTCGCTTCGGGGCTGTACTTCTCCTGGGCGACGAAGGCCGCCCATTCCTCGAACTCGCTCCAGTCGCAGCGTTCGCGCACGAAGCTCTCGTTGACCAGCCCTTCGGTGACGATGACATGGGCGAGCGCCGTGACCACGGCGACGTTGGTCCCGGGCATCAGCGGCAGATGCAGCGCCTTCACATGCGGCGATTCCACCATCTCGGTGCGGCGCGGATCGACCACGATCAGCTTGGCACCCTGGCGCAGCCGCTTCTTCAGCCGCGAGGCGAACACGGGGTGGGCCGCCGCCGGATTGGCGCCGATGATCAGGACGACGTCGGTGTGCTCGACCGAGTCGAAATCCTGCGTGCCGGCCGAGGTGCCGAAGGTCTGCGACAGGCCATAGCCGGTCGGCGAATGGCAGACGCGGGCGCAGGTGTCGACATTGTTGTTGCCGAAACCGGCGCGGATCAGCTTCTGCACCAGATAGGTTTCTTCATTGGTGCAGCGTGACGAGGTGATGCCGCCGACCGCGTCGCGGCCGTATTTCTGCTGGATGTCCTTGAACCTCGCGGCGGCGAAGTTCATCGCCTGGTCCCAAGATACTTCCTGCCAGGGATCCTCGATGCGTTCGCGGATCATCGGCTTCAGGATGCGCTCCTTGTGGGTGGTGTAACCCCAGGCGAAGCGGCCCTTGACGCAGGAATGGCCGCGGTTGGCCTTGCCGTCCTTCCACGGCACCATGCGAACCACTTCCTCGCCGCGCATCTCGGCCTTGAAGGTGCAGCCGACGCCGCAATAGGCGCAGGTGGTCACGACCGAATGCTCGGGCTGGCCGATCTCGATCACGGATTTTTCGGTCAGCGTCGCGGTCGGGCAGGCCTGCACGCAGGCGCCGCAGGACACGCATTCGGAGCCGAGGAAGCTCTCGCTCATGCCAGGCGAGACGCGGCTGTCGAAGCCGCGGCCGGAAATCGTCAGCGCGAAGGTGCCTTGCACTTCCTCGCAGGCGCGGACACAGCGCGAGCAGACGATGCATTTCGAGGGATCGTAGGTGAAATACGGATTGGACTCGTCCTTCGGCATCCAGTTGTCGTTTTCGCAGCCGTGTGATTTGGCGAAGACGTGGTTCTCGCCCTCATAGCCGTAGCGCACGTCGCGCAGGCCGACCGCGCCGGCCATGTCCTGCAATTCGCAGTCGCCGTTGGCGGCGCAGGTCAAACAGTCCAGCGGATGGTCGGAGATGTAGAGCTCCATCACGCCCTTGCGCAGCTTCTTCAACCGCTCGCTCTGGGTGTGCACGACGAGGCCGGGCATTACAGGCGTGGTGCAGGAGGCGGGCGTCCCGGCGCGGCCTTCGATCTCGACGAGGCAGAGCCGGCACGAGCCGAACGCGTCGACCATATCGGTCGCGCACAGCTTTGGAATCTGGGTGCCTGACTCCATTGCCGCGCGCATGATCGAGGTGCCCTCGGGCACCGTGACCTGATTGCCGTCGATGGTCAGCGTGACCATCGTCTCGGATTTGGACTTGGGCGTGCCGAAATCGGTTTCCTGGATCAGCGACATCGTGATCTCCTCAACTATTCCGCGGCCTGCAGACGGGACGGCGCGGGACCCAAATCTCCGCCAAAGTCTTCCCGGAAGTGCTTCAGTGCGCTCATCACGGGGTAGGGCGTGAATCCGCCGAGCGCGCAGAGCGAGCCGAATTTCATGGTGTTGCAGAGGTCTTCGACCACCGCGAGGTTCTCGGCGACGCGGTCGCCGTTGATGATGTTGTTGATGGTCTCGACGCCGCGGGTCGAGCCGATCCGGCACGGCGTGCACTTGCCGCAGGATTCGACGGCGCAGAACTCCATCGCGAAGCGGGCCTGCCTGGCCATGTCGACGCTGTCGTCGAACACCACGACACCGCCATGGCCGATCAGGCCGTCGCGCGCCGCGAACGCCTCATAGTCGAACGGCGTATCGAACAGCGCGCGCGGGAAATAGGCCCCGAGCGGGCCGCCGACCTGCACCGCGCGCACCTCGCGTCCGGTGAAGGTGCCGCCGCCGATCTCATCGACGAGTTCGCCGAGCGTGACGCCGAACGCGGTCTCGAACAGCCCGCCATATTTGATGTTGCCGGCAAGCTGGATCGGCATCGTGCCGCGCGATCGCCCCATGCCGAAATCGGCGTAGGCCTTGGCGCCATTGTCGAGGATGAAAGGGATCGCCGCGAATGACAGCACGTTGTTGATCACGCTCGGGCGGCCGAACAGGCCCTTGTGCGCGGGCAGCGGCGGCTTGGCGCGCACGATGCCGCGGCGGCCCTCGAGGCTTTCCAAGAGCGAGGTCTCTTCGCCGCAGACATAGGCGCCAGCACCGACGCGCACTTCGAGATCGAACGCATGCTTGGTGCCGCCGATGCCCTGACCGAGCAGGCCGGCGCGCCGGGCCGCTGTGATCGCCGCATTCATGGCCTCGACCGCGTGCGGATATTCCGAGCGGATATAGATGTAGCCTTTGGTCGCGCCTACGGTGATACCGGCAATCGTCATGCCTTCGATCACGACGAAGGGGTCGCCCTCCATGATCATGCGGTCGGCGAAGGTGCCGCTGTCGCCTTCGTCGGCGTTGCAGACGATGTATTTGCGGTCGGCACTGGCCTGCGCCACGGTCTTCCACTTGATGCCGGTGGGGAAGCCGGCACCGCCGCGGCCTCGCAGGCCCGAGGTGGTGACGTCGGCCAGGATCTGGTCCGAGGTCAGCGTCAGCGCCCGCTCCAGGCCCTTGTAGCCGCCATGGGCGCGGTAGTCGTCGACCGAGCGCGGATCGATCACGCCGCAGCGCGCGAAGGTCAGCCGGGTCTGGCGCTTCAGCCAGGGAATCTGGTCTGTGACACCAAGCCGCAGGGCGTGAGGGCTGTCGTTCCCCATCGCATCGATCAGCGCAGGGACGTCGGACGTGGTCACCGGACCGAACGCGACGCGGCCTTGCGCCGTCGCGAGTTCGACCATCGGCTCCAGCCAGTACAGCCCGCGCGAGCCGGTCCTGACGATCTCGACCGCCTTGCCGCGTGCGGCTGCGGCCTGCTCGAAGGCGAGCGCGACATCGTCGGCGCCGACGGCGACCGCACCGGCATCGCGGGGAATGAAGATCCGCATCGTCATCGCTGTGCCTCCGCGACCAGCGCATCGATCCGCGCTTCATCGAGCCGGCCGATCACGCGGCCATCCAGCATCGCCGACGGCGCCGTGGCGCACAGGCCGAGGCAGTAGATCGGCTCCAGCGTCACGCGGTCGTCCGCGGTGGTATTCCCGAGGGAAATGCCGAGTTTTGCCTCCGCGCGCGCCGCCAGCGCATCGCCGCCCGCAGCCTGGCAGGCCTCGGCATGGCAGAGCTTCAGGACGTGCCGCCCGGCCGGCTGCTTGCGGAAGTCGTGATAGAAGGTGAACACGCCGTGCACTTCGGCGCGGGACAAAGTGAGTGCCTCGGCGACCATCGGGATCGCCGGCTCTGGCACGTAGCCGAACGCTTCCTGCAGCGCGTGCAGGATCACCAGCGTTGCGCCTTCAAGTCCGGCATGCTCGGCGATGATCTCAGCGCCGCGCGCCGCGTCCCAAGGTTCGTATCCCACCGTCATCAGCGCTTCTCGCGATCAGTTTCTTGCTCTCGATATGAGAATTGGAATCCTTCGAAATATCAATAAAGCTGTCTCATGCGGCGATTGCGAAACGCGATTAATAGCGTTGTCGAATGGATCGATCGGAGATCGCAATAATGGTCTGGAATCACGCACTTCCGGCCTGCTTTGGATTTCGGGATCGCACCCTGATCGTGTTACCTATGAGCGGGTCGGCGTGCCGCCTGGGGCACCGTCTTCCGAAGGGATTTGGACCTTGATCGACAAGCTGGAACTTCTGCTGGCGCTGGCCAAGGAACGGCATTTCGGCCGGGCTGCGGAGGCCTGCGGCGTCACCCAGCCGACCATGTCGACCAGCCTCAAGCAGCTCGAGGAGATCCTTGGCGTCATGCTGGTGCAGCGCGGATCCCGCTTCCAGGGCTTTACGCCGGAGGGCGAACGGACGCTGGACTGGGCGCGGCGCATCGTCGGCGATGCGCGGGCGATGAAGCAGGAGATCAACAGCCTCAAGGACAAGTTGTCGGGCGAGATCCGGATCGCGGCGATCCCGACCGCGCTCGGCATGGTGGCGGCGCTCACCACGCCGTTCCGGGCGCGCCATCCCGACGTGCGTTTCCGCATCCAGTCCTGCACCTCGGCCGATGTCCTCGGCCTGCTCGAAAATCTCGAGGTCGATGCCGGGCTGACCTATATCGAGAACGAGCCGATCGGCAAGGTCCGCACCATCCCGCTCTACAATGAGAGCTATCGGCTGCTGACGGCGCCGGATGCGATGTTCGGCGACCGCAAGCAGGTGACCTGGAAGGAAGTCGGCACTGTGCCGCTGTGCCTGCTGACGCCCGACATGCAGAACCGCCGCATCATCGATCGCGCGCTGACCTCGGTCGGTGCGGAAGCGACGCCGACGCTGACCTCGAACTCGCTGCTCGTGCTCTACACCCATGTGAAGACCGGACGCTGGGCGAGCGTGATGCCGGCCAAGCTCGCCGAGACGCTCGGCCTTGCCGACGCGGTGCGCAGCATTCCGATCGTCGATCCGGTCGTCGACTACAGCATCGGCCTGGTGATCCCGCAGCGCGATCCGATGACGCCGCTGATCGCGGCATTGGTGCAGGTCGCGCGCGAGGTCGCGCCGACGCTGGAGACATCGTAGCGCGGCCTACGCAGCTTCTCGCAGTTTGGTCTGCAGGGACCGCGGATCGCGCGGCAGGGTGACGCGGACCACGGTGCCGACGCCGAGCTTGGAGCGAAGCTTCATCGAGCCGCCGTGCAGATTGGTGAGCGAGCGCGCGATCGCAAGCCCGAGGCCCGAGCCCTGGTAGCTCTTGGTGAGCTGGCTCTCGACCTGCTCGAACGGCTTGCCGAGCCGCCGCAGCGAGTCCGGTGCGATGCCGATGCCGCTGTCGGCGATCAGCAGCACGATCGAGTCGTCCAGCATCTGGCCGCGCACCAGCACGCGGCCATTGTCGGGCGTGAACTTCACGGCGTTGGAGAGCAGGTTGACGATGATCTGCTTGACCGAGCGGCGGTCGGCGACGACGGAGATCGTGCTCTCGATATCCGATTCCAGCGACAGGCCCTTGTGCTCGGCGCGGCCGGACACCACCCGGAGCGACTCGGCGAGGATGCCGGAGAGGTCGAGCGACTCCATGTCGAACTTCATGCGGCCGGCCTCGATCTTCGACATGTCCAGGATGTCGTTGATGACCTCGAGCAGGTATTTCCCCGACGTCAGGATGTCGTGGCAGTATTCCTCGTACTTGTCCGAGCCGAGCGTGCCGAACAGGCCAGAGCCCATGATCTCGGAGAAGCCGATGATGGCGTTGAGCGGCGTGCGCAGCTCGTGGCTCATGTTGGCGAGGAACTTGGATTTGGCCTGGTTGGCTTCCTCTGCGCGGTTTTTCTCGTCCGAGTACTTCTGCGCCATCGAGGTGAGCTG
>CALRXG020000125.1:0-14822 GCA_943372075.1 Bordetella parapertussis | reverse complement strand
CGTACGAGAAATCGGGCGTGAGTAGCGTTTGGTACGTTTGAAGAGTTCTGAGAGGTGCTCCGACGGTGCTGACCTCAGCGCTCTGAATCCTTGAGATCGACGGAGGCCCCACCTCCGCCGCGATCCCCGGACCGCAGCGCCTGCGTCGTCGCCGAGACACCATGACTGACAGCCTGTCCACGTTTCATGCGGCGAACCCAGGCGGGTGCGCCTCCAGATGACGCATCCGCGCCGCCGGCTTCATCGCCCGCGGCATTTGATCTGCCAAAGCGGGCGGCCAGCGATCGCAGGGGACTCGCTGCCGAAGTGGCGCCCGCCTCCCCGGTCTGCGCGCCCGTCCGAAAGGCGGATGCCGCGCCGCCTATGAGCGCGCTGCCTCCCCTCGCCGCGCCTCCAACCATGCTGCCGGTGAGAGCAGCCCCGCCTGCTGCGAGTGCTGCTCCGGCGGCAACCACACCACCTGCGGCCATCGTGGTTCCGACGGCCGCACCGGCCCCAAGTTGCGGACCGCCAGATACAATGCCGTTGGCAATTCCCGGCCCGAAGATACCGAGGCCAAGCAACGAGAGGGCCGCGAGCACCAGTGCCATCGCATTTTCGATAGTCGGCTGGTTACCGCCGGACCCCGAGGTGAACTGGGAGAACAGGGTCGATCCGATCCCAACGATGACGGCAAGCACCAATACCTTGACGCCGGACGAGATGACGTTTCCGAGTACGCGCTCGGCTGCGAAGGCGGTCTTCCCAAACAGGCCGAACGGAATCAGCACGAAACCGGCCAGGGTCGTCAGCTTGAACTCGATCAAGGTGATAAAGAGCTGGATGGCGAGGATGAAGAACGTCAGCAGCACGACGATCCAGGCAAACAGCAGCACCACGATCTGTACAAAATTCTCGAAGAAGCTGACGTAGCCCATCAGCCCCGAAATCGATTCAAGGATCGGCCGTCCGGCATCCAGGCCGACCTGGGCGATCCGTCCTGGCCTCAAGAAATCTGCGGACGACAAGCCCGTGCCAGAGGCCCTCAACCCCAGACTGGCAAAGCTCTCGAAGACGATGCGGGCCAGGCCATTCCAGTTCCCGATGAGGAAAGCGAAGACGCCGACAAACAAGGTCTTCTTGACCAGCCGAGCGATCATGTCCTCATCGGAGCTCCAGACCCAGAACAATCCCGCCAGCGTGATGTCGATGGCAACAAGCGTGGACGCGAGATGTCCGACCTCATTTCCCACCAGGCCGAAGCCAGAGTCGATATAGCGGGTGAATGTTTCCAGAAACTGGTCGATGATGCCTGTACCACCCATCTATCGCTCCGTCGGCTGAGGTGCCGGAAACAAACCGGGCGGCAAACGGCTCTGATCCTTGACGGACGCAGGCGGTGTGGCGTCTGGATCGGGCCGGGCGGGATTGCGCGGAGTGTCGATGTTCTGCCTTAGGAAGTGGCGGCGCTGTTCCGCCCAAACCTTTCGGCATTCGGCAAGTCTGTCTTTTTGCTCGTATCCAACTGAACGACATCGCTCGAGCTCGGCTGTCTGGGGATCGCCTTCTCGGACGACCGAAGAGGCAGGCTGAGGCTGATTGTCGTCGTCACGCAGGTGGATGGTGCAAGCAGCAGCGAGCACGACGACAAAGATTGTCACGCCGAGAGACAGCGCCTTGAACGCCCTGAAATCACTCATTGGTGGAACATCTGCACTATTGTGGGCTGGTAACCTCGGCTCTGCGTCAGGAAGCGCCGGAGTTGCTCCCTGCCCTGGTCCTGAGCGGCCGTTCGCTGGGCAGATTCCAGGTTTTGGGCGCGTCCTTGAGCGGCGACTGTTGCCGTGAGATCGGCAAGCTGTTGTGCCTGCAGCGCAAGAAGCTGATTGGCAGCCTGGCTCGCTTGCAGGGCGCCGGTCGCGCCCTGGCTGGCGGTGACGAGCGTCGACATCTGGGCGCGATTGGTGTCGAGATTACTGACCACCGTAGCCTGCACCCGCATGGCATCTTGAAAGCCTGCAACCGAGTTTTGCCAACGGACCTGCGCATTCGCGATCAGCGCCTGGTCCGTGGCGTCGGGAGATGCCGGCGCGTACGTGGTGGAGAACGCGCGATCGATTTGCTGGATGTCGAAAGAGATGCGCTGGGCTTGGGCGAGCAGTTGCTGCGTACGCTGGATTGACTGCTCCAACTGCTGCAGTGACGAATAGGGCAAGCTCGCGAGATTCCTGGCCTGATTGACCAGCATCTGCGCCTGATTTTGCAGCGATGTGATCTGGTTGTTGATCTGCTGCAGGGCTCGAGCGGCGGTCAGAACGTTCTGGGCATAGTTGTTGGGATCAAACACAACCAACTGCGCGAAGGCCGGTTTGGAACCGACAAGCACGGCAAGTGCCACCACGCCAGCGGCAGCAACACGGCGGAAGCGGTTCATTTGGAAGCCCCCAGTTCAGCGAGGTGTGGGATGAGATCGGTCGCCCAAGCGACATCACGGGCCTTCAGCCATCCACTCACGAAGTTTTCGCGGCCATGTTCAGCCAACACCTGCTCGATCAAAGCCTGGTCGGCTTTGGAGGAAGCGGCGGTGAGGGCAAGCGCTACCTCGCCAAGTCCGAGTTCGAACAGGCGATCGCCCCGGCGTGACTGGCAGTAGTAGTCTCGCTTGGGAATCGCCCGCGCCAGGATTTCGATTTGCCGGTCATTGAGCCCAAATCGCCGGTAGATCGTCATGATCTGCGGCTCGATCGCGCGATCGTTGGGCAGCAGAATCCGGGTCGGACAACTTTCTATGATGGCCGGCGCGATTGCCGAGCCATCGATGTCCGCAAGCGATTGGGTCGCAAACACCACCGACGCATTCTTCTTGCGAAGGGTTTTTAGCCACTCCCGGAGCTTGCCGGCAAAGTCCGCATCATCAAGCGCGAGCCAGCCTTCGTCGATGATGAGCAGCGTTGGACGCCCGTCGAAGCGGCCTTCGATCCGATGGAATAGATAAGCCAGCACTACCGGCGCAACGGCGGTTCCAATCAATCCATCGGTCTCAAAGACCTGGACCGATGAGCTACCGAGGTGCTCGTTCTCCGCATCGAGCAGCCGGTCATAGGGACCACCGAGGCAATAGGGCTGGAGCGCCCGCTTCAGGATATTCGATTGGAGGAGAACCGAGAGGCCAGTGAGGGTGCGCTCCTCGTGCGGAGCCGACGCCAGCGAGGTCAGCGCAGTCCAGACATGATCCTTGGTCTCTGGGGTGACGTCGATCTTTTCTCGCGACAAGATCGAGGCGATCCATTGCGCCGCCCAGCCGCGCTCGGAGACATCATCGATGTCAGCCAGCGGCTGCAGGGACATAAATCCATCCGTTTCGCCCGCTACCGCGCCACCGAGGTCATGCCAGTCGCCGTCCATGGCCAACGCCGCCGCGCGCATCGAGCGGCCGAAATCGAAGGCGAAGACCTGTCCGTCCGGATAGCGGCGGAACTGCAGGGCCATCAACGCCAGGAGCACCGACTTGCCCGCCCCGGTCGGACCAACAACCAGGGTATGCCCGACATCGCCAACGTGGAGCGAGAACCGAAACGGCGTGGATCCTTCCGTCCTGGCGAAGAACAGCGGGGGCGCCTTGAGGTGATGGTCCCTCACCTCGCCCGCCCAAACCGCCGACAGGGGGATCATATGGGCTAGGTTGAGGGTCGATATCGGGGGCTGGCGGACGTTGGCGTAAACGTGGCCCGGCAGGCTGCCGAGCCAGGCTTCGACCGCATTCACGGTCTCGATCATGCAGGTGAAATCGCGCCCCTGGATGACCTTTTCGACCAGGCGGAGCTTTTCGTCGGCAGCCCGGGGATCTCCGTCCCAGACGGTGACGGTCGCCGTAACAAAGGCTTCCCCGATTTGATCGGTGCCTAGTTCCTGGAGGGCCGCATCGGCATCGATCGCCTTGTTGTGGGCGTCGGTATCAAGAAGGGCAGACGCCTCGTTGGTCATTACCTCCTTCAGGATCGCGGCGACTGACTTGCGTTTGGCAAACCACTGGCGCCGAATCCTCGTCACTAGCTTCACGGCATCGGTCCGGTCGAGCATGAGCGCCCGGGTCGACCAGCGATAAGGGAATGCCAGTCGGTTCAGATCATCCAAAATCCCGGGCACGGTTGCGGTCGGAAATCCCACGACGGTCAGCACCCGCAGATGGGCGGTGCCCAGCATCGGCTCAAGACCGCCGGTCAGTGGCTGATCGGCAAGCAGCGCGTCGAGATACATGGGTATTTCCGGGACGCGCACCCGGTGACGCTTGGTCGAGATCGTCGAGTGGAGATAGGTCAACGTTTCCTGATCATCGAGCCAGCCACATTTCGGCATGAAGCTTTCGATGAGCTGCAGGACACGGTTGGTCCGATCGACAAACCCGGCCAGCACCTCACGTGCGTCTGCACCGACGGGCCGGTTGCTGCCCTCGTAAAGGAGCCGCTCGGCCAGGGCCGCTCCTTCGGCAGGCGGCAGATAAACCAAAGTCAGATAGTAGCTGGACTCGTAATGGGCGCCGGCCTCTTCGAACTGGGCCCTGCGCTCGGCGTCGACCAAGGCGGATGCGACATCCGGGAACGTGTTCGGAGGATAGGCCCCCGCGGCATGGCGTTGTGCCTCGACAAACAGGGCCCAGCCAGATCCAAGGCGACGCAAGGCATTGTTCAAGCGCCCGGCGACGGCAACGAGTTCGGCAGGTACCGCGCTGTCGAGATCGGGGCCTCGGAATTTTGCCGTCCGCTGAAACGAGCCATCCTTGTTAAGGACAATGCCCTCGTCGACAAGGGCGGCCCAGGGCAGGAAGTCGGCCAGGCGCGCATTCGAGGAACGATATTCGGCAAGATTCATCATGGAAGGACTCACGTGGAGAGGTGACCAGGGATACGAATGTGCCGGCGCGTGACCTCGACGAACTCCGGGTCGCGTTTCGCGGCCCAGACGGCCGCCATATGACCGATGAACCAGAGCAGGAGACCGGCAAGCCAAAGGCGCAGACCGAGGCCCAGTGCCGCGGCCAAGGTGCCGTTTAAGATTGCGACGGCCCGCGGTGCGCCTCCCATCAGGATCGGCTCGGTCAAAGCGCGATGCACGGGCGCAACAAACCCTGGGATCTGCTCATCCATCAGATCACCACTCCGCCGCCGAACGAGAAGAACGACAGAAAGAAGCTCGATGCGGCAAACGCGATCGACAGACCAAACACGATCTGAACCAGCCGACGAAAACCGCCCGACGTGTCACCGAAAGCCAGGGACAGCCCGGTCACGATGATGATGATAACGGCGACGATCTTGGCGACCGGGCCTTCGACCGACTGCAGGATCTGATTGAGCGGTTGCTCCCACGGCATATTCGAGCCTGCGGACCAGGCCGGCGAAGCGAACAGGCAGAAGGCCGCAATTGATGCGGTCGTAACGGCCCTTCGGCCGAGAGGCGATCGGCAGTTCATCACTGGTCTCCTGATGCTGAGAGGCTGTAGTCGCCCGACGTCCCGAGCCCGGCGACGTGAGCAAGTTCGGAAAGGCGGCGATCAGCGCCACGGCCAGCAAGAACGGCTATGACGTTCACGGTCTCGGCGATCAGGGCGCGCGGTACCGTAACCACCGCCTCCTGGATGAGCTGTTCGAGCCGGCGTAAGGCTCCGAGCGCGCTGCCTGCGTGGATGGTACCGATTCCCCCGGGATGCCCGGTACCCCAGGCCTTGAGCAGGTCGAGAGCTTCGGCCCCGCGGACCTCGCCGATTGGAATACGATCGGGACGCAAGCGAAGGGATGAGCGCACGAGATCCGAAAGCGACACCACGCCGTCCCTGGTGCGCAGAGCGACAAGGTTTGGCGCCTTGCACTGGAGCTCTCTTGTGTCTTCGATGAGAACGATGCGATCGGAAGTCTTGGCGACTTCCGCGAGCAGCGCGTTCGTGAGCGTCGTTTTGCCGGTTGATGTTCCGCCGGCAACCAGGATGTTCTTGCGTGAACTAACGGCTTGCCGCAGCGCTATAGCCTGTTCTGACGTCATGATCCCTGCCAAGACGTAGTCATCAAGCGTAAAGATAGCGACGGCCGGTTTGCGGATCGCGAACGCTGGAGCCGCAACAACTGGCGGCAACAAACCTTCAAAACGTTCGCCAGTTTCAGGTAGCTCGGCCGATACACGGGGTGCACCCGCATGCACTTCACCACCCACGTGGTGAGCGACCAGCCGAATGATGCGCTCCCCGTCTGGCGCTGACAGGATCTCACCGGTGTCCGTCAGACCGCTCGACAAACGGTCGATCCACAATCGGCCGTCAGGGTTTAGCATCACCTCGACGACTGAAGGATCTTCCAGAAAGCGCGAGATCGCGGGGCCAAGTGCAGTGCGCAGCATGCGCGCGCCGCGAGATATTGCCTCCGATTGAATGGAATGGATTGTCACCACCGTCCCCACAAATGAAGTCGCCTGAACGACCTCAGTGGGATCAATTAGAAAAGGCAGTAAACCTCTTCGCGCAACAAGCGGGATGTTTGGTTCGCGGCCTGGCGTAGAAAAAGAAAAAGTGGGGAATGTCGAAATCCCAACGTAGCACCGATCGCCGCAAAAGACGGCTTGGAAACCAGGCACAGGCCGGCCAGTCTACCATTCCACCGCCTCACGCGCCTCGAGGATAGATCCCTCGACGGGCACCATGACAAATTCCGCTTGGCTGTCTCGCTCTGCAAACGGCCGCGTAAGCGACGCGTAAAGGTGCCTGCTCAACGTTCGGAGCCAAGGCACAGCGAACCAGAGCAATGCGGCTGCCTGAAAGGCTGCACTGAGACCAAACGCAAACTGATACGCCATTACCGGATAATGACCGTCTTGAGGTGCCCATTGTCCGACAACAAGCCCGATCCCGTACTGAACCGCGAACGCCGAACCAAAATGTGCAAGGTTCAACGCCCCATTTGCTCGCGCGGCAAGGCCTTGCGGAAAATAATCGGCGATCATCGCATAGCTGAGAACTGTTGCCGCTCCCATAACTGACACGGCACACCAGGGCAGTAGCGATGGCATTGGCACCCGGAGAATAAGTGCAAGTTCGGCCGCAATGAACACCCCTGCCATGCCAGCTATCAGGATTTCGGTTGTTGTGCCGCGTCTGCGTAGACGATCCGCCATCACGCCCAGCAGCAACGCTCCGAAACTGATTGCGAGAGCCATGATGAACAGCTGCGTCATGAGACTATGCCGATCAAGCCCTTCCACATCCGTAAGCCAGGGCGCAGCCCACAGAGATTGCAGGGCCCATGACGAGCCGATGCAGGCTGCCGACAGTGGCGCAAGTCTCAGGAATCGCGCGTCGGAATACACAGACCACAAAGTAAGCCGGGAGGTCGTCGACGCTGCTTCATTGCTGGAGCTTTCCGGTACGCCAAAGTAAGTGAAGGCAGCTACGGCGATCGTTGCAAAAGTCAGGACTTCGAAAAGACCTCGCCAACCGATCCAATCCAATACCCAATCGGTCGGTGCCGTTGCGGTGACGGCTCCAAGCGACCCCAGCATGATCATGCAGCCGTTGACGAGGGCGATACGCTCCCTGGGAAACCAGATGACCACGGCCTTGAGCCCTGCCATCAATGAGGCTGCAACCCCAAGTCCTATCATGGCGCGCGCAACCAGAAGCTCCGAAAATCCCGTTGCGGTCCCGAACAGGGTCGCGCCGCCGGCCGCCATCACCAGCAACACGCCCTGGACACGACGCGGTCCATACCTATCGAGAAGGACGCCAATGGGAATTTGGACACCTGCGAAGACGAGGAAATAGACCGATGCGAGCAGCCCGGTCTTTGCGGCATCAAGTCCAAATTCGGATGCCAGCGCTGGAGAGATGGAGGCGTTGATGGTTCGGAAGAGGAAGGAAAGATAATAGCCAGCGGCAAATGGGAGGAAGACGGCCAGGATCAGGCGCCACCACTTCCGGCTCAGGTGATCATCGACGTGTTGACATTCATCCGCGTCCGGTTCGGTGCTTGTCGCCGCTCGTATTGCGTCTTCGTATCCAGCTTGATCATGCCGGCCAGCAGAAGGCGTTCGGGAGGTGACGAAAGTTGGAATTGCTGCCGCCCTCCTGGGCGGCAGCGGATGATTCCTGCTTTATATTTGCATCGCCTCGCAAACCGGCGCCGTTTGGGGTGTCTGTCGGCTTGAGGTCGACTGTCTCATCCTGATCGATTATCGATTTCAAGCCGTTAAATCGTGTCGCATTGAGGCGATCGATCGTCTCCTGGATAAGCGAACGGTCCTGCTGAACCCGCTGATCGACTTGCTCGGCCAGGACCTTGAAGCGCTCATCACCGAGCTGGCAGGCTTCTCGCTGTTGCTGTTGCGACAGCGGCGGCATCACGGCGAGGTGATATCGCGCATGCAGCGCGACCGTCTCAGCGATTGTCCGTAAATTGCGCTCCAGAGAATCGAATCGGGCGTGTATGTCGTCAAAACCGTCATGCACCGCATTTTCTGGAGGGCGCGGATTCAGAAATTGTGCAAGCGCAGCCTCCACGATCATGCTCTTGCCCACGCCCGGACGTTCAGTCGCAGCTTCGAGTTGCTCGTGAATCTTCTCGGTGATCCGGACGGTTACCTTGCGGGTTGCCGCGGAATTCCGTTTGTGAGGTGGCGATTTTGCCACCGCGGCCTGGCTGGCCTCCAACTCGGGTTCGCCGTGGAGCTGCATTTTCGCTCTTCTCCGTACTCTGAGCGCACCGATCAAGGCCGCAACGATTGCGGTGCGACGGATTTTGCCAAGGGGTGATTGAGTCTGATGGAGGCAACAGAAGAGCAGCATCGTTGGCGCTGCAACCGTCGACGATAGCGATCGTACCTTGGCGTAGCGAAAGAAGGGATCGGCGGGCTGATTAGCTCGCGCCGGCGCCGGCGTCGTCGTTGCCACGCACGGCGTTCTCCCCGTCGTGCGATTCGATACTCACCTCCTTCAGCATGGTCGACCCGCTGGATAGCCTCCGCCCGAGAGCTTCGACAAAACGATCATAGCGCTCCGCGCCCTTGGCGCGCGCTGCTGGGCTCGATTGCTCCGGCAGCGCTGGCGTTGATGTCAGCCAGAAGCGGATGAACAGCGCGATCGTCTCCAGCGTGACGGTATCGTTTCGTTCGAGCCGTTCGAGGACGCGCACGATCCGATCCAGCCGCTTGGCGATCGCGGCCTCCCTCCGGTCGGATTCGTCGGGCGAAAGGAAGGAGGCGATGGCAGCCTCCGCGACCAGCGACTTGGACTTGCTGTGACGCTTTGCGAAGGCCTCCAGGCCAGCGAAGGTCTCTGGATCGAGATAGATGCTGAGTTGGGCCTTTTTCATGCTCACTAGCCTAGAGATCCATCGGATCCTCCGGGTCGATGGTGACGGAACGCGCGATGCCCTGCATCGAACGGCTCAGAGCCCTCGCCTGCACCGCATCGGTGTCGCCATCATCTGGCGCGGCATCGAACTCGTTCTCGGCCAGGGGAGCCCCAATGACGACATCCTCGTGCTGCGGCAGCTCGGGCTCACGGCGAATGCCGCCGTTGGGATCACGGGATCTCCGCGTCACCTTCGCGAGGAGTTCGGCAGAGGGCGGGATTTGCGGACGGCCTGACCAATCGTCTGCCTGCGCGACCAGGGCGACCGGATTGGCGCGGGATGGATTCAAGACCCGGCGCTTTAGCTGCGTATCCTCATAGTATCGGACCTTGCTGGCGCGCACGGGGTGCACCCCCGAGACCATTACAATCGCCTCGTTAGGTGAGAGCTGCATGACTTCCCCCGGTGTAAGCAGCGGCCGCGATGTTTCCTGGCGGCTGACCATGAGGTGCCCAAGCCAAGGGCTTAAGCGATGCCCGGCATAGTTCTTCATCGCGCGCATCTCGGTCGCGGTTCCAAGGGCGTCCGACACGCGTTTGGCGGTGCGCTCATCGTTGGTCGAAAAAGCGACCCGGATGTGGCAGTTGTCGAGGATAGCGTGGTTCGGCCCGTAGGCGCGTTCGAGCTGGTTCAGGCTCTGGGTGATCAGAAAGCTGCGAATGCCATAGCCTGCCATGAAGGCAAGCTGGCTCTCAAAAAAATCCAACCGCCCGAGCGCTGCAAACTCGTCGAGCATCAGAAGCAGCTTCTGTCGTCGCCGATCGGTGTCCAGGCTCTCGGTCAATCGCCGTCCGATCTGATTAAGTACCAGCCGCATCAGGGGTTTTGTGCGGGCGATGTCGGATGGCGGGACGACAAGAAAGAGCGAGATGGGCCGGGGTCCGTCAACGAGATCGCGGATGCGCCAGTCGCTCCGTCCCGTGACCTTGGCGACGACGGGATCGCGATAGAGCCCCAGGAAACTCATCGTGGTTGACAAAACACCTGAGCGTTCATTCTCGCTCTTGTTGAGGAGCTCGCGCGATGCCGAAGCCACCACGGGATGAACGCGCTCTCCGAGGTGCGGCGTCGCCAACATCGCATTCAGCGTCGTCTCGATCGGGCGTGATGGGTCAGACAGGAAGTTGGCGACGCCGGCGAGCGTCTTGTCGGCTTCAGCGTAAAGGACATGCAAAATCGCGCCAACCAGCAAAGAATGGCTGGTCTTCTCCCAATGATTGCGGCGCTCGAGCGCGCCTTCGGGATCGACGAGGATGTCAGCAATATTTTGGGCGTCCCGTACCTCACAGTCGCCTTTGCGGATCTCGAGGAGAGGGTTATAGGCCGCGCTTGCCTGGTTGGTGGGGTCGAACAGAAGCACGGGCCCAAAGCGCGCGCGCCAGCCCGAGGTGAGCTGGAAATTCTCGCCCTTGATGTCGTGAACGATGGTGGAGTTCGGCCAAGTAAGAAGAGTCGGAATGACCAAGCCGACGCCCTTACCCGAACGGGTAGGAGCAAAGCAAAGGACATGCTCAGGGCCGTCGTGCCGGAGATATCGGCCATCAAAGCGGCCGAGCACGACGCCGTCGGTCCCCAGAAGGCCCGCCCGCCTGACCTCACGTGCGTCGGCCCAGCGCGCCGAGCCGTATGTGGTCACCTGCTGAGCTTCCTTTGCCCGCCAGACCGACAGCATGATCGCGATGCCGATAGCGGCGAACCCGCCGCTTGCGGCGATGCAGGCCCCCTCGATGAATATTTTTGGCGCGTAGGCGTCGAACTGGAACCACCAGATGAAGAAAGCAAGCGGCTGATAGATCGGCCAGCGCCCGACCATGAACCAGGCGGGCCCGAGCTGCGGTTGGTAGGCGAGACGCCAGGCCGTCCACTCGGTCGCCGTCCAAACAAAGGC
Organism: Bordetella parapertussis; assembly: GCA_943372075.1. Lineage (GTDB taxonomy): Bacteria > Pseudomonadota > Alphaproteobacteria > Rhizobiales > Xanthobacteraceae > Bradyrhizobium. Next base: position 3,563 of record CALRXG020000125.1, on the reverse strand, counting down.
GAGCACGACGATCGAGACAAGGAACAGCTGCCCCCAGAGAATCTTGGTCGCGGACATAGGCCCAGAAGCGCTCGCCCCGTGCACCCACGCAACGACAATATCCAGGCAATCGCGGTCGCGCGCGCCGTAGCGCAGAGATCGGCGGGTCAGAGCGAAAGGTCGCGCTTGCGTCCAAAACTCCAGTCGACGCCGCCGGGACCGGCGATGCCGCTTACTTGCCTGCCAAGTTCGCGCTCAAGGGACGGTATCCAGGGTACGAGCTGGAAGCCCAGGCCGTTGTCAATCATAGCAAACCGGCCTGAGGCGAGCGACAGCCTTCGGCGATAAACTCCCGAAACCGACTGGCCTGCCTCGGCGGGCATATGCGCCAGCCCCGTTTCTTCAGCCAAACGCTTACCCGCTGAATCGAGCTCGCGGGTACGCAGGGTACTGATAAGATTGCGGCCGATGATGACCTTGTCTCCGTCCCGGCGCACGAGGCCCCGTTCCGCCAGCGCATCAATCCGACGATCAAGCGCGCGGCGGACCTCGGCACCGAAACCGGCTCGCGAGAGATCGGCAGGTTCGCGGGCAACGAGGCGCCGATCGAGCCAGGTCGCCCCTTCGGCCACTACCTGTTGGTCGAGGTTGAGGTCGGAGCGGACGGCAAGCGCGATCCGCGGCCGGCCCCTCGCATCCTCAAAACGACGGAGTTCCACAATGCCCCCGATCGGACCGTCGCCGGCTGTATCGATGTCGGGGAGCTTCAGATGATGCACACGCCCGTCGATCCCGTCCACCACGGCAAACGCTGTTCCCCTTAACTCGTCATCCAGCCCGCGGGCGATGAGACGGCCGATCACGGGTCCGCCATGGCCTTCGCCCTCGAGCGCCCAGGATGACGGCGCGCGAGATGCACCATCCTTGGCTAGGCTCTTGTGCAGCCGCTTGATGATATCGCCGCGCTCCCCGAGCGCACGCAAGCGCTGCTCCGCGTCAGCGGCCAGAACCCAGCGCGCGGGCCCGGCTGGTTCAGCAAGTCCGAGCCGCTCAAGCGTCCGCATCCGGCCGATCCGGATCTCCCGCAACGGATCGCGCGCGACATCGCGTTCGGGCCGAAGATCGACCACCCCTTCCGCCCTGCCCGCTTCCCGGGCAAGCACCCGATCGAGCCGCGTCCAGCGTTCGCTCGTGACCTCTGCCTCGAGACCGCGCCGTATCTCGAGCTCAGATCGCGGGCCAAGCTCACGCGTGACGAGATCACCTGCGCGCGCCCGCAGGCCGGTTCCGATGTAGTCGCGGCTGATGACAAGGTCGGAACCGTCGTCCGCGCGACCGCGCACGAGAATGTGGATATGGGGATGCTCGGTATTCCAGTGGTCGACGGCGACCCAGTCGAGCCGCGTGCCGAGATCACGCGAGGCCTGATCCATCAGCTCACGGGTAAAGCTCCGCAGGCTTTCCAGCTCAGTGGCATCATCCGGCGAGACGATGAACCGGAAATGATGCCGGTCCCCGTCGCAGCGTTCCGCAAAAGCCCGGCCGTCTGCATCGTCCCCGGCAGCATCGAAGAGCTCACCGGGCGATCCATCGCGGGTGACACCGTCCCGTTTGAGATAACCGATATGGGCTCGCAGTGCGCCGGGCGACCGCATCCGGCGTACGACACGCGCCTTGACCATGGCGCCCCGGGCGCGGTTGTTGAGGAGCCGTGCCGCGGCAACGCTCGCCGCACGGCCGCGCCCGAAGGACCCACTCCTCCTGACTCCGCCGTGTGAGAGACCGCCTGCCTTCTGCGCGGCTCTGAGGGCCTGCGCGAGAAACGATTTTGCCTTGGGCGCGCGCGTCGAACGGATACGGCCTGGACGGATGCGGAAATCGTCGTTGCGGCTCATCTTGCCCGCCGCAAGGTGTCGAAAACCGAGCAAGAACAGCGCCATGGCGAAACTCGCAAGTTGCGCCGGTCCTTCGCAATGTTCGGAGCATGATTGAGATTGCTGACATTTCCCAACCGACCGACCGGCCGCACCTTGCGGCTTTTATCCTGCCCTCCTCGGTTGCTGGTTCCCAGGGCCCAACTTCCAAGCCAACAGCCTCGCGGTACTCGCGGCGATTTGCGACAAAATGCAGTTAGGGTCATTGCGGTGGATCATCCAATTGCGCCTGCCCGAACGTCGGCTGGTGGCCGATTCATTGCGAAAGAGCCGCCGCGACTTTGGCAGTTGATTTGCGAAGCCCCCCACTGTTTGCGAGCGAAGCGAGCGTTTGCGATAGCGATCGTTACCCGGAGGGCCGAGACACCCGCAGGGTGGCTCGGTGAGGAGCGAAGCGACGAGTAGAGCGCGGGCCGAAGGCATCGCCCGTATGCCATCAGCACCTTAATATCGTACTCCTCCGCGAACTCTTGCCGCGTGAGCGAGGGTCCTTCAGTAGCAAACCCGAGAGTCTAGCGTCATGATCGTGTTGCAGCGTTTCGAATGCAAACCGAGGCACGATGGCCGTGACAAGGCGTGCAATGATCCGACGCGGACGTAGTCCTCCAATCTGACCCGGCAATAACAGCTTGCACCGGTTGCGTCGCTGCCTGTGCGGCCGCTCTGCCTGTTGTGGACCGCCCCGGTGAGGGAAGATCAGAGTGTGCAAGAATGAGCCGAAATAGGTCGGAGGGATGCTGCCGATCTGCATGATCACTCCTCATGCGTCCACACCGGCACCACCCTGCCGATAACCGCGGATGCAGGGAGCGGTCCAAAGTATCGACCGTCAAGCGAGTCCTCGGACTGCCAATTCATGACAAAGACTTCACCGGTCGAGAGCAGACGGCATCCCTGCCAGACCGGTAAGGGTCGACCGCGGGCGTCGCGTTCCCTCGCCTGCCCTACCTCAACGTCGTCGACAGCAATTTTGAGCCCGGTTCTGCAGACGGTCTGTCCAGGGAGCGCGAGGATCCGCTTCAGCATCGACACGCCGATCGGCAAATACCCATTGAAATCGAGAAAGGTTCCGAGCGGCTCCGGCGGTCGAATTGCGACGAGGTCGGTGACGCTCAGTCGGTCGACTGGTTGCAATCGATACAGGCCAATGGGTACGCTCTCCGAGGCGTTCCAAATGTAGGAAGGCGTCTCTTTTTCACTTCCGGCCAGCACGAGGGCGACGCTTCCAAACGTCGCGAGAATGGTCGTCATTCGGCCGGTCATGACGTCACCTTCCGGCGATGCAACCACGCCTGGTGACGACCGCGCGTATAGGTTCGCGGCGCCTCGTTGACTGACAGCCGGTTGTGAACGTGGTGCCAGTAGTCAGGCGCAGCGTCCGCAGGGTCGATCCCGAGTGCCTCTACCGCATCGATCAGCTGCAGAACGCGCTCGACCTTTGGCCAGCCAGATAGTCGCAGCAGACTCTCGCCGCCAGGGTTGATCCAAGGGACGGTTGAGTAGCGCTGGCCCGGTGCCGCCGCACGCAAGATGTCGATCCGGGACAGCACGGTCCCGAAGTCGTTGGACGTCCAGCGCACGAACGCAAAGATGCTGCCGGGCGCGAATGAGAGGACACGCCGATGAAGGTCGACGATCTTTTCAGAGATC
>CALRXG020000124.1:0-14846 GCA_943372075.1 Bordetella parapertussis | reverse complement strand
CCAAGGCCGCACGGGCCCGCTATGGCAGCGAGACCGACGTCCATGCCGAGATCGACGCCAAGAAGGGCGAGCTTCGGCTGACCCGCCACATGCTGGTGGTCGACGTCGTCGAGAACTCCTCCAACCAGATTTCACTGTTCGACGCGCAGCGCGCCAATCCGGGTGCCCAGGTCGGCGACACCATCGCCGACACGCTGCCGCCGCTGGAATATGGCCGTATCGCCGCGCAGTCCGCCAAGCAGGTGATCGTGCAGAAGGTACGCGAGGCCGAACGTGACCGGCAGTACCAGGAATTCAAGGACCGCATCGGCGACATCGTCAACGGCATCGTCAAGCGCGTCGAATATGGCAGCGTGATCGTCGATCTCGGCCGCGGCGAAGCCATCGTGCGCCGCGACGAGATGCTGCCGCGCGAGGTGTTCCGCAACGGCGACCGCGTCCGCGCCTATATCTTCGATGTCCGCCGCGAGACCCGCGGCCCGCAGATCTTCCTGTCCCGCACCCATCCGCAGTTCATGGCCAAGCTGTTCGCGCAGGAAGTGCCTGAAATCTACGACGGCATCGTCGAGATCAAGGCGGTCGCCCGCGATCCCGGCTCGCGCGCCAAGATCGGCGTGATCTCGCGCGATTCCTCGGTCGATCCGGTCGGCGCCTGCGTCGGCATGCGCGGCTCGCGCGTGCAGGCCGTGGTCAACGAGCTGCAGGGCGAGAAGATCGACATCATCCCGTGGTCGCCCGACATCGCGACCTTCGTCGTCAACGCGCTGGCGCCGGCTGAAGTCGCCAAGGTCGTGATCGACGAAGACCGCGAGCGCATCGAGGTCGTGGTGCCCGACACCAACAACCAGCTGTCGCTGGCGATCGGCCGCCGCGGCCAGAACGTCCGCCTCGCCTCGCAGCTGACCGGCTGGGACATCGACATCCTGACCGAGCAGGAAGAATCGGAGCGCCGCCAGGCCGACTTCGAGAACTCGACCCGGGTGTTCATGGAAGCGCTCAATGTCGACGAGGTGGTCGGCCAGCTGCTCGCCTCGGAAGGGTTCACCTCGGTCGAGGAACTCGCGATGGTCGACGTCAAGGAGCTCGCCGGCATCGAGGGCTTCGACGAAGAGACCGCCACCGAGCTGCAGACCCGCGCGCGCGAGTATCTGGAGCAACTGGAAGCCGAACTGGAAGCCAAGCGCAAGGAACTCGGGGTCGAGGACGCCATGAAGGACGTCCCCGGCATCACCGGCAAGATGCTGGTGAAGCTCGGCGAAAACGACGTGAAGACCGTCGAAGACCTCGCCGGCTGCGCCACCGACGATCTGGTCGGCTGGACCGAGCGCAAGGAAGGCAGCGAGCCGACCAAGCATGCCGGGTTCCTCGACGGCATCGAGATCTCGCGCGACGAGGCCGAGGCCATGATCATGCAGGCCCGCCTCAAGGCCGGCTGGATCACCGAGGCCGACCTCGCCAAGCCTGCCGAGGAGGCCGCCGCCGCCGAAGCAGAAACAGCGGCGTCGTAAGGAGATGACGCACGGATGCTCGCTCAGGCTGACCCCGATCTCGACGATGGACCGCGGACGCAGAAGTCCGCGACCACGCGGATGTGCGCGGTCAGCCGCGAGGTGCGTCCGATCGACGAGCTGATCCGGTTCGTCGTCTCGCCCGCCGGCGAGGTGATCCCGGATCTCAAGCGCAAGCTGCCCGGCCGCGGACTGTGGATTTCGGCGTCGCGGCGGAGCGTTGCGGAAGCCGTCCGTCGTCACCAATTTAGCAAGGGATTCAAGCGCGACGTCCGCGTCGCGCCGACCCTTCCCACCGATACCGATGCACTGCTGGTGCGCAGCCTCACCGAGGCCCTGGCGATGGCCGCCAAGGCCGGCCAGGTGGTCTCGGGCTTCGGCAAGGTCGAGGACGCACTCAACCGGAACGAAACTGCAGCCCTGATCCACGCTTCCGACGGCGCTGCGGACGGAATCCGCAAATTGGACGCGATCCTCCGGCAAAGGGGCGAAAAACGTGGTGAATCGCCGGTAATCGCCGTCGTCAATGTTTTGACGTCGGAAGAATTGGATTTGGCACTTGGGCGGTCAAATGTGATACATGCTGCGCTGCTCGCGGGCCCAGCGAGCAAGACGTTCCTGTCGCGCTGCCAGATGCTGGTCCGATACCGGATGGCCGACGACGACAAGACCGCCGAAGCGGCCAGAAATTCCAGAGCGTGATCCGGGAAGGCGGACGCCGTCTTTCCGACCGGATCATGCTCAGCAGAAGAACGACGCATTGAAGGATTTGTGCGGCAAACGCACAGCGAAACGAGATTAGGACTGCTGAATGGTTGATACCAAGACCCCTGGCGACAAAACTCTGAGTGTCCCGAGCAAGACGTTGTCGCTGAAGCCGCGCGTCGAGACGGGCACCGTGCGCCAGAGCTTCAGCCACGGCCGGACCAAGCAGGTCGTGGTCGAGAAGCGCGGCAAGCGCCGCATCGGCGGCGATGGCCCCGGTGAGGCGCATGCGCCGGAACCCGTGGTTGCAAAGCCCGCGCCGCCCGCGCCCAGGCCGCCGATGGGCCGCCCCTCCGGGCCGCCTGCCGGCCAGCAGCAGCGCAACACCCGCTCCGGCGTGGTGCTGCCAACCCTGACCGAAGACGAGCGTTCCGCGCGTGCCAGCGCGCTCGCCGATGCGCGGCAGCGCGACATCGAGGAGCGCCGCCAGGCCGAAGAGGAAGCCAAGCGCCGCGCCGTCCGCGAAGCGGCCGAGAAGGCCGAGCGCGAGGCCGCCGAGGTCCGCCGCAAGGCCGAGGATGAACGCCACCGTCACGAGGAAGAGGCCAAGCGGAAGGCCGAGGTCGAGGCCAAGCGCCGCTTCGGCGAAGGCGAGGCCAAGCCCGGCGCGGCGCCCACCGCTGCACCGGCCAGGCCCGCGACATCAGCACCTGCATCCGCTCCGGCCGCCCGTGCGCCCGCGGCACGCCCGGCGACCACGACAACCGCGCGCACACCGGCCTCCGCGCCGAGGCCGGCCGCGGTTGCGGCCGGGCCCGACGAGGACGAAGGTCCGCGCATGGTGCGTCGCCCCGGCGGCGCCGTGCGCCCCGTCGCGGCTCCGAAGACCACCCACAAGCCCGGTCCGCAGAAGGAGCGCGGCCGCCTCACCCTGACCACGGCGCTCAACGCCGACGACGTCCGCGAGCGTTCGATCGCCTCGTTCCGCCGCCGCACCCAGCGCCTGAAGGGGCACGCGTCGAACGAACCGAAGGAAAAGCTGATCCGCGAAGTCACCATCCCGGAAGCGATCACGATCCAGGAACTCGCGAACCGCATGTCGGAGCGCGCGGTCGACGTCATCCGCATGCTGATGAAGCAGGGCGCGATGCACAAGATCACCGACGTGATCGATGCCGACACCGCGCAGCTGATCGCCGAAGAGCTTGGCCACAGCGTCAAGCGCGTCGCAGCGTCCGACGTCGAGGAGGGCCTGTTCGACGTCGTCGACAATTCCACCGACACCGAGCCGCGTTCGCCTGTCGTCACCGTCATGGGTCACGTCGACCACGGCAAGACCTCGCTGCTCGACGCGCTGCGCCATGCCAACGTGGTGTCGGGCGAAGCCGGCGGCATTACCCAGCATATCGGCGCCTACCAGGTGCTGTCGCCCGAGAGCGGCACCAAGATCACCTTCATCGACACGCCCGGCCACGCCGCGTTCACCGCAATGCGCGCCCGCGGCGCCAAGGTCACGGACATCGTCGTGCTGGTGGTCGCGGCCGATGACGGCGTGATGCCGCAGACGATCGAAGCGATCAACCACGCCAAGGCGGCCAAGGTGCCGATGATCGTGGCGATCAACAAGATCGACAAGCCCGATGCGCGGCCGGAGCGCGTGCGCACCGAATTGCTGCAGTACGAGGTGCAGGTCGAATCGCTCGGCGGCGACGTCGTCGACGTCGAGGTCTCGGCCAAGAACAAGACCAATCTCGACAAGCTGCTCGAGATGATCGCGCTGCAGGCCGAAATCCTCGACCTGAAGACCAATTCGGAGCGTCCGGCGGAAGGCACCGTGATCGAAGCCAAGCTCGATCGCGGCCGCGGTCCGGTCGCGACCGTGCTGGTCCAGCGCGGCACGCTGCGCGTCGGCGACATCATCGTGGCCGGCGCCGAGATGGGCCGCGTCCGCGCGCTGATCTCCGATCAGGGCGAAAATCTCGAAGAGGCCGGCCCATCGGTGCCGGTCGAGGTGCTCGGCTTCAACGGCCCGCCGGAAGCCGGCGACCGTCTCGCCGTTGTCGAGAACGAAGCCCGCGCCCGCCAGGTCACGAGCTACCGCGCGCACCAGAAGCGCGAGAACGCCGCTGCCTCGATCTCCGGCATGCGCGGCTCGCTCGAGCAGATGATGTCGCAGCTGAAGACCGCGGGCCGCAAGGAGTTCCCGCTGATCGTCAAGGCCGACGTGCAGGGCTCGCTGGAAGCGATCCTGGGTTCGCTCGAGAAGCTCGGCACCGACGAAGTCGCAGCCCGCATCCTGCATGCCGGCGTCGGCGGCATCTCGGAGTCCGACGTCACGCTGGCCGAAGGCTTCAACGCCGCGATCATCGGCTTCTCGGTCCGTGCCAACAAGGAAGCGGCGGCCGCGGCCAAGCGCAACGGCATCGAGATCCGCTACTACAACATCATCTACGATCTCGTGGATGACATCAAAAAGGCGATGTCCGGCCTGCTCGCGCCCACGCTGCGCGAAACCATGCTGGGCAACGCGCAGATCCTGGAAGTGTTCAACATTTCCAAGGTCGGCAAGGTCGCGGGTTGCCGCGTCACCGACGGCACCGTGGAACGCGGCGCCAATGTTCGCCTGATCCGCGACAACGTCGTGGTGCACGAAGGCAAGCTGTCGACGCTGAAGCGCTTCAAGGATGAAGTGAAGGAAGTGCAATCCGGCCAGGAGTGCGGCATGGCCTTCGAGAACTACGGCGACATGCGTGTCGGCGACGTGATCGAGTGTTACCGCATCGAGACGATCCAGCGCTCTCTGTAAGTCCAAATCTTACGAAGCGCAGATCTTACTAGGCGTTGGATCCATTTAACTGAAAATGCGCCGACGTGGCCGGACTTTGGTCCGGCCACCAGCGCATTGCCCGATTGAAGGCAAAGTCAGGACATTGATGTCCGCGGCCATGGGCCTGCGGGCGCGACGGTTTTGGAAGAAGGTCATGCCCCGTCAAAAGAAGAGTTCCAGCCCCGGCGGCTCGCAACGTCAGCTGCGCGTCGGTGAAACGGTGCGCCATGCGGTTGCCGAGATTCTGTCACAGGGTGAGGTCCACGATCCCGATCTCGAAGGCCACATCATCACCGTTCCCGAGGTGCGTATGTCGCCGGACCTAAAGCTCGCGACGATCTACGTGATGCCGCTCGGCGGCCGCGACACCGACACGGTGATATCGGCGCTCGAGCGCAACAAGAAGTTCCTGCGCGGCGAGATCGCGCACCGCGTCAACCTGAAATTTGCACCCGACATTCGCTTCCGCGTCGACGAGCGGTTCGACGAGGCGGCACGCATCGAGAAACTACTGCGGACACCTGCGGTGCAGCGAGACCTTGCACCCGATTCGGACGACGAGGAATGACTGTGATGACGACCAACGGCGTGATCGACGCGAAGGATGCCGACGCGCGCGACGCTGAGCGGGATGCTTTTGCCGGCCAGCGCACCGACGATGCGCGCCGCACCAACAACGATCCGCGCCAGAAGCAGGGCAGGCAGAACCAGCAGCCGCGCCGCGACAAGCGCGACGTCCATGGCTGGGTCGTGCTGGACAAGCCGATCGGCATGACCTCGACGCAGGCGGTTGCCGTGCTCAAGCGCCTGTTCCAGGCCAAACGCGCCGGCCACGCCGGCACCCTCGATCCGCTCGCCTCCGGCGGGTTGCCGATCGCGCTCGGCGAAGCCACCAAGACGGTGCCGTTCGTGATGGACGGCCGCAAGCGCTACCGCTTCACCGTGAGCTGGGGTGAGGAGCGCGACACCGACGACACCGAGGGGCGGCCGGTCCGGACCAGCGAGGACCGGCCGAGCGCCGATTCGATCCGGGCCCTGCTGCCGCGCTTCACCGGGGTGATCGAGCAGATCCCGCCGCAATATTCGGCCATCAAGGTGCAGGGCGAGCGCGCCTATGATCTGGCGCGCGACGGCGAGACCGTGGAACTGAAGCCCCGCCCGGTCGAGATTCACGAATTAACCCTTGTGGAACACGGAGATAACGGCCAGTCCGTGTTCGAGGCCGAATGCGGCAAGGGAACTTATGTCCGGGCCCTGGCTCGCGATATGGGCCGGATTCTGGGCTGTTTCGGCCATATCAGTGCGCTGCGGCGGACCCTTGTCGGTCCGTTTACCGAAGCCGACATGATTCCGCTGGAACAGTTGGAGGCTTTATGCAATAGAGCCGCGTCTGGCGAGGGCAGCCTCGCCGACGCGCTTTTGCCCGTTGAGACCGCGCTGGACGACATCCCGGCACTGGCCGTCACACGGGCTGATGCGGCAAGGCTCCACAGGGGCCAGGCCGTTTTGTTGCGCGGACGGGATGCGCCCAATACCAGCGGCACAGTCTATGTCACGGTGGCAGGCCGACTTCTCGCGCTTGCTGAAATTGGCAATGGCGAACTCATCCCCAAGCGCGTGTTCAACCTGAACGGACTGACTGCCGGTCCGGCTCGCAACGATGAAAGTAACTGACGATGTCGATTACCGCCGAACGCAAAGCGGAAGTCATCAAGACGAATGCCAACAAAGCCGGCGACACCGGCTCGCCCGAGGTCCAGGTCGCGATCCTGTCGGAACGCATCAACAACCTCACCGAGCACTTCAAGAGCCATGTGAAGGACAACCATTCACGCCGCGGCCTCCTGAAGCTCGTGTCGACGCGTCGCTCCCTGCTTGACTACATCAAGCGCAAGGACGAGGCGCGCTATAAGGCGCTGCTCGAGAAGCACAACATCCGTCGTTGATACTGAGAAGCACGCGCGCGCGGTTCGCGCGCGTTTTCGCATGGTCGTCCGCGAACTCGGACTTTCGAATTGCCGAAAGATGATCGTGCGCAACAGCATGGCGGTCACGCCATGCACAATAGCGTCCAGCAGCAATCCGGCCGCTGGACCGGGCAAGATGCCCAGACGACCGAAAGGATGGACGCCATCCGAAATCCAGGGACCATGGCAGGATCGCCGGATGCTGATCGCGACACGCGCGTCAGTGTCTCGCCGTCTTGGCATGGTCTTTGTGTTTCAGGGCGCCATGCTTTCGTGAAACCATGAAAGACAACCGAAATGTTCAATAAGCATTCCGTCGAGATCGACTGGGGTGGACGTCCCCTCAAACTTGAAACCGGCAAGATCGCCCGCCAGGCCGACGGCGCCGTGATGGCGACCTACGGCGAGACCGTGGTGCTCGCCACCGTCGTCGCAGCGAAGGCCCCGCGCGAAGGCGTCGACTTCCTGCCGCTGACGGTCGACTACCAGGAAAAGACCTATGCCGCGGGCCGCATTCCCGGCGGCTATTTCAAGCGTGAAGGTCGCCCGACCGAAAAGGAGACGCTGGTCTCCCGCCTGATCGACCGCCCGATCCGTCCGCTGTTCGTCGATGGCTGGCGCAACGAGACCCAGGTCATCGTCACCGTTCTCTCGCACGACATGGAAAACGATCCCGACATCGTGTCGCTGGTCGCCGCCTCCGCGGCGCTGACGCTGTCGGGCGCCCCGTTCAAGGGTCCGATCGGCGCCGCCCGCGTCGGCTTTGCCAATGACGAGTTCATCCTCAACCCGACGCTGGACGAGATGACCGAGACCCAGCTCGACCTCGTGGTCGCCGGCACCGCCGACGCCGTGCTGATGGTCGAGTCGGAAGCCAAGGAGCTCAACGAAGAGGTGATGCTCGGCGCGGTCATGTTCGGCCACCGCCACTTCCAGCCGGTCATCAACGCGATCATCGAGCTGGCCGAGAAGGCCGCGAAGGAGCCGCGCGAGGTCACCACGATCGACAATTCGGAGATCGAGAAGGAAATGCTCGGCATTGCCGAGCAGGAGCTGCGCAAGGCCTATGCGATCCCGGTCAAGCAGGAACGCTATGCCGCAGTCGGCGCCGTCAAGGAGAAGGTGCTCGCGCACTTCTTCCCCGAAGGCCAGGAGCCGAAATACGACAAGCTCCGTGTCGCCGGCGTGTTCAAGGAACTGGAAGCCAAGATCGTCCGCTGGAACATCCTCGACACCGGCAAGCGCATCGACGGCCGTGACGTCAAGACGGTGCGCAACATCATCGCCGAAGCCGGCGTGCTGCCGCGCGCCCACGGTTCGGCGCTGTTCACCCGCGGTGAGACCCAGGCGATGGTCGTGACCACGCTCGGCACCGGCGAGGACGAGCAGTACATCGACGCACTGTCGGGGACGTACAAGGAAACCTTCCTGCTGCACTACAACTTCCCGCCCTACTCGGTCGGTGAAACCGGCCGCCTCGGCGGCACCAAGCGCCGCGAGATCGGCCACGGCAAGCTCGCCTGGCGCGCGATCCACCCGGTGCTGCCGCCGCATCACGAGTTCCCGTACACGATCCGCGTGGTCTCCGAGATCACCGAATCGAACGGCTCGTCCTCGATGGCCTCGGTCTGCGGCGCCTCGCTGTCGCTGATGGACGCCGGCGTGCCGCTGAAGCGGCCGACCGCCGGTATCGCCATGGGCCTGATCCTCGAAGGTCAGCGCTTCGCGGTGCTGTCGGACATCCTCGGTGACGAGGATCATCTCGGCGACATGGACTTCAAGGTCGCCGGCACCGACCAGGGCATCACCTCGCTCCAGATGGACATCAAGATCGAGGGCATCACCGAGGAGATCATGAAGGTTGCGCTTGGCCAGGCCAAGGAAGGGCGCATCCACATCCTGGGTGAAATGTCCAAGGCCCTGACCGCGGCCCGCGCCGAGCTCGGCGAATACGCGCCGCGCATCGAGACCTTCAAGATCGCCACCGACAAGATCCGCGAAGTGATCGGCACCGGCGGCAAGGTGATCCGCGAGATCGTCGAGAAGACCGGCGCCAAGGTCAATATCGAGGACGACGGCACCGTGAAGGTCGCCTCCAACGACGGCGAGGCGATGAAGGCCGCGATCAAGTGGATCAAGTCGATCGCCTCCGATCCGGAGATCGGCCAGATCTACGAAGGCACCGTCGTCAAGGTGATGGAGTTCGGCGCGTTCGTGAACTTCTTCGGCGCCAAGGACGGCCTGGTCCATATCAGCCAGCTCGCCGCCAACCGCGTGCAGAAGACCTCCGACGTCGTCAAGGAAGGCGACAAGGTCAAGGTCAAGCTGCTCGGCTTCGACGACCGCGGCAAGACCCGCCTGTCGATGAAGGCGGTCGACCAGGAGACCGGCGAGGATCTCGAGGCCAAGCAGAAGTCCGAGGCTCCGGCCGCGGCTCCGCGTGAGGCTGCCGGCGAGTAAGCCTGTTTGGAACGAAACCAGGAAGGGCGGCCGAAAGGCCGCCCTTTTTGTTTGCTCCGATACCGGTGCGTGCGAGACGCTGCGGAGAGAATGCGAGATTCCGACGCAGCGTCACAATGACCGTCTTCGAAACCGCCTAACGTGGCTCGCACGTAGCTCGCCATGCTCTGTCGAACGCGACAATTGAGCTTCAGGTCAGGAGGAACCGATGTCACCGATATCCCGACGCCATCTCATGCTTGCGGCAACCACGGCTGCCGCGGTCGCAGCGGCGCCACGCCTCGCGCTCGCCCAGGCCGCCGCCCAGGCTCCAGCCGGACCCTTCAAGGTCGATCCGTTGACCTATCCAACCAACGCGCTGGAGCCGCATATCGACGCCAAGACGATGGAGATCCATCACGACCGGCATCACCAGGCCTATGTCACCAACCTCAATACTTTCGCCAAGGATCACCCGCAGATCGCCGAGAAGCCGGTCACCGACGTGCTCGCCAATCTCGGCAATGTGCCGGACGCGATCCGCACCGGCGTGCGCAACAACCTGGGCGGCCACGCCAACCACACGATGTTCTGGCAGATCATGGGGCCGAACGGCGGCAAGCCCGACGGCGAGGTGCTGTCGGCGATCGACCGCGATCTCGGCGGCATGGAGAAATTCCAGACCGATTTCAACGCTGCCGGTGGGCGCGTGTTCGGCTCCGGATGGGTGTTCGTCACCGTCACCAAGGACGGCAAGCTCGCGATCGAGACGCGGCCCAACCAGGACAATCCGATCATGGACGGCAAACGCGCGCTGCTCGGCAACGACGTCTGGGAGCACGCCTATTACCTGACCTATCAGAATCGCCGGCCGGACTACCTCAAGGCCTGGTGGAACACGGTGAACTGGAAAGCCGTGGCCGAGCGTTATGCGGCAGCCAAGGCCGGCACGCTCGGCGTATGAGCCGCTAGGGCTCGCCGGTCGCGAACGGTTGCGCTAGATTTGAAAGCCTCACGAGATCATCGCGAGGCTTTCCTTGTTATGGGAATTCCGTGGCCGTGCCCGAAGGAGGCGACGATGGTCCTGCCGACAATCCGCCCCGGTCGTCCCGACGAGTACGACGAGATCGCGCGCATCTGGATGGAGAGCTGGACCTCGACCGGGCTCACTCCACGCAGCGACGGCCTGCTGAACGATCTACGCGTCCGCCTGCCGCGCGAGATCGCCGGCGGCTGGAGCCTGTTCGTCGCCGACGATCACGGCACCGTCGCCGCCATGCTGGCGCTGCATTTGCCGACCTCGCTGCTCGACCAGCTGATGGTCGCGCCAAGCCATCAGGGCAAGAGCCTCGGACGCGAGCTGCTCGCCTTCACGCGCCGGCAAATGCCCGACGAGATCTGGCTGAAATGCGTCCGCGAGAACGAGAAAGCCTGGCGCTGGTACGAGCGCGAAGGTTTCGTGTTCGAGAAGGAAGCGCCCAATCCGGCCACCGGCTTCATGATGAAGTATTATCGGTGGAGGCGGGAGAACCGCACATCAGAGGTCAAACCATGATCAAGCTTTACTGGTCGCCGCGCTCGCGCTCGTTCTCCGCCATATGGCTGCTGGAGGAGACCGGGCTGCCGTATGAACGGGTGCTGACCGATATCAGCACCGGCGCGCAGAAGTCGAAGGACTTTCTCGAGATCAACCCGATGGGCAAGGTGCCGGCGCTGACCGACGGCGACGCGAAGCTCGCCGAGGCGGCGGCAATCTGCGCCTACATCGCCGACCGCTATCCCGAGACCAAGCTCGCGCCCGCCACGACCGATCCGAAGCGCGCGCGCTATCTGCAATGGCTGTTCTTCTCGCCGAGCTGCATCGAGCCGGCGCTGATCCAGCTGTTCACCAAGCTCGAGGTGCCGACCAGCACCGCGGCATGGGGCAGCGCGGCACAGGTGTTCGACGTGCTCGACGCGGAATTGCAGAAGGGCCCGTGGATTCTCGGCGATCAGTTCTCCGCCGCCGACATCGCGATCGGCGCCGGACTGAACTTCGCCGTGCGGGTGTTCAAGATGGTGCCGCCACGACGGTCGTTCGACGCCTATATCGATCGCTGCGTGGCAAGGCCGGCGTTCCAGCGCGCGGAGAAGATCGCGGCAGGGTGACGCGCAGCCCGGACCGGGCCAACGCGTCGCGCGAACGGCTTAACCCGGGACGACGCGCGGATCGACGTCCTGGGTGTAGTCGACGCCGTCGATGCCAAAGCCGAACAGGCGCAGGAACTGGCTCTTGTATTCCCCGAGGTCGGCCAGTTCGCCGAGCGTCTCGGTGGTGAGCAGCGGCCAGCGCCGCGACACTTCCGTCTGTACTTCTGGCGACAGCTCCCAGTCGTCGACCCGGATGCGCTGCGCATCATCGAGCGCGACGCCTTGACCGAGCTTGGTCCGGAACAGGCGATCGATCTGCTCGATGCAGCCTTCATGCAGCCCGAGCTGCTTCATGACCTTGAACAACACGGTGCCATAGAGCGGCACCACCGGAATCGCCGAACTCGCCTGGGTCACCACGGCCTTCAGCGCCACGACGCGGGCGGCGTCCGCGCCGAGCCGTCCGCGGATCGCCTCCGCCTTGCTATCGAGATCGACCTTGGCTCGGCCAAGCGTGCCGTTCCAGTAGATCGGCCAGGTCAGCTCGCTGCCGATATAGGTGTAGTTGAGCGTCCGGAAGCCCGGCGCCAGCACGCCGGCATCGGCGAGCTGGTCGATCCAGCGCTTCCAGTCATCACCGCCCATGACAGCGACGGTGGCCGCGGTCTGCTCCTCGTTCGCCGGCTCGAGCGTGGTCTGAAACACTTCGCCGGTCTCGGTGTCGAGCGTCTTGATCTCGACGGGGGCGCCGAGCGGCTTGATGACCGAGCGATAGGTCTTGCCGGTGTCGGGATCGGTGCGGACCGGCGCGGCCATGCTGTAGACCAGCAAATCGAGCTGGCCGAACTTTTCGCGCACGCGGTCGATGAAGTTTTTCTTCATCTCGTCTGAAAAGGCGTCGCCCTCCAGCGTCAGCGGCGAGCGTCCGATCTTCTCGGCCTCGATCTCGAAGGCACGATTGTTGTACCAGCCGGCGCTGGCGCTTCTCTTTTCCGAAGGCTCGCGCTCCAGCGACACGCCGATCGTATCGGCGCCACCGGCAAAGGTCGCGACGATGCGGCTCGCGAGGCCGTAGCCCGTCGAGCAGCCCAGCACGGCGACGCGCTTCGGACAATCGGCGACCGGGCCCTGCTTCAGAACGTAGGCGATCTGTTCGCGGACATTGGTGGCGCAGCCGACGGGATGCGCCGTCGTGCAGATGAAGCCTCGCACGCGCGGTTCGATAATCATTCCCACCCCATTCCGGATTGTTGCAATGTCCCCATGCGCTGCCTTCTGCCCCTGCCCTCGGCAAGCGAGGACAGGCAGATCACGCGTCGAGCCGCCTGAACACCAGCGTCGCGTTGGTGCCGCCGAAACCGAACGAGTTCGACAGCACGGTCGTCAGCTTGGCGTTGTCGATGCGCTTGCGCACGATCGGCATGTCGGCGAACAACGGATCGAGCTCGGTGATGTGCGCGCTCTCGCAGACGAAGCCGTTGTTCAGCATCAACAGCGAGTAGATCGCTTCCTGCACGCCGGTGGCGCCGAGCGAATGGCCGGTCAACGCCTTGGTCGCCGAGATCGGCGGACACTTGTCGCCGCTGCCGAACACCTTGCGGATCGCCTCGATCTCCGGCGGATCGCCGGCCGGCGTCGAGGTGGCATGCGGGTTGATGTAGTCCACCGGCGTGTTGACGGTCGACATCGCCATCCGCATGCAGCGCTCGGCGCCCTCGCCCGACGGCGCCACCATGTCGTAGCCGTCGGAGGTCGCGCCGTAACCGACGACCTCGCCGTAAATCCGCGCGCCGCGCGCCTTGGCGTGCTCGAGCTCCTCCAGCACCACGACGCCCGCGCCGCCGGCGATCACGAAACCGTCGCGGCTGATGTCGTAGGGACGCGAGGCGGTGGCCGGCGTGTCGTTGTATTTCGAGGACATCGCGCCCATGGCGTCGAACAGCACCGACAGCGTCCAGTCGAGCTCTTCGCAACCACCGGCGAAGATGACGTCCTGCTTGCCGATCTGGATCGTCTCATAGGCGTTGCCGATGCAATGATTCGACGTCGCGCAGGCCGAGGAGATCGAGTAGTTCACGCCCTTGATCTTGAACCAGGTCGCGAGCGTCGCCGACGCCGTCGACGACATGCCCTTCGGCACTGCGAACGGACCGACGCGCTTCGGTCCCTTGGCGCGCGCGATATCGGCGGCCTCCACCAGCGTGCGGGTCGACGGCCCGCCGGATCCCATGATGATGCCGGTTCGGATATTGGAGACCTCGTTCTCCTCGAGGCCGGCGTCGCGGATCGCCTGTTCCATCGCAACGTGATTCCACGCCGCACCTTCGGCCAGGAACCGCATCGCGCGGCGATCGATCACCTCGGCGGGGTTGAGTGTGGGCGCACCGTGCACCTGCGAACGGAAGCCGAGCTCGGCGGCCTTCTCCGCACGCGAAATGCCCGACTTCGCCTCGTAGAGGCTCGCAAGCACTTCCTGGGTGTTGTTACCGATGGACGAGACAATGCCCATCCCCGTGATGACAACCCGCCTCATGTTCGCCTCGCCCTGCCTTTATGTTGCCGCGTGATGATCCCGTTCAAGATGGCGCCGTGCCCTGCTTGAACAATCCGACCTTCAAGTCCTTGGCGCGATAGATAATCTCGTCGTCCATGGAAAGCCACCCATCGGCAATTCCAAGCACGAGCTTTGACCGCATCACGCGCTTGATATCGATGTTGTACACAACCTTGCGCGCGTGCGGCAGCACCTGTCCGGAGAACTTCAGCTCGCCGAGACCGAGCGCGCGGCCGCGACCTTCGCCGCCAATCCAGCCAAGGAAAAAGCCGACCATTTGCCACATCGCATCGAGGCCGAGGCAGCCCGGCATCACCGGGTCGTTCTTGAAGTGGCAGCCGAAGAACCAGAGATCCGGTTTCACTTCGAGCTCGGCACGCACCAGACCCTTGCCGAACTCGCCGCCGGTCTCCGAAATCTGGCTGATGCGATCGAACATCAGCATGGGCGGCAACGGCAACTGGGCATTGCCGGGACCAAAAAGCTCGCCCCGCCCGCAAGCCAGCAAATCCTCGTATTCGTAACCGCCGCGCCGATCCAGCATCCTCTTTTAACCTCTCATGTCCCGATAAAGCGCTTTGCCTGGTCGGACCTTAATCTACCCACGGGAACCGGGAATATCCCGTCCCGCATCTAGGCGCTACCTGGGTACGCTACGGGCCTGTTATCCCTACCGAAAGCGCATATGTGGTCCGCGCGCTCTCTAACATAGGGTT
>CALRXG020000123.1:0-14862 GCA_943372075.1 Bordetella parapertussis | reverse complement strand
TCTATACCGACCTCTCGGAATCCTCGCGTACCGACCGCCTCTCCGACACGGTCTCCTATTCCAACGTGGTGGCGACCGCGACGTCGGCCTTCAAGAACACCAATTACAAGCTGCTCGAGCGCGCCGCCGGCGCGGTGGCCGAGGACATCCTGGCGAGCTTCCCGCGCGTCAGGGCCGTCAAGGTCACCGTGCACAAGCCGCACGCGCCGATCGCCGCGATCTTCGACGATGTCGGCGTGGTGCTGACGCGCTCGCGCCATCCGACGTCGCAGGGTTGAGCGCCGATGGCCGACGTCCTGATCGCGCTTGGCGGCAATGTCGGCGAGGTCCGCAGCACCTTTCGCAAGGCGATCGCCAATATCTGCGGCATGACGCAGGCTGCACTGCTGGCGCGCTCGTCGGATTATTCGACGCCGCCCTGGGGCGATGAACAGCAGGACAGTTTCATCAATGCCTGCATCGAGATCGAGACCAGCCTCGATCCGCATGCGCTGCTGTTCACCCTGCACAAGATCGAAAGCAAATTCGGCCGCGATCGCAAGAACGAGCAGCGCTGGAGGCCGCGCACCCTCGATCTCGATCTGATCGCCTATGACGACGTCACACTCGACAAGCCGGAACTGACGCTGCCGCATCCGCGGCTGTTCGAACGCGCCTTCGTGCTGGTGCCGCTGGCCGAGATCGTTCCCGACCGCGTCATCGCCGGGCGCCGCGTCGCCGATGCGCTGGCAGGGGTCTCGACAGACGGTATTTTCCGTCTAGCGGACCTCGATTAAAAGCCCAGCGGCCGCAAACAAAAGTTTGGCTTGGCCGCCCGCCCGTGGCAATTTCCGGCCAAATCAAGGTGCCCCACACGGGGGCCGATGAAGGACAATTTGGGCGGATGACGACCTCGACTGACGATCTCACCCTGGCTTCGGATTTTCCGGCTGCGACCTATGACGACTGGCGCAAGCTGGTCGATGGCGTGCTGAAGGGCGCGCCGTTCGAGAAGCTGGTGGGCAAGACCTATGACGGCCTGAAGATCGATCCGATCTATCGCCGCGCCACCAATTCGAGCCCGCTTCCGGGCCGCGCCGCCGCCACCCCGTGGCAGATCATCCAGCGGGTCGACCATCCGGATGCCGCGCAGGCCAATGCGCAGGCGCTGCAGGATCTCGAGAACGGCGCGACCGGCCTCGAATTCGAGTTTGCCGGCGGTCCGGGCACGCGCGGCTTCGGCCTCGCAGATGCCAGCAAGAAGACGCTGGCGCGGGCCTGCGGCGGTGTCCATCTCGACGCCGGCATCATGATCGCGCTCAACCCGGTGATCGGACGCGAGAACGCCGGCGAGACGTTTGCCGACATGGTCGAGGCCCGCAAGCTCGATCCGGCCAAGCTCGATCTCCATTTCAACTACCAGGCGCTCAGCACCATCGCCGTGCGGGGTGCAGCGGCCACCGCC
The DNA here is from genome assembly GCA_943372075.1 of Bordetella parapertussis. Classification (GTDB taxonomy): domain Bacteria; phylum Pseudomonadota; class Alphaproteobacteria; order Rhizobiales; family Xanthobacteraceae; genus Bradyrhizobium. Next base: position 13,418 of record CALRXG020000123.1, on the reverse strand, counting down.
TGGGCCGACTACCAGAAGCCGTTCGGCCAGGTGGTCAACGGTCTGATCAAGCGCGGCTTCAAGGGGCCGTTCGTGCTGGCCGACGGCCGTCCGGTGCATGATGCCGGCGGGTCCGAGGTGCAGGAACTCGCCTTCACGCTGGCGCTGGCGCTGGCCTATCTGCGCATGCTGGAAGCCGCCGGGATCGATCTCGATGCGGCGCGCACAGGCATTTCGTTCCGGCTCAGCGCCGATGCCGACCAGTTCCTGACCATGGCGAAATTCCGCGCGCTGCGCCGCCTGTGGGCAAGGGTCGAAGAGGCTTGCGGGCTCGCGCCGAAGCCGATCTTCGTCAATGCGCAGACCGCCTGGCGCATGCTGACCCAGCGCGACCCCAACGTGAACATGCTGCGCGCGACGATCGCGACCTTCGCGGCCGGGCTCGGCGGCGCCAACGCGATCACCGTGCTGCCGCACACGCTGGCGCTCGGTCTGCCCGATGACTTCGCCCGCCGCGTCGCGCGCAACACGCAACTCGTGCTGCTCGAGGAATCCAACCTCGCAAAAGTTTCCGATCCCGCGGCGGGCTCGGGCGGCATCGAGACGCTGACCGCACAGCTCTGCGACGCGGCATGGACGCTATTCCAGGAGATCGAAAAGGCCGGTGGCATCTTCGCCGCGCTCGAGCAAGGCTCGCTGCAAACAAAGGTCGCCGCGACGCGGGCGCTGCGCGAAACCAATGTGGCGAAGCGCCGCGACGTGCTGACCGGCGCCAGCGAATTCCCCAACCTGCACGAGGCCAACCTCGCGGTGCTGGATGTGAAGCCGGCAGCGCCGATGTCACCGGCCGCTGCCAAGATCAAGTTCGATGCGCTGGCACCGATGCGGCTCGCCGAGCCGTTCGAGGCGCTGCGCGACAAGTCGGATGCGGCGCTGAAGGCGCATGGCGCGCGGCCGAAGATCTTCCTCGCCAATCTAGGCACGCCGGCCGATTTCACCGCCCGCGCGACCTTTGCGAAGAGCTTCTTCGAGACTGGCGGGATCGAGGCCATCGACAGCGAGGGCATTGCCGATCCGGCGGCGCTTGCGGCGGCCTTCAAGGCCTCGGGCGCCGCGATGGCCTGCATCTGTTCCTCGGACAAGGTCTATGCCGTCAGCGCGGCGGACGCCGCCAAGGCCCTTCACGGCGCCGGTGCAAGGCATATCTATCTGGCAGGGCGGCCCGGCGACCAGGAAGCGGCGCTTCGGGCGGCCGGCATCGGTGAGTTCGTCTTCGCCGGCGGTGATGCGCTGGCAACATTGCGCGAAGCCTATCGGCTGACGGAGCAGACATGACGGCAGACACCCCATCGACACCCGTTCTGACCGGCGGCTGCCAGTGCGGCGCCGTCCGCTTTGCGGTGTCCTCGGCACCAAACCGGGTCAGCATCTGCCACTGCCGGATGTGCCAGAAGGCGTCGGGCGCTCCGTTCGCTTCGTTCGCCGACATCGACAAGGAGCATTTCGCCTGGACCCGCGGCAAGCCGGCGGCGTTCAAATCCTCCTCGATCGCCGAGCGCGACTTCTGCGCCGCCTGCGGCACGCCGCTGAGCTTCCGCCGGATCGACGGCTCCCGCATCGAGATCATGACCGGCACCTTCGACCGGCCCGACCGGATCGTGCCGACGCGGCAATATGGAACCGAATCCCGGCTCGGCTGGGTGGTCGGCATCGCAAATTTGCCGAGCCAGACCACGATGCAGAACTACGGACCGGAGCAGATGGCGGCGATCGCCAGCCATCAGCATCCGGACCATGATTAAGGAAGCCAAGGAATGACCCGCATTCCCAATTTCGCCGATGTCGCCTTCCAGCCCACTGCCATTGCGGCGCAAGCTGCGAGCGCCGAGCCGTGGCTGACGCCCGAGGGCATTCCGGTGAAGTCTATCTACGGCGAGGCCGATCTCGCCGGCATCGATTTCCTCGAGACCTGGCCGGGGATCGCGCCCTATCTGCGCGGCCCCTATCCGACCATGTATGTCAACCAGCCCTGGACGATCCGGCAATATGCCGGGTTCTCCACGGCGGAGGATTCCAACGCCTTCTATCGCCGCAACCTCGCCGCCGGGCAGAAGGGCCTGTCGGTCGCGTTCGACCTCGCCACCCATCGCGGCTATGACTCGGATCATCCGCGCGTCTCGGGCGACGTCGGCATGGCCGGCGTCGCGATCGACTCCATCTACGACATGCGCACGCTGTTCGCCGGCATCCCGCTCGACCAGATGAGCGTCTCGATGACCATGAACGGCGCGGTGCTGCCGATCCTCGCGCTGTTCGTCGCGGCCGCCGAGGAACAGGGCGTGCCGCCGGAGAAACTGTCGGGCACCATTCAGAACGACATTCTGAAAGAGTTCATGGTGCGCAACACCTACATCTATCCACCCGCGCCCTCGATGCGGATCATCTCCGACATCTTCGCCTACACCTCGCAGCGGATGCCGAAATACAATTCGATTTCGATATCCGGCTATCACATGCAGGAGGCCGGCGCGACGCAGGACCTCGAGCTCGCCTATACGCTGGCCGACGGCGTCGAATATCTGCGCGCCGGCCTGGCCGCTGGCCTCGACGTCGATCGCTTCGCGCCGCGGCTGTCGTTCTTCTGGGCGATCGGCATGAACTTCTTCATGGAAGTCGCCAAGATGCGCGCCGCGCGGCTCTTGTGGGCCAAGCTCTTGAAGCAGTTCAACCCCAGGGATCCGCGTTCGCTCAGCCTGCGCACCCATTGCCAGACCTCGGGCTGGTCGCTGACCGCGCAGGACGTCTTCAACAACGTGATGCGCACCACCATCGAGGCGATGGCGGCAACCCAGGGCCACACCCAGTCGCTGCACACCAACGCGCTCGACGAAGCGCTGGCGCTGCCGACCGATTTCTCGGCGCGTATCGCCCGCAACACCCAGCTGTTCCTGCAGCAGGAGAGCGGCACCAACCGCATCATCGATCCCTGGGGCGGCTCCTATTATGTCGAACGGCTGACCCGCGACCTCGCGGCCAAGGCCTGGGGCCATATCCAGGAGGTCGAGGAGCTCGGCGGCATGGCCAAGGCGATCGAGGCCGGGGTGCCGAAGCTGCGCATCGAGGAGGCGTCCGCCAAGACCCAGGCGCGGATCGATGCCGGCCGCCAGGCCGTGATCGGCGTCAACAAGTTCAGGCCTGCGAACGAGAAGCCGATCGACGTGCTCAAGGTGGAGAACTCCACCGTGCGGCGGCTGCAGATCGACAAGCTCGGCCGCTTGAAGAAGGAACGCAACCAGAAGGACGTCGAGGCGGCGCTCGCCGCGCTGACCCGCTCGGCCGGCGAAAGCAACGGCAATCTGCTGGCGCTCGCCATTGATGCCGCGCGCGCCAAGGCCACCGTCGGCGAGATTTCGGACGCGATGGAGAAGGTGTTCGGCCGCCACCGCGCCGAGATCAAGTCGATCACCGGCGTCTACAAGCGAGAGGCAGCGACGATGTCCAACCGGGTCGAGAAGGTGCAGGAGCTGATCGACGCGTTCGAGGAGGCCGAAGGCCGCCGTCCGCGTATCCTGGTCGCCAAGATCGGCCAGGACGGCCACGACCGCGGCCAGAAGGTGATCGCATCCGCCTTCGCCGATGTCGGCTTCGACGTCGATATCGGGCCGCTGTTCGCAACCGCCGACGAGGCCGCCCGCCAGGCGGTCGAGAACGACGTCCACATCCTCGGCGTCTCCTCGCTCGCCGCTGCCCATCTCACCGCGGTGCCGGAATTGAAGGCCGCGCTGAAGAAGCATGGCCGCGAGGACATCATGATCATCATCGGCGGCGTGGTGCCGCCGCAGGATTACGACGCGCTGTACAAGGCCGGCGCCGAGGCGATCTTCCCGCCCGGCACGGTGATCTCGGAGGCCGCCGAGGAGCTGATCCACAAGCTCAACGCCCGGCTCGGCCATAGCGAGGCGGCGGCGGAGTAACGCTGCCGCATTCGGCCCTCCCATCTGGAGTTTTCCATGCGCGCCGCACGCTCGATGACGCCTGCCCGCATCATGGGCTTCGCCGGCCTGCTGGCCTGCCTCTGCCTGCCGGCGCGCGCAGCCGATCCCAAGCCCGATGCTGCGATCAAGAACGCCAGCATCGAGGCGGGCGTCTATCTCGACGACAAGATCAAGGCCGATCCCGCGCTGGCGGCCGATTGCCTCGCCGAAGGCAGGAAATGGATCGACACGCAAGCCGCCGAGGCTGCGACCGATCGCAAGCAGGAGCCTGCGCTGTTCAAGGACCGCGGCGGCTATTCGATCGAGCGCAGATATTCGGTGCGTTCGGTGGTCGACGGCCGTTATGTCAGCGTGCTGCGCGACGACTACATGGACACCCACGGCGCGCATCCGAACACCGACGTCAACACCATCCTGTGGGACACGACGGACCACAGGCACATCAGCATCCGTCCCTTCTTCACCGAGACCGCCGATAACGGACCGACCCTGACCGCGCTACGCAGGGCCATCGTCAACGCACTGAACGCCGAGAAGAAGCGGCGCGACGCCGGCGAGACCGCGAACGCCGACTGGTACAAGGAACTGAAGCCGACCCTGCTCAGGATCGGTGCGGTGACCCTGGCGCCGTCGACCGAAGCCGGCAAGAGCTCCGGCCTCACCTTCCATTACCCGCCCTATGCCGTCGGCCCCTATGCCGAAGGACCGTACGTGATCTTCGTGCCCTGGGAGACGCTGAAGCCATACCTCACGGCAGAGGGCACAAGGATCTTTGCCGGCGCGCGGCCGAAGGGCGATGCCGACGACCCGTAGTCGCGGGTTTCAGCGCGCATCGGTGCTATGGCGCGCCAGCGCCCTCACCAGCGAATTGGTCCAATCGGGAATCCACTCCCCAAACTGGAGTTGCCAGCGATCGGCATCGTCAGGCGCGGTGTCGAGCTTGACCGACCACTCGATGAAGGTGCGGTTGCCCTCGACGACCGGCAGCAGATGCATGGTGCCTTCATACTGGGTCGGCTGCGGCACCAGCGAACTGCCATCCTGCGGAAACGGCAGCGGCTCGATGCCGGCATAGGTCAGCGTGTGCTGCTGGTCCGAATGGCCGGCCAGACGTTGGCGAACCCAGAGGCCCAGATAGCAGAATCGCCTGATCGCACCGACCTCATCGCCGCGCCTGTCGTCCTCGATCACACTTTCGCTGACGCCATCAATATAGGCCGGATAGTTGTTGAAGTCGCGGATCAACGACCACACGGTATCGAGCGGATGGTCGAGGACGGCACTGTAATAGGCAACGGTCATGGCAGGCTCCGAAGGAAACGCTCATCCGCCGGCGGCGGAAGGCGGCCCGGATATCGCGTAGCACGCCACGCCGGCCACCCGATTTCCGATCGCATAATCGGTACTGGATGGCGGGGACACAGCCCTCGCCTGCAACCGCCAGCCGTTGTAAATCTCCAAGATGATCGCCTCGAAGCCTGCCTCTCCTGACACCGCCGCCCTCGCCCGTGATCTCCGTGCCGGTCGCCGCGCTGCGCTGGCGCGGGCGATTACGCTGGTCGAGAGCCGGCGTGGCGATCACCAGGCCGCGGCGCGCGAGCTGGTGCAGACGCTGTTGCCCGACACCGGCACGGCGGTGCGGGTCGGTATCACCGGCTCGCCCGGCGTCGGCAAATCGACCACCATCGATGCGCTGGGCATGTTCCTGATCGAACGCGGCCACAAGGTCGCGGTGCTGGCGGTCGATCCGTCCTCAGCGCGCACCGGCGGCTCGATCCTGGGCGACAAGACGCGGATGGCGCGGCTTGCGGTCTCCGATCAGGCCTTCATCCGGCCCTCGCCGTCCTCGGGCACGCTCGGCGGCGTCGCGGCGAAAACCCGCGAGGCGATGCTGCTGTGCGAGGCGGCCGGCTTCGATGTCGTGCTGGTCGAGACCGTCGGCATCGGCCAGTCCGAGACCGCGGTCTGCGACATGACCGATTTCTTCCTGGCACTGATGCTGCCCGGCGCCGGCGACGAATTGCAGGGCATCAAGAAGGGCCTCGTCGAGCTCGCCGACATGATCGCGATCAACAAGGCCGACGGCGATAACGTCAAGCGCGCCAACCATGCGGCAGCCGACTATCGCAGCGCGCTGCACATCCTCGCGCCGCGCTCCGAACACTGGCATCCGCCGGTCGTGACCTATTCCGCGCTGACCGGCGCGGGGCTTGAGCAGTTGTGGCAGAAGGTCCTCGATCACCGCACCGCGATGAACGCCTCGGGCGAGTTCGCAGCGCGCCGCCGCGACCAGCAGGTGAAGTGGATGTGGTCGATGCTGGAGAGCCGGATGATGTCGCGGCTGCGTTCGGACGCCACGATCCGCGCCAGGGTGAAGAAGATGGAGGCCGAGGTCGCCGGCGGCCGCATCTCGCCTGCGGTCGCCGCTGAGCAGATCGCGGAGATGCTGCATTGAACGGCAGGCTGCGCATCCTGCTCACCGGGTTCGGACCGTTTCCTGGTGCGCCGTTCAACCCGACCACGCCATTGGTGAAGCGGCTGGCCGCGTTGCGCCGGCCGGCCTTCGACGACGTCGCGCTGACGAGCCACATCTTCGACGTCACCTATGCTGCCGTCGATCGCGAGCTGCCGGAGTTGATCGCGCGGCATCGCCCACAGGCATTGCTGATGTTCGGCCTCGCCGGCCGAACCGCGCATCTGCGGGTCGAAAGCCGCGCCCGCAACGCGGTGACGACGCGCTTTCCCGACGCCGGCCGCCAGCATGCGCGCAAGGGGTCGATTGTCGACGGCGTCGACGCGCGCAGGTTCGGGCCGCACAGCGAAAGGCTGCTGCGCGCTGCGTTGGCGACGGGCATCGATGCACGGATGTCACGCGATGCCGGCAGCTATCTCTGCAACTACCTGAGCTGGCGCGCGATCGAAACTATGGATGACGACCGTGGCGTCCGTCTGGCACAGTTCGTCCATGTTCCACCGCTCGCCCACGATGGAACGGCCGCACGCGGCAAATCGTCGATCACCCTCGAACAGCTCGTCGATGCCGGCGAGGCCATGCTGCTGGAGCTTGTGAGACTGACCCGGCAGGCCGCGCGCACGTAGCGGACATCTCCGCAATCCAGGCGCAGCTTGCCTCGCCCATAAGCTATCAATTGAGCGAGAGCCGGGATCACCGCAGGTCGAGCGCTGGAACGCATGCTGACATGCAAGACAAAGACAGGCCGCCATCGCGGCGGCCTGTCTCACGCAAGCCCGTATTGTCGGTATCAAGCGGCGTTCGACACCAGCCTATCCTTGCGGCGATAAGCGAAGAAACCAAGACCGCAGAAGCCGAGCAGCATCATCGCCCACGTGGAAGGCTCAGGGACGGCCGACGAGACCTGGAAGTCGATCACGGAAATGCCGCTCGCATCGAGACCCTGATAGTTCAGGAAGAGCGTGTTTCCAGAGAAGGTGATGACCGGATTGAAATTGCTGGAGCCGTCGACACTGGCGGCCGTAAACACTCCGCCAGACAAATCCTTGATCTCAAACCCGTTGAAGGCACCGGTTAGAAAGGTCGTGGACGAGCCGTTCATCGAGAGGATCAGCTGATTGTCCGAAAGGTCGATGCTCATCGACGGGTTATAGGTCGCGAAGGTTCCTTCGCCGTACTCGACACCGGGCCCGACAACCTTGTTGCCACCATCTGAATAAACCGTCGTTTGGTTTGGATAGTAGGCTCCGACATCCACGGTTGAACCTGCCAACCCGGCGTAGCTCTGAGAACAGCTCAAAGCCAGAGTCGCCGCAGTGAACATAATGGTCGCAGACAGCTTCTTCATAATACACTCCTCCTTTAAATAAACTCGCGCATAATATTAAATTAAATATAGTAAAATCCTACCGCAGCAAAAAAGCAACTACTTTAATACCGGATTGAGGGCTAACCCGTCACTTTTTTCGCAACGCTCCCCTCCTGACCAAATTTTTAGCACGATTGGCCAACGCATGATGCTGCGGGCCCGAATGGTCTCGGCGCGGCGCGAATATCTCCGGAACTTCGACTTGGGTGAAAGAGCTCCCTCTCCCAACAGTCAACGGAGCTCCACCCCAGCGGCCGACACACGTGGCTTCGTCGTCGAAGATGCGGGCTCGATCACAAAGCCCTGGCGGATGTCGAACGTCCATATAGTTGTCAGCGCGCGTCAAGCGGCGCTGTAGCCGCCGTCGATCACATGCGATGCGCCGGTCATGAAGGAGGCCTTGTCCGAGCACATCCAGACCACGGCTTCGGCGATCTCCTCGGGCACGCCGAGGCGCCGTACCGGCACCTTGGCGATGATCTCGTCATGACGTTCGTCCATCGTCTCCTTGGTCATGGGCGTCTTGATGTAGCCGGGATTGACGCAGTTCACGCGGATGCCGTCCTGGCCATATTCGATCGCAGCGGATTTGGTCAGTCCGACGACGCCGTGCTTGGTCGCGACATAATGGGCCGACGTGGCGAGGCCGACCAATCCTGCGATCGAGGCCGTGTTGACGATCGCGCCGCCGCCACCTTGCTTGAGCATCTGCGCGATCTCGTATTTCAGGCACAGGAACACGCCCATCAGATTCACCGAGAACATCTTCGCGACGGAGGGCTGGGTGAGTTCGTGAATGCGCTGGCCGGGCGGGCCGACCGAGCGTCCGGCCACGCCGGCATTGTTGAATGCGCAATCGATGCGCCCGAACGCCGACACCGTGCGCGCCACCATATTCGCGACATCTGCCTCATCGGTGACGTCGCCCTTTATCGCGATCGACTGGCCGCCGGCGGCGTTGATCAGCGCAACGGTCTCGTCGATGCCGTCTTTCGAGAGGTCGGACACCGCCACGCGTGCGCCTTCGCGTGCCATCGCAATCGCCGTGGCCCGGCCGATGCCGGAGCCGCCGCCCGTCACCAATGCGGCTTTGCCGTCCAGAATGCCCGTCATCAGAAGCTCCTTTAGAGCGCAACGAGAATAGATCGAATCGTGACTACTTCATTGTTCTCTGTTTGAGCATGATCTTCTCGGAAAACCGCTTCGCACTTTTCCGGATCATGCTTTAGCGCTTTCCTTCGATTGCGATCTCGACGAGATATGGCCGCCGGGTCGCGACAGCCTTCGCAACCGCGCCGGCGATCTCGTCGGCCTTCTCGACCCTGACGGCCTCGACGCCCATCCCGGCTGCGAGATGCACGAAGTCGAGCGCGGGACCGGTGATATCCATGTTCTGATAGGGATGCTGGGTGCCGGCCTCGAAATTCTGCCGCCAGACATCCACATTATGCTTGAGAATGCGGTATTCCCGGTTCGCGAGCACCACGAACACGATCGCAAGCTTGTGGTGCGCGGCGGTCCAAAGCGCCTGGATCGCATACATCGCCGAGCCGTCGCCGGAGATCGCAACGACCGGACGGTCCGGCATCGCGACCTTGACGCCGATCGCGCCGGCGAGGCCCTGCCCGATGCCGCCGCCACGGCCGCCGAAATAATCGCCGAAGCCGCGATAATCGAAGGCACGCGCGAGATCGAGGCTCGCCGTGATGCTCTCATCGACGATCACGACATCATTGGGCAGACCGCGACGAAGCTCCGCGGTGACGCGCGGCATCGAGCTCGGCTCACGGTCCCAGCTTTTCTCGACACGGGCGCGGTAGGCTTCCTTCTCTTTCCGCTGCAATTCGGCGAGCGTGGCATTACGGCTTTGCGCGGCCTGCGTGAACTGCGCACCCGCCTTTGCGTGCAGCGCCTTCGTCAACGCGCCGAGGCTGGCGGCGATGTCGCCGACGACGCCGGCATCGACCCGGTTGTTGAGCGCGAGGCGCTCGGCGGAGGCTTCGATCTGCAGCAAGGCCGCGCCGTCGGGGATGTGGCCGCCGGGTGCGAACCAGATGTCCTCGAAGAACGGACCGCCGATCAGCAGCACGAGATCGGTGTCGCCCAGCGCCTTCCGCACCTGCCGGGCGTCGCCCGGGAGCGACTGCCGGTAGCTCTGATGGCTGGTCGGGAATGGCGCGTGATGGCGCAGGCCCTCGAACCACACGGTGGCGCCGATCGCATCCGTCAGCGCCACCAGCGCCTGTTCGCCGCCCGATCTCGCCACGTCGTCGCCGGCGATGATCGCAGGACTTTTCGACTTCAGCAGCAGCTCAACCAGCGCGTCGATGCCTGCCGGGTCGGGACGTGTCGATCGCCACAGATTGTCCGGCATCGCGGCATCGACCGCGGTCTCCTGCTCCAGGACGTCGATCGGCAACGATACGAATACCGGCCCCTGCGGCGCGTCGGTTGCGACCTTGAACGCGCGTCGCATGATCGGTGCGATCTCGTCGGCGCGCTCGATCTGCACGCTCCACTTCGTCACCGGTGCCGCCATGGCCACGAGGTCGTGGCCGAGCAGCGGGTTCTTGAGCCGCATCCGCGTGTCCTGCTGGCCGGCCGTCGCCACCACGGGCGATCCTGCCTTCAGCGCGCCGTAGAGCGAGCCGATGCCGTTGCCGAGGCCGGGAGCGACGTGCAGATTGGCGACGGTAACGCGCCCCGCCGCCTGCGCGTAGAAACTGGCGGCGCTGACGGCGACACCTTCATGCAGCGCCATGATGTATTCGAGTTGCGGAAATGCCGGCAGGCTGTCGAGCAGCGGTGTTTCGGTGGTGCCGGGATTGCCGAAGATATGACGCACGCCGTGCGACACGAACGATTCCATCAGTACACGACGCCCGCGCATTCGTTTCCTCTCGATTGGTTCTGACTTGTTTTGTGCATCATCGGCCGGGGCGCGGCCCATGGCAACCGCGCAAGACAGTTCGTGTCCGCGCGGCACGCTGCGTCCTCTGCATGGCTTTGAGCCAAACGACGCGACGCTCGGACAAGGCATTGCGAGCACGTGGAACTGTTTCCCATCCCCAATCGTCATCGCCCGCGAAGGCGGGCGATCCAGCGGCCCCTCGGCTCAATCGCTGGCGTCTGAACTCGCCGTTCGACAATTTGAAGCGGCTGCACCCGGGGTTAACCCTACCGCCAACAATCGCAGGGCTGCGTCGGCGTGTTCACCATGCTGCGCCGCCTTTCGCGCTACTGGTCGGGCGCGAACGCCACCGCTCGCGAGTATTTGCGAGGGCAATGCCCATGGACGTCAACCGCCGCCATCTCATCGGAGCATCCGCCGCCGGCGTCGCCGGCGCGATTGCGATGTCGCCGGACGCTGCGCGCGCCGCGCAATCCACCGGCTCGCTCGGCCGCGACGTCACGCAATATGGCGTCCGGCCCGGCAGCCCCGACGACCAGACCCGCAACCTGCAACGTGCGATCGACGATGCGGCACGCGCGCAGGTGCCGCTGGCGTTCCCGCCCGGCGTCTATCGCAGCGGGCTGTTGCGGCTTGCGCCCGGCAGCCAGTTGATCGGCGTACGCGGCGCCAGCCGTCTGGTGTTCAATGGCGGCGCCTCGCTGCTGGAAGGCGAAGGCGCCGGAGGCATCGTCCTGATGGGCCTTTCCTTCGACGGCGGCAATGTGCCGCTGCCGGCTCGACGCGGCCTCGTCCATTGCCTGTCCGGCCGCGACATTCGCATCACCGATTGCCAGGTCACCGCGAGCGGCGGCAGCGGCATCTGGTTCGAGCAGATGTCGGGCGACGTCAGCAACAACGTCTTCACCGGCATCGCGACCACGGCGCTGGTGTCGTTCGATGCGCTCGGCCTGATCGTCTCGCGCAACACCATCAAGGGCACCAACGACAACGGCATCGAGATCCTGCGCACCGCGATCGGCGATGACGGCTCGATCGTCGCCGACAACCGGATCGAGGACATCAAGGCCGGCCCCGGCGGCTCCGGACAGTATGGCAACGCCATCAACGCGTTCCGGGCCGGCAATGTGATCGTGCGCGGAAACCGCATCAGCAATTGCGACTTCTCAGCGGTGCGCGGCAATTCGGCCTCCAACATCCACATCAGCGATAACAGCGTCAGCAGTGTCCGCGAGGTGGCACTCTACTCGGAGTTCTCGTTCGAAGCCGCCGTGATCGCCAACAACACCGTCGACGGCGCAGCCCTCGGCGTCTCCGTATGCAATTTCAACGAAGGCGGCCGCATCGCGGTGGTTCAAGGCAACATCATCCGCAATTTGTTGCCGAAGCGTCCTGTCGGCACCGACCCGAATGACGGCGCTGGCATCGGAATCTATGTCGAGGCCGACACCTCAGTGACCGGCAACGTGATCGAGAACGCGCCCAGCTTCGGCATCGTGGCCGGCTGGGGCAAATATCTGCGCGACGTCGCGATATCGGGCAATGTGATCCGCAACGCCCTGATCGGCATCGGCGTCTCGGTGGTACCCGGCGCGGGCTCAGCGCTGATCAACAACAACATGATCGCGGAGGCACTGCGTGGCGCGGTGGTCGGGCTCGATCACGCTCGCCCGGTGACGGCCGATCTGTCCGTGGGCGGCGCCCAGCAATACGCGCAGCTGACGGTGAGCGCCAATGCGGTGCGGCGCTAGCTACAGCGCGTTGCGCAGCAGCGGATAGCGCCGCTGGATGGTGTCGAGATCGAGCACCGGCGGCCGCGCTGGAGGGGGCATCTCCAGCGACGGCGCGTCGGCCACGGTCGGCGGCTCGTCCAAGACGTCCGTCGCCGTCTCCAGCGCGGCCGCAACCGCGGTCATCGCGGCCTGCGCCAATGCGGTGGCGTCCGACCGGCGTTCCGGCGTTAGTGAGATACGGCGTGGCGGCAGGATCGATTTGCCACGGCCGAGCCAAGCCAGGTCGATCGGCGAATTGTCGAGCGAGGCTTCGCGGGTCAGCAGTTCCCGCCAGATATCGACCGCGGCTCGTGCTTCCCTGATGTTCTCGAGAAAGGCCTGCTCGCTGTGATAGCGGCGCCAGCGTCCGGTCTCGAACAGTTCGGTGAGATGCTCCAGCCTTTGCTCGGCAAGGTTGCACCAGCGCGCAACGATCTCCTGGCCCCTGGCCGCGTCAGTCCGATGTGTCATTCAACTTGCCCGCAAGAGAGAAACGGACGCAGACGCAACCGAACCGAATCAACTGGACGTGACATGGATATTCTGTGGAAAAGGTAAATAAAGTCTAACTAAATTCTTAATCGCGGACGGGCGATGAAAGAAGTCCGCTTGAATACGGAGTTTCTCGCCCGAACCCTCGTCAAGTCATCGACTTGCATGGAGGCGATGCGAGGCGCTCCCGAGCCCTGCACAACGCAACGATCCACAGCAAACGCTGACGACCGATGCTGGCGACCCCGTCGCCGGCGCGCCCGCGCTCCTTGTCATCGGCCCCGGTCGGCCGGCCAGTCATGCAAGGGCATCCCCAAAATGAAAGACCCGTCCGGGGGGACAACCGGACGGGTCAAAGCCATATGGGCGCTTGGGGTGGATGGGCGCTCGCGCCTGATATAGCCGGGGAGGGATAAACCGCTCCCAC